>NZ_VISI01000002.1:980000-1305000 GCF_007827365.1 Olleya sp. Hel_I_94
CGGTTTAAATTTTTAAAGTTAAGCTCACCTTTATATTCTCTGGTTAAATACTGCACTAAATTATTTGATGCTTGCTTTTTAGAAATACCTCCAACTAGCCTGGTAAATCCTTTGGCTAATATTACTAGTACAAATAGGCAGATACCTAGTATTATTACAATCCTCATCTTTTAATTTTTTAGAGTGTAAAATTAGAGCTAATTAAAAGCTACTACCTCACGGAATTCCGTGAGTTTTAATATTCACTTAAATGAGGTGTAAAATTTATAACCTCTTAAAATACCTTTGAATCATAAATAACACCTAAAACATTTACCATGGGATTAAAAGAAAAAAAAGCAGCAAAATCAATTGAAGACCAATATTTATCAGATTATCAAAAAGAGATTAACGACATTGTTGGTAAAGCCTTACCTATTAATATTAATTGGGATACTTTTGAAATGGATTATATAAAATTTGTACCAAGCGTTTGTTTACAAAGGCTTACAGATGGATTAAAAGAAGTTTGTAGTGATGATATGGGAAAAGAAGCAGTACAAGAAAGTATTAACTCCATTGAAGTCTATTGTATACCAAACGAAGGTGCTGAAGACAAAAAATCTTTAACATTAGAAGCAGGCGTATTTGCATTAACCGCTTGTTGGGGAGGACACCATAGTGGATTTTTTACGGACTTAGTAATACGCGAGTTTTTAGAAAACAACTTATAAGCTAAATTATATTTTTTGAAAAACTATAAAAAAGCCTTTAAGGATTTAATCTTAAAGGCTTTTTATCTGATTATTTAATTAGCTATTAATTAAGTGCCAAATCATTAAAGACAACACCTTTTAAATGAGCATTAAAATAAGTTTCGTTAATACTTGTATTATACTCACTAAAAGATTGACTACAACCTGTAGCAGTAGCTTTATCAAACTTTAGTGACACTGCAGGTTGGTTGCTATCATCAATAAAAATGGTTATACAACCAGACCAAGTTCCTGGTTGATTAGTAATCCAAGCTATAAACAAAGGATCTAAACCGTTTTTAATTCCGGCAGATAAATTAACCTCTACAGATCTACTATCCTCCTCTTGATAATAATTTGTCGAAAAATTATAGTCACATTGGGTAAGCTCAAACTGTTTTGTAGTCGTGTCATCTTTTCTAATTAATAATTCTATTTTAATATTACTAGCGTTTTCCATAGTTAATGCATCTATTAAATTATTGTTATACACTTATGATACAAAATTGAGGTATTTAGCAACAAATAAACTAACGGTATTCCGTGAAATTATAAATTAATCATGCTAAAAATTGTTAATTAAACAAAAAAACAAGGTAATTGGAATACTAATTTTAGCATTAAATTCAATTGAAAAAAAGACAATAAAAAGTAAAGAAACCTCTTACTTTTTACCTAAAAATTAGAATAATTTTATGATTTCAGAACAGCTAATTATAATATTTAGTTAACAAAAAGTGCATTTTATCGAAGATTTTTACAAAAAACTACACTTTATCGATAAAAAAAGCATTTTGTAAATTACACATTTTCAACTGATTAAGCTAAAAAGATGTATTTTGTCGTGTTTTTGTGCATTTAAAAGAAGTTTTTCGTAATATTTTTCCTAGTTTAGCGGTCTAATTATAAAATCCTTTATACCTCAAACCAACAACAATGAATAAAATTACATTACTTATTCTTATTACACTTACTTGTACGTTTTCTTTTGCACAAGAAAAACATTCTAGAATTAAAATCACAAATCCAGACGCTGCTACAAAACGTATCATTGCAACTGGAGGTATTGATTTAAATTGTGGCGCATCTCATGATCATGATAATTTAACTTTAGAGTTAGCAGATACTGAACTTGATATATTATCTGAAAACAATATACAGTTTGAAGTCGTGATTGATGACTTAACAAAATTTTATGCGGATAGAATTAAAAATGACACTAATAATACAACTAGTAAACAAACTTATAATAGTGATGCATCACAAGGTCAATTAAGAGCTTCGGTATCTAATATTATTAAAGACAATATTATACAATATACAGGGTGTGACGAATTTAATTGGGTAGAACCAACTAATTTTCATTTTGGATCAATGGGTAATTGCTTAACAATAAGCGAAGTATTAACCGAACTGGATAATATGAATTCCTATGATGCTACAAATAACTTAAATATAGTATCTGCTAGACAAGATGCATCATCTAATAATAAAAAAACTTGGGGTAATCCACAAAATACAATTACCAATAACGGATTAACTTATTCTGGACAAGGTACATCTAGATGGAACCCACAAACCATTAACTATATACGTATTACAGGTAACGAAAGCGCTACTGCTGAAGGTACAAAACCACAAATATTATTTACTTCTATGATACACTCTAGAGAAGTAAGTGCTTTAATGAATAACATATATTTTATGTGGTATTTAATTGAAAACTATAATACAAACGACGCGATTAAAGAGTTAGTTGATAATAACGAGTTATATTTTGTACCAGTAGTTAATCCTGACGGTCTACGTTGGAATGAACATTTAAGTCCAGGAGGAGGTGGAATGCAGCGTAAAAACTTAAGACCAAATACTGGAAGTACATCTAATTCGACTTCATTAAGAGGTGTAGATCTAAACCGAAACTTTGACTATTATTGGGATTATAACGATGTTGGATCTTCGGGATCTCCTACAAGTAATTTATATAGAGGTCCATCTGCTGCTTCTGAACCTGAGACACAAATTATGGTAGATTTTATTACTAACCGTAATTTTAAAACAGGTGTTTGGAATCACTCTTATGCTAATTCTGTTCCGCATCCATATGGTGGTGTACCAACTTTAAGTTCTGGTAGAGAAAATGAGTTTTATAAATGGCATGAAGAAATGACTAGGTATAATAGATACCTTTACGGAGCAACTATTTTTTACGAATCTAATGGTTTACCAGATGATTGGATGATGGGTGGAGCTAATGATAATAATGGGAAAAATGGTTCTGGTCAAGCTATTTTAGCAACAACACCTGAACATGGTGCAAACAGTTCTGGATTTTGGCCTAATAATGCAAACGTAAGATTAAATGCTGTAAACTCTATGCGTATCTCCTTAGCAACTGCTTATTATGGAGGTAAATATGCTAAACTACACGATTTAACTCAAAGTACAATTAGCAATGCAATTGGTGATGATATTGTATTAGGTATTGAGCGTATTGGACAAACAGCAAGTGATTTTACTGTAACTGTAACACCAATATCTTCTAACATTTCAAGTATAGCTTCTCCAATAACAGAAGTAGGCATGTCTGTACTTGAACAAAGAAATGTTAGTTTTTCTTTAAATTTAAATACTGGAATTTCTCCAAACGAAAAAATTATCTACAATGTCGCGTTATCAAACGATAATGGAGTTATCTATGAAGCTGAATACACAAAATACTATCAACCTACTATATTATTCCAAAGCAATCCTGATACAGACGGATTAAATGGTTGGACACAATCTGGAGGTTGGTCTATTACATCAAACTCTTATGATGGTAGTAGTGCTATAAGCACAGGATCTTATACTGCTAATGCTTCAAAAACATTAACTACGACTAATAGCTATGATTTTTCAAATTCAGATGAAGTAACTATTCAATTTTACTCTAAATGGGATATAGAAAGAAATTATGATTTTGCAGAAGTTTTAGCTTCTCCAGATGGTGGATCAAGTTGGATTTCGCTTTGCGGAAATTACACAAAACCTAACGCGACTAGTAATACAACCAGCCATGACAACAAAAGTAATACTTATGCTAACTATCAAGCTAATAGTGCTGGGCAAATATATGATGGTGACCGAATGGATAATTGGGTTATGGAAGAGTTTTCAATTGACAGTGATTATGCCTCAATTTTAAATTCTGACAATGTAAAAATCAGATTTAACTTCAGGACTGACGCTTTAAATGTTAATGAAAATTATACGACAACTAATGATGGTTTTTTTATTGATGACTTTAAAATTATAGGTATCACTTATGCTTGTGAACCTATTGTTCCTACCAACGTAACTGTAACAAATATTACAACTGCAACTGCGCAAGTAAATTGGGATGCAGGTGTGTTAGCAACTTACGATTTAAGATATAGAGAAACAGGTTCTGGATCTGCTGGATGGACAACTATTACAGACATTGCTACAAATACGTATACTATTTATGGCTTAGATGAGACTACAGATTATGATGTTAGAGTAAGAACAAAGTGTACTTCTAGTAATTCTAGTTACAGTGCAATAACAAATTTCACAACAACTACCTCAACGACTTGTACAGGAACAGCAATTACTACTTTCCCATATTTTGAAAGTTTTGAAAACACATTAGGTGTTTGGACAGATCAAACCTCACCTACTGACGACTTTGATTGGACAATTAAACAGCAAGAAGCCAATGGTAATTCTACTCCATCTGCAGGCACAGGACCTTCTGTATCATCAGATGGTACTTACTTTATTTATATTGAAGCATCAGACCCTAACTTTCCTAGCAAAACAGCTAGTTTATTAAGTCCATGTATTGATTTTTCTGATAGAGAAAATGCATCTTTCAATTTTGATTACCACATGTTTGGAGACTTTATTGGCGTATTAACAGTAGATGTAAGTACAGATAATGGTGCAAACTATGTTACTTTAAGTGATTATACACTTTCTGGAAGTCAACAAGCTAGCCATACAGAGGCTTGGAAAACTCAAACTGTGGACTTATCATCTTTTGATGGTCAAGTTATTAAGTTAAGATTAAGTGCTACAACTAGCTCTAACGCAGTTGATGGATGGTCTGGAGACATTGCAATTGATAAATTAGGTATTACCTCTGATTTAGCGACTTCTGCTTCACCTGTGGCTAATTGTCAAAATATAAATGTGCAATTGGACGCTACCGGAAACGCATCAATAACAGCATCTCAAATAGATAATGGATCAACAGACGATGTTGCCATTACAAACTATAGTATTGATATAGACACGTTTGATTGTTCTAATGTTGGTACGCCTATTACAGTAACATTAACTGTGGAAGATGCAGATGGTCAAACTGATACTTGTACAGCTACTATAACTGTATTAGATCAAATTAAGCCTGTATTTGCTAATGTACCAGAAAATATTGCATTGACTTGTGGTGCTAATAATCCAACTTGGACAGATCCAACAGTTACGGATAATTGTGATAATTCATTAACAGCTAACAGAACAGATACTACTGGGTTAAATAGTGGAGATACTTTTCCTAACGGAATAACAACAATTAGTTACAACGTGACTGATAGTTCTGGTAATACTGAAACAGCTTCTTTTACCGTGAATATTGTTGAAGATTTAACTAATCCTGTTGCCATAACACAAAATATAAATGTGCAATTAGATCAAGACGGAAATGCAACCATTACTCCTGCTGATGTTAATAATGGATCAACAGATAATTGTGCAATTGCATCTTACAGTCTATCACAAACCAGTTTTGATTGCTCTAATATTGGAGAAAACACAGTCACACTTACCGTTACAGACACAAATGCTAATATAGATACAGCAACTGCAACCGTTACTATATTACAACAAGATGCTCCAACAACTGCTTGTTATGAGACAGCAACTTACAACTCTAGTACTTGTACTTGGGTTGTAACAGGAACACCTCCAGAACCTGTAATTACCAATGTTACTATTTGCTCTAACGAGACCTACACATGGTCAGTAAACAGTGTAACATATAATGGTGCAGATGGAGATACATCTGTTACAGTAACTGGTTCTGGATGTGATGCAGATCAAACTTTAAACATCACTGTAACAACTGCTACTAACACATACTATGCAGATAATGATGAAGATGGTTTTGGAGACGCAAGTAACTCAATATTAACATGTACGCAGCCTATTGGCTATGTAACAGATAATACGGACTGTGACGACACTAATGACACTGTTTATCCTGGAGCTACTGAGATTCCGCAAAACGGAATTGATGAAGACTGTAATGGATCTGACGAAACTGAAACTTTAGGAGTTACTGAATTTGCAAATGATAATATAGTTATTAGTCCTAATCCTTTTAATGCGTTTATTGATGTTAAACTTCCAACTAGATTAAATAACGAAACTATATCTGTTTCAATATTTGACTTAAATGGTAGAGTGATATACAATAAGATAACGCAACCTATTAACGGAAAAATTAGACTTAATCAATTAGAAAGCTTAGAACAAGCTCCTTACTTTTTAAGAATTTCTGATTCTAAAAACACGTTTATTCAAACTCAAAAACTAATTAAATTTTAACCAACAACAACCTACAAGCAAGCAATAAATAGTCTGAAAACGGTCTAAAGCAACTAACTAACCATTCGTCGACAGATAAATGCTTTCTAACTAAAGTCAACCTATTAAGTGCTTGCTTAAATTTAATTTTACATCATATTAACAAAAAAGATTTCCCCTCAAATCAACCTTTTAAATTATGAAAAACTTTACCTTCAACAAAACCCTACTTATTATTTTAGCTGTATTCAGCTTAGGTAACAGCTATAATGTGTTGGCTCAAACCGAAACAACTTTAGGATTTTATGATTTTGAATCTGGATCACAAGGTTGGTCTGGTGGAACGCAAGCATCCAGAGGTACAAATACTTTATTTGCCTATAGCGGTAACTCTAGTTTTTGGTTAAGAGATAATCTAGGAAACAATTCCTCAATGACTTCGCCTTCTTTTTACGTTGGAATCTACGATAAAATTGATTTTAAATTTTTCTTTACAAGTTATAGTATGGAAAATGGTGAGGACTTCTTTGTAGAATATAAGGCTGGAAATTTATTTGGAAGCGGTAGTTGGCAAACTGTTGCTAGATTTGTTAGTGGTAACGTTGCTAGTAAAAATGCAGATTTTCAATCAGGTAATTCAACTATTTTTTATAGTAAAACAGTAACGTTAATGGCTACTGATTTTAATTTTCCTATAGTAGGATCTGGTACATTCAGGATAAGATGTGACGCTAGTGACACTGGAGATATTGTGATGATAGATGATATCACAATTACTGGTACAACCTACAATACACCAACTACTGGTCCTGGAGGTGTCGTTAGTAATTTAGACTTATGGTTAAAAGCAGATCAGTTAGATGGATCTAATTATGGATTAGATGGTGCAAACGTTAGTAAATGGGTAGATAACGGAAAAGGAAATAATGCAGAAGTTGTTGTTGCTGGACAAGAACCAGTTTACAGAAATAATGCCTCAAAAAACATGAATTTCAACCCAGTAATCGAGTTTGAAAACAACAACAATACCTCTCAAGCAGATATGACCTATTTAACAAATAGGGATGAGCTAAAGGGAACTGGTGGATTTAGTACTAATGATGTTTTTGTAGTCTTAATGCCAGATCCAGAAATTACAACTTCAATGATACCTTTGGATACTTTTACTGGATCGGATCCATTAACAGATAGTTTTACTGAGGATGTTACAGGATTTGGATATGGGTCTTATACAGCAAGAGTAACTAATGAACGTCTTTCCTTTTGCATAGGTACTACCAGTGAAACACCATCAAATCCAACCGAAAATGGTTACGGAATAGCTGATACAAATTCAGGGACTGACTACAATCAAATACAAATTATTAATGTTAGACAAAACAATGCTAACAATAATATGGAGTTGTACTTTAATGCCAATCAAGTTGGAAATGAAACTAATGACCTTTCAAGATACGCAACTATTAATAATGGTAGATATTGGTTAGGTAGAAGTCAATATTGGAATGGTAGTTTTGATGGTAGAATTGCAGAAGTAATTACTTATAACTCTAGAAAATCAGACAACAACTTAACACAAGAACGTAACAGAATACAGTCGTATTTAGGTATAAAATATGGAATCACTTTAGGTGTAAACGGTATCTCTCAAGATTATGTTGATAGTCAAGGAAATGTAATTTGGGATCAATCTGCAAATATTGGTTACAACTATGATATTGCAGGAATTGGACGTGATGATAGTGCTGAGTTAGACCAAAGACAATCAAGAAGTATAAATTCTGAATTAGATGCTACAGGAGAAACTAGAGGGTTAATTACTATAGGGTTAACTGACATTTACGACACTAATAGCTTAAACAAAGCGTCAAACCCTGTGTCATTAAATAATCGCGAATACCTAACATGGGGAAACAATAATGCAGATTTAAATGCAGCTCCAGAGGTAATAAGTGTTGACATGAGTAGTGGTATACCAGGCCTATCAACTTTAGTTAGTTTTTTAGGTATGCAACGTATTTGGAAAGTAGTAGAAAATGGTGGTGATATTGGTGAAGTAAAAGTTTCAATACCTCAAAATGCAATTAGAAATATTACGCCTCCAGGTAGTTACTATATGTTTATTTCGGACACTCCTGTTTTTGACCCAACTGCTGACTACAGATTAATGACCTTAAATGGGACTAATCTAGAGACTAGCTACGATTTTGATGGAACAAAATACATAACATTTGGATATGCATCACAAGTAGAAGTAACAAGATCTGTTTATTTTAATGGAGCCAATAGCTACATGGACATGGACAATAATTTAGATTTAAACCCTTCTGGTTTCACCCTTTCAACTTGGATAAAAAGAGAAGCAAGTGATACTGGAACAAAATCTATTATTTCTAAAAGAAATAATCCTTTTAACTCAGGATACGACCTTCAAATTCTAAATGATAATCGTATTAGAATGTATTGGAAAAATGGTAGTAATCAAGTATTAACTAGTAATACAAGCATTCCTGATAATGAGTGGCACCATATAGCATTTATTTATAATGGCACAAGATTATTTTTATATATTGATGGTGTACTAGATAAATCTGCAAACAAATCTGCTCCTTTAAACACAGACGATTCGTTTTTAGTAGCTGCCGCATCAAAAACGTCAACTACACAATTTTTTAGAGGAAACATTGATGAAATTAGAGTTTGGGATACTGATTTAAGTATTAATCAAATCCGTTACTTAATGAATCAAGAAATTGAAGACAACGGTTCGTTTACTAGCGGAAAAATAATACCTAATACAATTACTAATAATGAAGTGGCAGCATTACCATGGAGTAATTTAAAAGGATACTACCCAATGTCTATTTACACCTATACTAATACTAACGATGCTTCAGGAAGCAATATACAAGGTGCTTTAAAAAACTTAAATACTGTAGACTTTCAGACTGCACCTTTACCATACACAACAAGTGCATCTGGTGATTGGGAAAATAATAGCACATGGACTAATGGTAATACCTTCTACATTCCAGGATCTACATCAATAGTAGATGCAGATGTTACTGTAGATTGGAATATTGTTGAAATAAGTCATAACGTAACTTTAGACAACAACAACCTACCAGCTAATAACAATGATAACAGAACGGTATTAAGTTTAAATGTTATTAATAACACATTATCTGTAAATGGTGATAACGATTTAAATACAGGTAACGGAATAACAGTTTCTCACTATTTAAAATTAGACGGAAAAATAGATTTACAAGGTGAGTCGCAATTAATTCAATCTTTAAACAGTGATTTAGACCCATCAAGTACAGGATCAATAGAACGTGACCAACAAGGGACTAAAGATTTGTTTACTTACAACTTCTGGTCTTCTCCAGTTGGTGTAACAAATAATAGTACTAATAATAATGCATATACTTTACCTCAGGTATTTAAAGATGGTACTGACCCTAATAATCCGGTTGATATAAACTTTATAACAAATAGTTATAATGGTACTTCAGGATCACCAATCGGTATTGCAGATTATTGGATATGGAAATATTCTAACCAATCTGGAGCTTATGCAGACTGGCAACATGTTAGAAGCACAGGTTCTTTATTAACAGGAGAAGGGTTTACTTTAAAAGGAGTTACAAATACTGGTAATGATTTGTCTCAAGAACAAAACTATGTTTTTAACGGAAAACCAAACAATGGAGATATTAACCTACCTATTACTGCAGGAAACGAATATTTAGTTGGTAATCCATATGCATCAGCATTAGATGCGCATCAATTTATAATGGACAATGCGCCAACAATAGAAGGTGCTGGTAGTACAACCGGAACATTATACTTTTGGGAACATTGGGGAGGAGGATCTCACAATTTAGCAGATTACCAAGGTGGTTACGCTACTTATAATTTATCAGGATCTACTCCTGCTGCAAGCTATGGTACCAATGATCCATTAGTCGCTACAGGTGGTACACCTGTTAAATTACCAGGTCGCTATATTCCAGTGTCTCAAGGATTTTTTGTAAAAAGTGAAAACTCGGGTAATATTAGATTTAATAATGGACAACGTATTTTTGAAAAAGAAGGAGCTTCTTCAGTATTTGTAAGATCTACTGCTGATGCTGCAACAACATCTAATAGTTACAATGCAGATGACAGATTAAAAATTAGATTAGGCTTTAATTCTGTTAACACTGTACACAGACAATTATTAGTCACAGAAGATACTAATGCTTCTACTGGATATGATTGGGGTTATGATGGTGAAGCCAAAACAGAGCAAATGGATGATATGTATTGGATGATTAGCGATAATAAATATACAATACAAGGTACTAATGTTATTGATTACGCAACTATTTTACCTTTAGGAATTCATGTTGATACTGATGGAATAAACACCATAACAATTGATGCTTTAGAAAATGTTCCAGATGACTTAGAAATTTATATCTATGACAACGTTACAAATACTTACCATGATCTTAGACAAAACGACGTCGCTTTAGACTTAGCAACAGGAGTGTATTTGGATAGATTTGATTTAAGATTTAGTCAAGTATCTAACTCATTGTCTACAGAAGATTTTGAAATAGAAACAACAATCAATTATTACTATGCAAATGGATCTAATACTATAGTAGTAAATAACCCTAAATTAGAAAATGTAAAAACAGTAAGTCTTTATAATATATTAGGACAAGAAATTGTTTCTTTTAATGATTTTGAATCTACAGGTTTAATCGAATTAAAAACGAACAAAATAAGCACTGGTACTTACGTTTTAGAAGTAATTACAGAAGATGGTAAACTATCTAAAAAAGTTTTAATCGAATAATATAGCCCAAATCTACTTTATTCTTATTAACAAAAAAACCAAGACATGATGTCTTGGTTTTTTTTATTTCACCTTAATCTAAAACAAAATACTTTACACCCTTTTTTATGCTTTTAAACCTATAAATGATTCAAAAAAATCTTCAAAAGTACATTTCATCGAAAATATTTGTATTTTACCTAATAAAGCGATAGTTTTACCTCGAATTTTGAATTAGTCCCCAAACTAAACACATTCCTGCTTATGACAACCTTTACTTTTAAAGCTTTATTAGCTAACTTATTAAGTAAGAAACATATATTACTGATAAGTCTATTTACTTTATGTAATACGTTTGCTCAGACGTCTATTGTACAAGTCTCTGTAAATTGGCCAAGTTGGTCCTCTGAAAACAGAGTTGAAATTTATAATCCTGGAGGCACATTATTAGCCACTATTGATAATGGTTTTGATGGTAGTGCTAATAACTCATACAGCACTACATTAGATTTAGGTTGTATAGCAGATGGTATTAATTATTACGCAGTGCTTTATGATACTTATAATGATGGTTGGAATGGAACGACATCTAATATAACCATTACATCTAGTGGTACCACTGTATTAACAAACTCAGGTAATGGAGCAACACCAGGAGGTGTCACTCAATTTTTCAATGTATCTGGAGGTTGTGCAACTAGTTGCTCTTCTATAGTAAGTAGTTTTCCTTATAACGAAGGTTTTGAATCTGGTTTAGGAAGTTGGACACAGGATACTAGTGAAAATTTAAATTGGACAAGAAACTCAACTGGGACACCATCTAGTAATACTGGACCTTCTAACGCTAATGGCGGAAATTGGTATTTATATACTGAAGCATCTAGCAATAACAACAGAACAGCAAACTTATTAAGTCCATGTTTTGATTTAACAGGAGCGACTTCTGCTCAATTTTCATTTTACCATCATATGTATGGTGCTAACATGGGAACTCTAAATGTAGACTTAAGTACAAATGGTGGTACAACATACCCAGTTAATCTTTGGTCACAAAGTAATCAAGTACAAACCAATAATGGATCTCCATGGGTTTTAGTTACAATAAACTTGACCGCTTATGTTGGGCAATCTATTAATATAAGATTTTCTGGAAACACAGGAACTGATTACAGAAGTGATATGGCTATTGATGATATTTCATTAACTGCGGTTACTACGCCTTTACCTGAAATTAATATTACAGGAAATGGTACAACAATTAATAGTGGAGATAATACACCTAGCACAACAGATGACACAGATTTTGGGTCTATTAATGTTGCTTCTGGTAGTAATACAAATATGTTTATTATTAACAACGATGGTACACTACCTTTATCATTAACAGGTGGATTACCTTATGTTAGTATAACTGGAGCAAATGCTTCGGATTTCACCTTAGCTAGTATTCCAACTACTCCAATTGCCTCAGGAAGTAATACAACTTTTAGCATCACCTTTGATCCTTCTTCAAATGGATTAAGATCTGCAATAATTACTATTGCTAATGACGATTCAAATGAAAATCCTTATACTTTTTACGTTCAGGGTTATGGAAATACGCCTTTAGCACAAGGTCCTGGAGGTGTAACATCTAATCTTGAAACGTGGTTAAAAGCAAATGATGGAGCAGGACTTAGCGACAACCAACCTTTAACAACTTGGTATGATCAAGCTAATACTAATCATGCCACAGTAAACATGGCTGGACAAGAACCTACGTACAGAGATCATCCTAGTTATAATGTTAACTTTAATGCTGTTGTAGATTTTGATAGTTCTTACAGCTTAGCTCCTACAGATAATGACTACTCTTTTGATAATACTAATGGAGACTTTTTAAAGAGTGATTCTGGGTTTTACACTCAGGATATGTTTGCTGTTGTTTTACCTGATAACAACATTAACACCTCTTTTGGAAACATGGACATTTTCTGTGGTGACGAAGATTTAGCTACAGATACAGAAGACGTTACAGGTTTTGGATATGGTCGTTATTCGGCTAGATTTACTAATGAGGTTTTTGCCTATTGTGTTGGACCAACAACTAATTCGGCTCCATATACAGGTTATGGTGTCGCAGATAATAACACGACTACAAATTATAATAATGTTGGTATTTTAAATGCTAGAAACAATACTGCTGCAACTAGACAAGAGTTATTTTATAATGCTAATAATGTAGCAACAGTACACAATGACGTTGCCGATTTTTCTAATGTTAATGATTCGCGTTATTGGATTGGAAGAAGCGAAGGTTATGAGGCTGCTGCTAACGCTAGAATTGTAGAAATTATCTCTTTTTCTTCAAGAAAAAATGATGCTAACTTGTTAGACGAACGTAATAAAATTCAATCCTATTTAGCTATCAAATATGGTGTTACCTTAGGTATTAATGGTACGTCTCAGGATTATGTAGATTCCAATGGAAACGTAATTTGGGATGTGTCTGCAAATTCTGGTTTTAATTATGATATTGCAGGAATTGGACGTGATGATGATTCGGATTTAATCCAAAAACAATCTAAAAGCGTTAACAACTCAAGCATTGTAGCTATATCATTAACTAACACAGCTTTAACAAACAACTTAAACTCTAGCTCATTTAGTACTGACAAAGAGTTTTTAGTTTGGGGTAATGATGGTCAAAACACCAATACTTCTGGTGCATCTGTTACAGTTAGCTTAGGACCTGCTACTATTACAACTATTACAGATGTAATGAACAGAAAATGGAAAATTGTAGAAACTGCTGGAGATGATATTGGAACGGTTGAGGTATCTGTATTTGATACTGATTTAACCGGATTACCTCCATTAACAGGAAATGACGCTTATGTTATGCTTGTATCAGATGATTCTGGTTTTACAACTAACTTACAAACGGTATTTTTAGACCCAAGTACTTTTAACGGTCAAGGCACTAGAGAAGGTACTTATGATTTTGATGGTACTAAATATTTTACTTTTGGTGTGGCACACGAAGAGGTTAAATCTAGACATTTAGGATTTGATGGTGTGGATAATTTTACTTTAGTAGGTAATAAAGTAGATTTAGCTGGTGACTTTACTGCTTCGGCTTGGGTAAAACCTGAAGGTTCTAACAACTTAGCTAGCGACAAAACAATAGTTGCAAAAAATGATGGTGTAGATGGTTACAAATTTTTCTTAACAGATAATAATACTGTAAGTTTTTCAATAGGAAACAATCCAACAGACCGAATAAATTCTATTACAACTTTACCTAACGACATTTGGCATCATGTAGCTGTAATTTACGATAACAACATTGCTAGTCTTTATATTGATGGGGTTTTAGATAATTCAAAAACCATTGTCAATCCAACGCCTAATGGTGCCGAGTTTGCTATTGGTGCAATTTATATTGATAAATTAAATATTTTAGACTTTTTTAAAGGAGATATTGACGAAATCAGAATTTGGGACCAAGCATTAACCTTGACTCAATTACGATATGTCATGAATCAAGAATTGCAAAAAGCAGGCACTGCTGTAAATGGTGTTGTAGTCCCAAATGCAATAACTAAAAATGATATTGAAGTTGTTGACTGGTCTAATCTAGAGGCTTATTACAACATGAATTCTTATATTGGAACGCATCTTAACGATGTCTCTGGTAATGGTAACAGAGGTAGTCTAACAGATCCTAATCAATTTACTTTAGAGTACCAATCCTCTCCTTTACCTTATAACACTTCAAGTGATGGTAGTTGGGATAATAACAGTACTTGGGTTAATGGAGCCGAGTTATATATGCCTGGAACAGCTAGTATTGTTGATCCTAGTGTAACTATAGATTGGAATATTGTTAAAACCAACCATAATTTAACACTAGATAACAACACGCTTCCTTCTGGAAATAATCAAAACAGAACAGTTTTAGGTTTATTTGTAGAAAGCAATAAGTTAACTGCAAATGGTGACACTAGTTTAAATCAAGGTAATGGTTTGACTATTACACACTATTTAAAATTAGATGGTAAGATAGATTTAGAAGGCGAATCACAATTAATCCAAACATTAAATAGTGATCTAGATGTTACAAGTGCAGGAACATTAGAGCGTGACCAACAAGGTACTCAGGATTTATACACCTATAACTATTGGTCGTCGCCTGTTGGAACTAGCAATGTAACTACAAATAATAACAGCTATACATTACCAACAATTTATAAAGATGGTACTAATCCTGCTGCTCCAACTAATATCAACTTTATAACTAATAGTTATAATGGTACTTCTGGAACACCAATTGGTATCGCAGATTATTGGATATGGAAATACGCTAACCAATCTGGTGCTTATGCTGATTGGCAACATGTAAGAAGTACAGGATCTTTACAAATTGGTGAAGGCTTTACAATGAAAGGAGTTACAAACACAAGCGGAAATGTAGCTTTAGAACAAAATTATGTATTACAAGGAAAACCAAATAATGGTGATATAACTTTACCTATAACTGCTTCAAACGAATATTTAATTGGTAATCCATATGCATCTGCAATAGATGCTCATCAATTTATTATGGATAATGCACCAACAATATTAGGAGCAGGTGGAACGACTGGTACATTATATTTTTGGGAACATTGGGGAGGAGGCTCTCATAATCTAGCAGATTATCAAGGTGGATATGCAACCTATAATTTATCAGGTGCAACTCCTGCTGCAAGTTATGGTACTAATGATCCTATGGTAGCAACAGGTGGTACACCTACTAAACTTCCAGGTCGATATATTCCGGTTGCACAAGGATTTTTTGTAAAAAGTGAAAACACAGGTACACTAAGATTTACTAATAGCCAACGTGTTTTTGAAAAAGAAGGATCATCATCTGTGTTTGTTAGAATGTCTTCTGAAAACTCTGTAGCAGATAATTATAACTCTGACTCTAGATTAAAAATTAGATTAGGATTAAATTCTGTTAACGGAATACACAGACAATTGTTAGTAACTCAAGACAGTCATGCGACTCCAGGATATGATTGGGCTTATGATGGCGAGAAAAAAGACGCTCAAATGGATGATATGTATTGGACTATTGATAACAATAACTATATCATACAAGGGACAAACGTTATAGACCAAAACACGGTTTTACCAATAGGTCTAATTACAGATGCAGCTGGTGATAATACACTTACATTAGATGCTTTAGAAAACGTACCAAATAGCCTTGACATTTACATACACGATGTTTTAAATGCTACTTATCATGATTTAAGACAAGGTGATTTTATAATTAATTTACCTGCAGGAGAACATAGTAACAGATTTGAATTGGTATTTAGCAACCAACAAGAAAGTTTAAGTGTAGAGGATACTGAATTAGAGAACGACATTAACGTCTACTACTCTAACAGCTTACAAAACATTGTTATTAATAATCCTAAGTTAAACACCATTACGTCTGTTAATTTGTACAATATTTTAGGACAGCACATCACTAACTTTAAGGATATAAACACACAAGATTATATAGAATTAAATTCTGGCGAGTTAAGTACTGGAAATTATATCATCAAATTAAAAACGAGCGAAGGTGAAATTTCAAAGAAAGTTTTAGTTGAATAAGTATTGCCCCAAATCATTTTATAATTCACTAAAAAGAAAAGCCGAAACATATGTTTCGGCTTTTTAATTTTATACTATTTAAGCAATAAGAATAATGACTATTATCAGAATAAAAAGTACTGACAAAATATAATTATAAACACTGTTATTTAAATCTTTAAACTTAATTTTTCCTAGATAAAACAACCATCTAATAGTTTGACCTGAAAATCTAAGAACAAAATCGATAATTATGTCTAAAGAAAAATCCAAGAAACAATTATTTCAACTTAGTAATTAACACCTCTAAATTTACTTTATCCTGTTCCCCTGAAATCATATTTTTTAAAGTGAATTGATTATTTTTAAGTTCCTCCTCTCCTACTAAAACAACAAATGGTATGTTACGCTTATTGGCATAATTCATTTGCTTTTTCATTTTAGCACTATCAGGATACAGCTCGGCATTTATATTATTTGCTCTTAAAGCTTTAATTGCTTTTAAACTAAATAAGGATTCTTTATCACCAAAATTGATAAACAATACTTCTGTAGATTTTGTAATAGTTTCTGGAAACAAACCTAATTCTTCTAAAACTAAATAAATACGATCTAATCCAAAACTAATGCCTACTCCACTTACATTTTTAAGACCAAATATTCCTGTTAAATCATCGTAACGACCTCCTCCACCAATAGATCCCATTGCTACACCTTCTGGTGCAGATACCTCAAAGATAGCTCCTGTATAATAATTTAAACCTCTAGCTAACGTTACATCTAACTGTAATTTAGCAGATTTTAAACCTAATGCAGTTATAGCCTCATTAATAAAACTTAACTCTTCTATTCCTTTTTGACCTTCTTCAGAGGTACTTAAAATAGATTTTAAACTCTCTATTTGTGACCCAAAATCACCTTTTAAAGTAAATAAAGGTTGAAGCTTAGCTATACCGTCTTCAGAAATACCTTTACCAAGCATTTCTTCCTTTACCTTATCCTCTCCTATTTTATCTAATTTATCTAAAGCAACAGTAAAATCGATTAACTTATCACTTGCTCCAATAACCTCAGCAATACCAGATAATATTTTACGATTGTTTATTTTAATTGTAGCACCTTCTAACTTTAAAGCTGTAAACACGTTGTCATACAACTGTACAAACTCTACTTCTTGCCATAAACTATCACTACCAACCACGTCTGCATCACATTGATAAAACTCTCTAAAACGTCCTTTTTGTGGTCTATCAGCACGCCAAACAGGTTGCATTTGATAGCGTTTAAACGGAAATTCTATTTCGTTTTGATGTTGGACTACGTATCTAGCAAATGGTACTGTTAAGTCGTAGCGTAATGCCTTTTCTGAGATTCTTGGTGTTATTTTAGCTGAGTCCTTTAAAGCATATAATGGCTCGTCCACTTTTGATAAAAAGTCACCTGAATTCAAAATTTTAAAAATCAAACGATCACCTTCTTCTCCATACTTACCCATTAAGGTATCAGAGTTTTCAAAACTTGGTGTCTCTATTGGCTGAAATCCAAAACGTTGAAATTGTGATTTTATAGTACTAAATATATAGTTACGTTTTGCAACTTCTTCTGGATTAAAATCTCTTGTTCCTTTTGGTATACTTGGTTTTTGTGCCATATATATTCCTTTTATTAAAAGGGTTTTATTTGTGTTACTTTAAACGTATTCTGTACTTATACAGAATAACAAAAATAGTGGTTTTAATTTATTTTTTAAACTACCGTTTTCAGGACTTGTTTAGTTAATTAACTTGTTCATGTACTCATACAACTCTCCTTTTGTAATAGCACTTCCTGATTGAATAAGCTTAAATTTATCTAAGTTTTTATCCTCAGAATAGTCTTTTTTACCTTGTGTAAAGGTTACTGTGTCGTCCATTAAATTTTCGCGCAACCAGTTAAAACCATCTGGTGTAGTTACATCTATTGGACCATCTATCTTGATACCTATAACGTGCATATGGTCGTCATTAAAAGTAAATAAGTGTAAGTTATGTGCAGATATTTGCTCCACATACTTTACTTGGTTTAACACACCTTCCCAAACTAAATCACTAAAAACATCTAGCTCCTGTTCTGCTACTTCTGGTTTATCCTTTTTTAAGGTTTCCCACTCGTCTGCTGTAATGGTCTGTGTTGCTAAAAAGTTTATAAACTCTTTATGTAATTCTTCAAATTGTTCTTTTGTAAGTCTAGAATACTTCATTTTTTCTATTTCTTAATATTTAACGCTTTAGCGACCTCAAAAGGTCTGTCTGTTGCAAAAACATCTATTCCTTTGTCTTTCCATATGGTATATGGTACTTCTCCTTTAGCTTGAGCTTGTTTGTCTAAGTTACCCAAAGTTCCTAAAATAGTTTTAATACCATGAGATTGGACTGTTTTATAAAAGTCATTTGGTGATAACTTAGTACCTGTAAAGGCTAACATATTTTGAGTTGGTATGCTTGAATGTAATAACCAATCTAATTCTTTTTGATTTCTGGCAGAAACAGATAGTAATAAATTAGGTGCTAATTTATGTGCTTCTGTTGCTTGCTCCATATCATAAGTTATAATTATTGATACATCTTCTGCTTCTACTTGTTTTACTAATGCTACAATAGCATCAAAAGACACGCTTTTTTTCTTGTCTAAAGTTAATACGACATTGTTTTGTTTAGCCCATACTAAAACGTCTTTTAAAGCTGGAATTTTAAAAGTAGTCTCATTACCGTAATCATCTTGTAGATTAAAAGCCTGAAGCTCTTCAAACGTATATTTATTTAATCTATCTGTCCCTGTGGTTGTACGCTCTAATGTATTATCATGCATTAATACTAATACGTTATCTCTAGTTTGTGCGACATCGATTTCATAAATAGCAGGTATACTATCGTTAATATATTTTAAGGTTTCTAAACAGTTTTCTGGATAATGTTTTAACCCTTTACCACCTCTATGCACACTGATAATAACATTTTGGTCTGGTGTATATTTAAAAGCGTTAATTAAAGCAGAAGGTTTTGATGTTGGTATTGTTACTGCTGTTTCATTTACAACCGTTACCTCTTGCTTATTATTTTTGCACGATATAAAGCTAATTACAATTAGTAAAAAATATAGTGGCTTAATGGCTTGATTTCCGCGAAAGCGATTTAATAATTTCATTGAGTATTGTTTTTTGTATTTTTTAGTATAAAAAAAATGCGCTCCTATAAAGGAGCGCAAATTTAAAAAATATCTGTGACGTATGGACTAGAAAATGTATCTAACTCCAAATTGTGCTTGCCATCTTGATAAAAGACTTGTATCGTATGAAAAAGTTTCGGTTACACCTGTAAATGTATAGGTTGGTACTCCAGATGCATCTACATCTACACCAACTGGTTGTACAGATGTTGGTTGTTGTACTACTCCCCAATCACTATTTAATAAGTTACCTAAGTTTAAAATATCAACGCTAAATTGGATTGTGTTATAATTATCACCACCAACGTTAAATTTATAGTCTTGTAATAATTTTAAATCCCAACGTCCTCTCCATGGTGCTAATGCTCCGTAACGCTCTACATAATCTCCACGACGATCACTTAAGTAATCATCTTGCTGGATAAACGCTTCAAAAGCTTCTGCTTGTCCTGCTCCAGAAAATTGCATTTGCTGCAGCTCTGAAGAAGTTGGAACATATAATAAATCATTTAAATTAGATCCATCTCCATTTAAATCTCCTCCATAAGTGTAGTTAAAACGTCCACCTTGTGCGTATTCAAAAAATGTAGAGATTGTAGTAGCCCATTTGTCTTTACCATAAGTAAACTTTTTACTTGCTACACCAATAAAACGGTGTGTGTCTCCATATTTAGAGTAAGACAAAACGTCGTTATTAGCATTACCAACTACTGGGTTAAATGCAAAAGCATCTCCAGTGATTTCTGCCTCGATAGAGTTTACGTCTTTTGAATTTAAATAGTTGTATGCTATAGTTGTATACAATCCGTTATCAAATGTTTTTTGCGCTTTTGCTGTAAAATTCCAAACGCGTCCTTTATCCGAATTTGTAAATACATAAGCATTATTAATAATGTCACCTGAAGTATAAATTGGTCTTGTGTCTCCTGGTGCATTAAGTACTCCTGAAGGATTACGTAATCCCCAATTTTGTACATGCGCTCCATTAATATCTTTTGTGTAAGAGATATCTCCTGTTGCTACAATACCGTTTTCAAATCTGTAATCTGTACCAATATTTGTTCTCCATACTTGTGGGAATTTAAAATCAGGATCTACCATTTGGTAAAAGAAAACCTCTGGATTAGCTATTTGGTTACCTAACCATACAAATGGTAAACGACCAGTAAATAATCCTGTTCCACCACGTACTTGAAAACTGTTATCTCCTTTTACATCGTAATTAAAACCAACTCTTGGAGAAATTAATACTTTGTTTGAAGGCATTTTAGTGTTATCTAAAAACACACCTTCTCCTGTATTTGGATTGATATACTCAATATCTGGAGCATAACAACATGCTCTGTCAATAACCTCTTGTGCTTTAGTAGAAGAATCAAAAAATAATGGTTTGTCAAATCTTACACCATAGGTTAATTTAAAGTTTTCTGTAACATTCCATTCATCTTGTAAATAAAATGCTAATTGTCCAACATTAGTTTCTGCTAGAGCAAATCCTCCTGCAACACCTTCTCCGTTTGCTTGTAAACTTGCATCTGCAGCAGCAGCTTCGTTAAATAAATTTTGTAATTGACCAGAATCCACAAAGTTTTGGAAATCATCCATTGTTGTAGTTGGGAAGAAAACCCCTTGTGCACCATAAGCACCTAAATTAAAAGAGTTATCAAATTGAAATTTTTCATATGAAAAACCAACAGTATATGTATGATCACCTTCTACATAATTTAAATTATTAGAAAACTGAAACACCTTTTGGTCTAATCTATTATTAATTGAAAATGGCTCATGACCAGCAATTATATAGTTTGATCCACCATCTGTAATTGTAATCGTTGGTGCTGGCGAAGATAATGCGTCTCTAAAATCATCAAAATGCGTATAACCCATTTGAAATTTATTAGTCACATTTCCTGATAAAGTAGAATTTAACTCAACTTGTACTGACTGTATATTGTTATTAATTTCATAACCAGTATTTTCAAATTGTAATGTGTTAGTATTAGGACCTCTAAATCCTAATGCAGATGGATGGGCTGGCTTTTCTTTAGAGGCATTTAAAAAATTATAAATTACCGCTAAACGGTTATTATCATTGATATTCCAATCTAATTTAAATAATCCTTTAGTAGAGTTTGAGTCGTAATTAAATCCTTCAAATCTTCCTGGATCATATCCTAAATCCAATAATGCATTTTGTACAGTTAATAAGTCTTCTAATTCTACTCGACTTTCATTAATTGCTCCTGTACCTCTATTTGGGGCAAATCCGTTTGTTCCTAAATCTGAACGCTCATCTTTTTCAAAGTTTACAAAAAAGAATAATTTGTTTTTAATTACTGGACCTCCAATACTAATTCCGTATTGATTTTGCTCTAAATCTGATTGAAAAACGTCTTCTCCTCGTATTTTACCACCAGTCATGTCTTCATTTCTTGTAAAACCATAAACTGTACCGTGAAACTCATTAGTTCCGCTTTTTGTTACTGCATTTACTGCTGCACCTGTAAAACCAGATAATGTCACATCGTAAGGCGCTAATGATACTTGTATTTGATCAATAGCATCTAAAGATATTGGTTGTGAGTCTGTTTGACCTCCAGGAGTTGCTGCATCTAATCCAAACGGATTATTAAATACTGCTCCATCCAGTGTAAAGTTATTAAACTGGTCGTTTCTACCTCCAAAAGAGTTTCCTGATGATGACGGTTCTAATCTAGTAAAATCTGAAGCTGATCTAGAAATTGTTGGTAACGTAGTTAATTCACGTCGTCCAACACTTGTTTCTGCTCCTGTTCTATCACTTCCAAACGTTCCGGAAGACGATCCTGTAATTACGACCTCATCTAGCGATACTTCACTAGAGCTCATAACCGCATCTAAATTTGTTGTTTTACCTAATGTTAAATATACATCAGAAAAAATTTGATCTTTAAAACCAACATAGGTTATAGATACTTTGTATGGTCCTCCAACCCTAAGGTTAAGTAAATTGTAACGACCATCCAAATTTGTAATTGCACCATACTTTGTTCCTGTTGGCTCATGGATAGCTACAACATTAGCTCCAAATAATGGCATATTAGCGTCTTCTGTAATAAGTCCCTTAATATTAGCTGTGGTAACTTGTGCAAAACTTAATACTGTAAATAGCAATAAAGCTATAGTTAAATTTAGTTTTTTCATTGTGTTGTGTGTTTGTTAGACATTATGCATGCATAATATTTAACAAAAATATAACAAAAAAAGCCACTCTAAATAGAGTGGCTTTAAAATTATGATATAATTTATTAACTTATTGTTAACAAATCTAAGTTATGCTTGCGCTACAACTTCAAATTCTAAATCAACATTTACAGCTCTGTGTAAACGTACTGCTGCGTTATATTTACCTAAACGCTTAACTGTAGTTACAGAAATGTATTTTTTATCGATGTCTTGACCTTCTTTAGCTAATGCTTCAGCAACGTCAATGTTGTTTACAGATCCAAATAATTTGTCTCCTTGACCAACTTTAGCAGCGATTTTGATTTCTAAAGCTTTAATTGCTTCAGCCACTTTATTAGCTTCTTCAACTTCTTTAGACTCTTTGTAAGCACGTTGCTTTAAAGTTTCTTCTAATACTTTTTTAGCAGATTTTGTTGCTAAAACAGCATGACCTGTAGGGATTAAAAAGTTTCTACCATAACCGTTCTTAACCGTTACAACATCGTCTTTAAATCCTAAATTCTCAACGTCTTGTTTTAATATAAGTTCCATTGTTATGATATTTTTATTTTAATAAATCTGCTACGTATGGCATTAAAGCTAAGTGACGTGCTCTTTTTACAGCTACAGACACTTTTCTTTGATACTTTAATGACGTACCTGTTAAACGTCTTGGTAAAATTTTACCTTGAGCGTTAACAAATCCTAATAACCAATCTGCATCTTTGTAATCTACATACTTGATACCAGACTTTTTGAAACGACAATACTTTTTGTTTTTGTTAGTTTCAATATTTAAAGGAGTAAGATATCTAATTTCTCCTTCTTTTTTTCCTTTTGATTGTTGTTCTATACTTGACATAATTACGCTTTTTGTTTAAGTTTAACTCTTCTACGTTCCGCCCATGACACTGCATGTTTGTCCATAGTTACAGTTAAGTAACGCATAAAACGCTCATCACGTCTAAACTCTACTTCTAAAGGATTGATTACCTCTCCTTCTACTTGGTACTCAAATAAGTGATAAAATCCACTTTTTTTGTTTTGTATTGGGTAAGCTAACTTTTTAAGTCCCCAATCTTCTTTTGATACCATCTTTGCTCCTCTAGATACAAGAAATTCTTCGTATTTCTGTACTGTTTCCTTTATCTGTGTTTCAGATAAAACGGGATTTAAGATGAAAACAGTTTCATAATGATTCATAAAAATCTAATTTATTTGTGTTAAAAATGAGTGCAAAAATACTTCTTTTTATTTAATCCCACAAATAGTTTTTAATCTAAATTTAAACTTAATTTACAGCCGAATTGCAATCTTAATCAAATGTTAAAACTTACATTTTAGCGATGTTTTTTGGTTTTAATCCCTTTTTTTTGTACTATTGTCGATAACTTAACCTATAAAGAACATATACTATGATATTAAATTGTGTAGTAGTTGATGATTCAGCGATACAAAGACTTTCTATTGTAAAATTAATAGAGAATAATAATCATCTAAATTTAATTGCTGAATATAGCAGTGCTTTAGAGACTAAAAACGGTTTAAACACCCACAAAGTTGATCTTATCTTTTTAGATATTGAGATGCCTGTTTTAAATGGTTTTGAATTACTTGACGTACTTAACAATAAACCCCAAATTGTTTTTGTTACAGGTAAAACAGAATACGCTTTTAAGGCATTTAATTATGATGCGACTGATTATTTACAAAAACCTATTACTAGAGAACGTTTTAGTCAAGCTGTAGATAAAGCTGTAGAGCATCATAAATTAAAGTTAGATTATAACCAAGAAGAAGGAGAACATATCTTTGTTAAGAGTAATCTTAAAAAGCGTAAAGTTTATATTAGAGATATTAAATGGATTGAAGCACTTGGTGACTATGTAAAACTAGTTACTGAGGACACAAGCTTAGTGGTATTATCTACAATGAAAGCGTTTGAAAGCGAATTACCTGACGGTAAGTTTTTAAGAATCCATAAGTCTTATATTGTAAACCTGGACAAGGTTGATCGCTTTAACAGTAAAAATGTTGAAGTTGGTGCTTATGAAATCCCATTAAGTAGAAATAAAAAAACACAATTAGTAGATGCTTTAAACAGTATCTAATAACAAAATATAATGCCCTAAAAAAACCTGCTTTTAAAAGCAGGTTTTTTTATATCTAATAGTTAATTAAACCTAATAGTTATCGACGTTAATTACAACTCTAACACCTTTAAAATTACCAATAGCCTCAAAACTAGTATGTACTTTTTTGATAGCTTCTTTAGTTTTACCTAAGGGTTGACCTTGCGGAATCTTTATTAAAATGTTTTTGTGGTATTGATTTCTTATTCTTGATATTGGCGGAAACTCTGGTCCTAAAACATTATGCTTAAACAACTGTGTTAATGCTTTTGCTAGCCAATCTCCTGACAAATCTACCTTATTATAATCCCTATGCTTAATCGTAATTTTAATTAATCTGTAAAATGGTGGATATTTATAGTTATAACGTTCTTCCAGTTGCTCCTTATACATTCCAATATAATCATTGGTAGATACTTGTTGCAAAATTTTATGGTAAGGATTATACGTCTGGATTAATACTTTTCCTTGTTTTTGGGTACGTCCTGCTCTACCAGAAACTTGTAACATTAATTGAAAACTCCTTTCATGCGCTCTAAAATCCGGAAAGTTTAACATATTGTCAGCATTCATAATTCCTACCAACTTTACGTTTCTAAAATCAAGTCCTTTAGTTAACATTTGTGTACCAACTAAAACGTCAATTTCTTGCTGCTCAAACGCTGTAATAATTTTTTCGTAACCAAACTTACCTCTTGTAGTATCCAAATCCATACGACCTACTTTAAGATCTGGAAACAGCAATTTGACTTCGGTTTCTATTTGCTCTGTACCAAAACCTTTAGTGTCTAAACCTGGTGTACCACACGCCATACATTTTAACTGCATAGCACTATTATAACCACAATAATGGCAACGTAATTGTTTGCGATATTGATGATACGTTAAACTAACATCACAGTTAGGGCATTGTGGCGAATGTCCACACGTATTGCACTCTACAATTGGAGAATATCCTCTTCTGTTTTGAAACAATATAATCTGATGTCCATCTGCAATAGCTTCAGTCATTTCTTCTATTAATCTATCAGAAAAATGACCTTTCATTTTTTTCCGTTTCTGCTTATCTTTAATATCAACAAGCTCGATATCAGGTAATTGAACGTTATTGTATCGTCGATTTATTTCGACTAAACCGTATTTTTTTTCTCGTGCATTGTGATAGCTTTCAATACTTGGAGTTGCACTTCCTAATAGTGTTTTTGCTTTAAATATTGAAGCTAAAACTACAGCGACATCTCTGGCATGATAACGTGGTGCTGGATCAAACTGCTTAAAGGAAGACTCATGCTCCTCATCGACGATAATTAAACCCAAATCGTTAAATGGTAAAAAAATGGACGATCGTGCTCCTAAAATTATTTTCGCTTTCGCGGAATTATTTAGCACTTGATTATAAACCTCCACACGCTCATGAGCAGAATATTTGCTATGAAACACTGCAACCTGCTCTCCAAAGTAATTTTGAAGTCGTGTTACTAATTGTGTTGTTAATGCTATTTCTGGCAATAAATACAACACCTGTTGTCCTTTACTTATAGTAGCTTCTATTAGTTTTACATATACTTCTGTTTTACCGGAAGATGTTATACCATGTAATAACACAACATTTTGTGTTTGAAAACTGGTCTGAATTTCTTGTAATGCTTCAGTTTGATACTGATTTAATGCTTTTGAATCCTCAGTATCTTCACCATCATAAACGACGCGATCTGTTTGGATATGGTAATCCTCCAGAATATTTTTATCTATTAAAGCCTTTACGGTTGCAGATGACGCTTGACTTTCTGTAATTAAATCTGTTACTTTAACAGGTTTTTTGGTCTTTGCCGAAATAGAAAATAATGTAAGCACAACGTCACGTTGCTTTTTGGCTCGATTACTTAACGTTTCTAATAATTGATTTAAAGCGTCTTGAGAGCTGTATGCTTCTGTCAGCTTAACATACCTAACATATTTTGGTTTGTACTTATCGTAGATTTCTTCATTTAAAATAATGGCTTCTTTTTCTACTAATCGCTTAACAACAGGAAGCACATTTTTTTTATCCAAAATATTAGCAATATCCTGAATTTTAAGCGACGATTGATGCTGCAATGCTTCGTAAATCAAATACTCGTCGTCTTTTAAATCGTTCTCATTTAAATCTAAAGCATTGTTTTTACTTATTATAGTTTCGCTTTCAAGCAAAAAAGCATTTGGTAAAGCTGCACGCATTACTTCGCCTTCTGTAGACATGTAATATTTAGCTATCCAATGCCACAATTGTAATTGTGTTTGGGTTACAATGGGTTGTTCATCTAAAATTTGATGAATCTCTTTAGCCTCATATATAACAGGTGCTGTTTGATGTATTGCAGCTACAATACCTGTGTAAATTTTTGTTTTCCCAAAAGGGATAGACACACGCATACCAATAGTTAAAAACTCGCTTTCTGCTTGCGTGATACTATATGTAAAACGCTTTTCTAATGGTATTGGCAGTATGACATCTATAAAATGCAAAGGTTAGGCTGTTGTGTTTAATTAATATATTATTGTATTCTTTCCCAATATTGTGTCGAGTAGAAAAAACCAATATAGCCTCTAACCTGAAGTTTTCCTTCATCTGTTACGATTAGTCTTAAATCGTACTCTTTACCATTTTGCGGATCTACGATAGTTCCGTTTTTAAAGTATTTACCATCTTTGGTCATACTTTTAATAATATCTAAACCTAAAATTGGTTTATTATAATCGTCACCTTTACACTTTACGCAAGGTAAGTCACGTCTTTCTTTATTAAAAATCTCGATAATTTTACCAAAAACCTTTCCGTCTTTTTTGTAAATCTGAACAATGGACTTAGCCTCTCCAGTTTCGTCATCAATGGTTTTCCATTTTCCTAAAATATCTTGTGCGTTTACTGAAAAACCAAAGATTAATACGATTACAATAATGATACTCTTTTTCATAATTAAAAACTTTTACGTAGTTGTTTTAAAGACATGTTTAACTCAAAACCTAATAACAAAATATTAGCATTAAGCCATAAATAAAATAATAAAATTAATAGTGCTCCAATTGATCCATATAACTCATTATACTGAGCAAAATTTTCAATATAAACACCAAATAAAAAGGAGGTTACTAAAATTAAAATGGTGGTAAATAATGCACCAATGGAGAAAAATTTAGACGACTTCCCTTCTGCTGTACCAAAATAGTACAACACTGCTGTTGCTATGTATACCATGACGACAAAAAATCCGTATTGTGCCAACGTACTCCATATACTAACTTGCCTTTTGGCAATATAACCATGATTGGTTAAATTATCTATTACATAGATATTAAAATAACCTAAAACAGCAACGGTTATAATTAGTAAAAATGACAAAATTAACGCAATGCCTAATGCGTAAAAATATTGTTTAAACACATTGCGTGTTAATTGGTCGTGATACGAGTTTTCAAACCCGGAAAATAAAGCATTAATACCATTAGCCATTAAAAAAATGGATAATAAAAATACGGATGATAATAATCCTCCATTTTGATTTCCACCAATATTGTTAAATATATTATCCGAGAAAAAATCTGATGTCGTTGGTGGTAAAATAGACTCTAAAAACACCAAAAAATCCGTCTGAAAATCCTCTATTGGAATATAGGGAATAACAATAATAACAAATAATAAAAACGGAAATAACGCCATAAAAAAACTATAAGCAATTGCACTTGCTCTTGCTGTTAAGGCTCCTCTAGCGATACCTATAATATATAACTCGATTAAATCATATAATGACAAACCCTCTAGTCCAGGCAATTTAAACCTACCTAATAGCTTAACTAAAAGGTTAACCACAGGGATTTTACTAAGCTTTTCTTCTATTGCTTGAGACATTATCTAGATAAAATTTGTACTGTTACAGGATGTATTAATCAACTGCTTTTAAGCTTAAATCCATGTTATAAACCGAGTGCGTTAATGCACCAGAAGAGATAAAATCTACACCACATAAGGCATATTCTCTAATCGTTTTTTCATTTATACCACCAGAACTTTCTGTTAAACATTGATCACCAATTAATTTAACTGCAGTTTTAGTGTCTTCATAATTAAAATTGTCTATTAATATTCTGTAAACGCCATCCGATTTTAAAATCTCTTTAATTTCGTCTAAATCTCTAGCCTCTACAATTATCTTTAAATCACGATTGGTCTCTTTTAAATATTGCTTTGTTTTATCAATAGCTTTTGTAATGCCTCCTGCAAAATCTATATGATTATCCTTTAACATAATCATGTCATAAAGTGCAAATCTATGGTTTTCTCCTCCTCCAATTTTTACAGCCCATTTTTCAATAGCTCTAATACCTGGAGTAGTTTTACGTGTGTCTAAAACTTTAGTACCTGTGCCTTCTAACAAATCTACAAATTGTCTTGTTTTTGTTGCAATAGCACTCATACGTTGCATAGCATTTAATACCAAACGTTCTGCTTTTAATATAGATTGTGATGCGCCTGTAACATAAAATACAATATCACCATATTTCACTCTGCTTCCATCCTCAATCAAAGTCTCTACAACCAGGTTTGGATCTACATATTTAAATACTTGTTTAGCAAACTGGACACCAGCAATAATACCGTCGTCTTTAACTAACAATTTTGCTTTACCTTCTGCAGAAGCAGGAATACAAGATAATGAGCTATGATCACCATCGCCAACATCTTCTCTAATAGCGTTGGTAATGATTAAATCTATTTCTTTATCAAATTGGGCTTGACTTATCATGTGTTTCTTATTTGATGTAAAAATAACAAATGCTTGTTGAATAATTATTTAAGAAACATTATTTTTGAAAATAAATCTATCACTATTGACCTTTAACAACTTACAAAACTAAGTTAGTAAGCCTCAAACCTAAATAATACAATTATGTTTAATCGTTCTACTTTTTTACTGCTATTAATTTTTCTTTTTTGCACTGCTATGCTTAGTCAAAACTCAGTTTACATTGATGAAGATTTTACAACAATGGATTCTATTAGCTATTATAAAAAATGTAAAGGGATTACAAAAAAATGTTTACAATACAAAACAGATAGTTTGACTGTAAACAAGCTTTCTCCAATGTATCGTTTTGGCAAATTAAAGGTTGATGAATACGATCAAATTAAAACCTTAATACAATCCAAGTCTAATAACACTAAGGAAAACAAATATATTGTTATAAAATATTATGATTCGATTTTTGGATTTGAAAGAGCAGAGAAAATTCATGCTAAACACAAAATAACAGAGTCTTTTAAAAGAAGTTCAGGCAAAGTTTATGTAAGACAAGTAAAAAGTCATCCGTTTAATGAAGACATATTTAAAGAAGAAAGAGCCGATTGGCAAAAAAGAAGAGAAAAATGTATTGAAAAATACGAAAAACGCTATCCATTAGATTTTGTTCATATGTACAAAACTGAAGAAAACGCTTTAAGTACTTACGTGGATTTTGAATGGATTAAAGATCAAGGTGCTTTTAAAAACAAGTTTTTTGACGTTCAGAATAATTATAACCTACTAATAATTAAATCTGATGGCGAATACTTTTTAAGTGGTGGACATCTGACAAATAGTAGATTTGAAAAACTACTTAAAACAGACGATTGGACAAAATTTAAAGCCGACCTTGAAGCGTCTAACACTAAAAATTTTACCGAAGGAAAAGGTATATTTAGTAAATATGAATTTTACCATAACAGCAAACACTGCTTTTAGTAATACATCAAACTAATTCTAAAATTAACATATGACTATCAAACTGCTTGCTATAGGCAAAACAGACAATAAACAACTACAACAGTTAATTGATGATTATACAAAGCGATTAGGCTTTTATATAGGTTTTGATTTAGAAATTATACCAGACTTAAAAAAAGTAAAAAACCTTAGCGAAGACCAACAAAAACAAAAAGAAGGCGAACTAATTTTAAGCAAACTTAAACCTACAGATATTTTAATATTACTAGACGAAAATGGCAAACAATTTGACAGCGTTGGTTTTGCAGATTATTTACAAAAACATATGAATTCTGGAGCAAAACAAATAGTATTCGTAATTGGTGGTCCTTATGGATTTAGCCCAGAAGTTTATGCCAAAGCACAAGGAAAAATATCGCTATCTAAAATGACATTTTCTCATCAAATGGTACGTCTATTTGTAATCGAGCAATTATATCGTGGCTTTACCATTTTAAGGAACGAACCATACCATCATAGGTAAATAAATTTAAATTAATAATCAAAAATTATATACATGCAACTTGTTTTTGCTACTAATAATCTAAATAAAGTTAAAGAAGTCCAAGCTTTAATTCCTGCGCACATAAAACTACTTACCCTAAAAGATATTGGATGCTTTGAGGATGTACCAGAAACCCAACCAGATATCAAGGGTAATGCTATACAAAAGGCAGAATATATAAAACAAAACTATGGTTATGATTGCTTTGCAGATGACACAGGATTAGAAGTAGATGCGTTAAATGGACAACCTGGTGTTTTTAGTGCCAGATACGCTGGACCACAACGCAACGACAGTGATAATATGGATTTATTATTAAACAATCTTAAAGATAAAAATAATAGAAACGCACAATTTAAAACAGTCATTGCGTTACACATAAATAACAAACTAGACACGTTTACTGGTATTTGTAAAGGCGAAATAACTACAGTTAAGCATGGAGAAAAAGGCTTTGGTTACGATCCAATTTTTAAACCAAATGGATACACATACACTTTTGCCGAAATGGAATTAACAGAAAAAAACAGCATTGGACATCGTGGTAAAGCAGTACAATTATTAGTCAATTTTCTTAATAATCTTTAAATAGGTTACAAGATTTAAAAAATTGAATTCAATTAAGCCAATAATTATCTTTTCAAGGTTAATTTCACTACTGTTTGCAATTCATTTATCATAGTCATAATAACACTTACGCCTTTTATTTACAGCACTTGCAGAGGATAAAATAATAAAAATTGAATATCAGAAATAAAAACGTACCTTTGCACCTTGAAAAACCCAAGAGGGTTATTTTATTCCTCAGAGAGAGGATGTGTTATTAGAAGTTTAGGTTAAGTATATTCAATGCGCTTCTATTTGTAACACCAAACAGATTGACATTGAAATACATACTATAAAAGAATGAGCACATTCCAAGATTTAGGTCTAAACGAAGATCTATTAAAAGGTATTGCAGATTTAGGTTTTGAAACACCATCTGAAGTACAAGAAAAAGCAATCCCAATTTTATTAAACCAAGAAACAGATTTAGTAGCGTTAGCGCAAACTGGAACTGGTAAAACTGCAGCATTTGGTTTTCCAATGTTACAAAAAATTGATGTAGACAGCCGTACTACACAAGGGTTGATATTATCTCCAACTCGTGAGCTATGTTTACAAATTGCTAACGAGATGAAAGCCTACGGAAAACACCTTAAAGGGTTAAACGTTGTTGCTATTTATGGAGGATCAAGCATTACTGATCAAGCAAGAGAAGTAAAAAGAGGTGCACAAATTATTGTAGCAACTCCTGGTCGTATGAAAGATATGATCAACCGTCGTTTAGTAGATATTACTAAAATTCAATATTCTGTTTTAGACGAAGCAGATGAGATGCTAAACATGGGTTTTAAAGAAGATATTACAGATATTCTAGCTGGTACTCCTGAAGACAAAAACACGTGGTTATTCTCTGCAACTATGCCAAAAGAAGTGGCAAGTATTGCAAGAGATTTTATGAACAGCCCACAAGAAATTACTGTTGGTCATAAAAACCAAAGTACAGATAACGTATCGCACGAATACTATTTAGTAAATGCACGTGATCGCTACCAAGCTTTAAAACGTTTAGCAGATGCTAATCCAGATATTTTTTCAGTTATATTTTGTAGAACAAAACGTGATACTCAAAAAGTAGCAGAAAACTTAATCGAAGATGGTTATAGTGCTGGAGCATTACATGGTGATTTATCACAAAACCAACGTGACATTGTCATGAAACAATTTAGATCTCGTCAAATCCAAATGCTTGTTGCAACAGACGTTGCTGCACGTGGTATTGATGTAGATGATATTACACACGTAATTAACTACCAATTAAGTGACGAAATAGAAACTTACACACACCGTTCTGGTCGTACAGGTCGTGCAGGTAAAACTGGTGTATCAATGGTAATTGTTTCAAAAAGTGAAGTACGTCGTTTAAAAAGTATCGAACGTATTATCAATCAAAAATTTGAATTAAAAGAAATTCCTAACGGAATGGAAATTTGCGAAGTACAATTAATGTCTTTAGCAAACAAAATACATAACACAGAAATTAATCACGAAATTGACAAGTATTTAGAGGACATCAACACGTTGTTTGCTGATACGTCTAAAGAAGAGTTAATTAAAAAATTCTTTTCTGTAGAGTTTACACGTTTCTTTAATTACTATCAAAAATCTAAAAACCTAAACGTTACAGCTGGAGACTCTGGACGTGATGGTGGTCGTGAAGGAAGATCACAATCTTCTGGAAGTGCTGCACGTTACTTTATTAACGTTGGAGAAAAAGATGGTTATGACTGGATGAAATTAAAAGATTTCTTAAAAGAAGTTTTAGATCTAGGTCGTGATGATGTATTTAAAGTTGATGTTAAAGAAACATTCTCTTTCTTTAATACTGAAAAAGAACACCAAGAAAAAGTCTTAGCATTCTTTACAGACTACAAGGACAACGGACGTTTTGTTAATGTAGAAGTTACAGAAGACAGAGGCGGAAGTCGTGGTGGTCGTGATAGAAACCGTGGAGGTGGCGGAAGACGTCGCGATGGTGGAAGTGGTGGCGGAAGACGTCGTGACGATAAACCAAGAGGAGAAAGACGATCGTCTAGAAGAAGCGATGACAGTTCTGGTAACAGAAGTGACAGACGCAGGAGTAGCGATAGTAGTTCTGAGAGATCTAGTCGTTCTAACAGAGATAAATCAGAGTTTAAAACCTCGCACTCTAGACCTACACGCTCTAGACGTAAAGATTAATACAACCTACTAGTTAACTTAAAATTAAACCTTTTTGTTAATATTTAGTCAAAAATAAAAGAAGACGCTATTTATAGCGTTTTCTTTGTTATTTTTATAACTGAAATTTCATACATGAAGTACTACTTATTTATTTTACTAGTTGGTTTAAGCACAACTTTTGGTTTTTCTCAAACTAAAAAAGAAAACACAAAAGCAGTAACTTCTATCAAAAAAAGTATTGACTCTACTGCTGTAAAAGCAGAATCTACTGTCAAAGGTATCATTATTGATGCCACTTCAAGACAACCCTTAGAAAACGTAAACATTGTTAATCTAAATCAAGTTATAGGTACAGCTACAAATGATAAAGGTGAATTTGAATTGCGTGCACAAGCAAATGACACCCTTCACCTATCCTATTTAGGTTTTAAATCCATTAAAGTTAAAGTAACCAATGACTGGGTTGATCAAATCGAAAAATCTACTATTACACTAACAGAGTTAGCTTTAGCTCTAGAAGAAGTTGTTGTTACTGGATTAAAGTTAACAGGTTATTTAGAAGTAGACATTAAGCAAGTAAATATAAACACAAATTATAGATATAGTATTTCGGGTCTTTCTAATGGTTATGAAGCCGGAAAAAAGCAACCTAGTGCTGTAACTAAGGTTTTAGGATCAATATTTAATCCGCTTGACTTTTTATACAACACCTTTAGTAATAAAGGGAAAGAGCTTAGAAAGCTAAAAAAAATGAAAGAGGATGATAATATACGCAACACGTTAGCTACACGCTTTGACAGAGAAATGTTGATAGCATTACTTGGTGTTAATAAAATTGATTTAGACGAAATTGTTAGCCAATGTAACTACTCTGAAGAGTTTGTAACAACAGCTAATGACTTACAAATATTAGATGCTATTAGTGAGTGTTATGAAGAATATAAGGTTTTAAATCGTGGTCGTAAAAAAAGACTATAATTAAACTATTATACAAGAAATACAAAAAAGCTCAAATTAAATTAATTTGAGCTTTTTTTATATACTAAATCAAAGTCAATCACGATTTGTCGCTGTAAAATCGCGCAACTATGTCGTCATAACTCTTAATTGTTTTTTTACACCAATCTAGTCTTTTTTCTAACTTTTCATCTTCAGTTAATTGCCAATTAATATCTGTTTTTTTTAATTTAGATGTTGCATGTTGTAAAATAATTGCAGCACTAACAGATATGTTTAAACTTTCAGTAAAACCAACCATTGGTATTTTTAAAAAGCTATCTGCTTGATTTAAAACAGCATCAGATAAGCCTTCAGTTTCTCTTCCAAAGAAAAAACACGCTTTTTTAGTGACATCAAAATCATACAAATCACAATCATCTGTATGTGGTGTTGTTGCTACAATTTGATACCCTTTTTGTTTTAAGTTTTTAATACAATCTGTTACAGTATCAAAACGGTTTAAGTCTACCCATTTTTGCGCTCCCATGGCTATTTCACCATCAATACGTTTACTATTAGTTTCTTCTACAATATTTAATTCTTGTAAGCCAAAAACATCACAAGTACGCATGACAGCACTAGTATTGTGTAATTGGTAAACATCCTCTGTTGCGACAGTAAAATGTTTTGTACGTTGATTTAAAACTTGTTTAAAACGTGCTAATCTATGGTCTGTTAAATAGGTTTCTAGATGTTGTAATAATTGTAAGTCTATCATGGTATAAAAATAAAAAACCTGATGGTATTAGCATCAGGTTTTTAAATAGTTTAATATTATAATTAATTGGCTCCTATGTTACCTTGTGCTAGTATAACCCCTAAATTAGTTGCGCTTAAGTGCACATTAACGTATCCATTGACAGTAAAAACATCGTCAAACCCAAATGGTGTACCGTTATCTAATTGTGCCACATTAGTTTTACTAATTCTAGAAACTACAGGATTAAATGTAAAAGCAATAGCTCCTGGTGCTGTTGCTACACTTCCTGAATGGATATGTGCTGGATGTACACCTCCTTCAGGACTTCCTATTAAAGATATTTCAGCAAGAGCTTCTCCATTAACGCGTTCAGTAAAGGTTATGGTTCCAGAAATATCACTTACATCAACTTCGCTTAAAGGATAACTAAAAGTATTTGTTGTTAATATATTTTGACCAATATCTGACTGTGTTACAATAACGTTGCTTGTTTCGCTTTGATTGATCACAATATTTCCATCAAAGTCTAATAAGGCTTCATAAGATATCGTGGTACCATCTTCTAGTGTAGAAAAGGTGGTTCTGCTTTTTCCAGAATTACCATCAATAGGAACTAAATTTATTGCTACTTGGCTATTTGCACCATCATAATCTGCTGCTGTGTCAAAAGCGATTTTGGCAGGATAAAACTGATTAGTTTCGGTTCCAACCAAATTAACTTCGATAGTTATTGTACTGTTGGAATTTTTAAAATATTCTATTGTTCCAATGATATTAGAATCACCAAATGCTTCGATATTAAAAATTTCTGAAGCTATAGATGTTATTTGTTCTGAAGCATCATCATCAGAACAATTGGTAAATAATGTAATAGAAATACAAAGAAAAAGATACTTGAGGGTTTTCATGGATTAATTTTTTAAAATGAATAACTTAAATTTTTTACTAAGCTTTAAGATATTAAAGGGAATTAATCTTAAGTTTATAATCGAAATTCAAATGTAGTAAAAAAAATGAAACATCTAGTAGTACTTACAGGTGCAGGTATTAGTGCTGAAAGCGGAATTAAAACGTTTAGAGGTGCAGATGGGCTTTGGGAAGGTCATGACGTTATGCAAGTAGCCTCTCCAGAAGGCTTTGCTAATAATCCAGCATTAGTCCTAGAATTTTACAACCAACGTAGACGTCAACTATTACAAGTAAAACCTAATAAAGCACATTTAGAGTTGGCTAACTTAGAAAAACATTTTAAAATTACTATAATTACTCAAAATATTGACGACTTACATGAACGTGCTGGAAGTACAAATGTTATCCATTTACATGGCGAATTATTAAAAGTGCGAAGTACTAAAACCGAAACTAACATTTTAGATTGGAAAAAAGATTTAAACCTTGGTGATTTAGACAGTAATGGTCATCAATTACGACCACATATTGTATGGTTTGGAGAAGCTGTACCTTTAATAGACAAAGCTGTAGAGGTTTGCGCTACTGCAGATAAGCTGCTAATCATTGGTACCTCTTTACAAGTATATCCTGCTGCCAGTTTAATGCATTATGTACCAGAAAATACACCTACTTTTTTTATAGATCCTGACCCTTCAATTTCTAGCACAAAAAACTTAACTGTCATTGCAGAAACTGCTACTAAGGGTATTGACACATTTATCTCTGTTTTATAATTATGAGATATTGGCTTGTAGTATTAATTTTGTTTTTATGTACAATTGTAGTTGGTCAAAACACAGTACTTTCATTTAGAGAAAATCTATTACTAAAATCAAATATTAACACGCAAAACGAATCCTTTTCAATACAAAACAACAACCAATCTATTCTTGTTAATGCTAACAATACCTATCGGTTAGAAGTTGGTGCTAACTATAAATTTTTAGGATTAAAAATCGGATTTTCGCCAAGCAGCAGATCTTCTGATTTTAAATCAAAATTTTTGAATTCGCAATTAAATATCTTTATTAAACATTGGATACAAAGTTTTGAGTATAGAAAAGTAAAAGGTTTTTATCAAGAAAACAATGCGCAGTTGTTGGCTCAATTTCCTGATTTAAAAACAACAAGTTGGCTTGGTACAACATCTTATGTTTTAAATGATAATTTTTCGTTGAAACATTTAACACATCTAAATGAATGGCAACGAGAAACAGCTGGTAGTTTTGTCCCAACTTTAAAATACGGTTTTAATAGATTAAGTAATATTATTGATTATCAAAAAGTCGCAGAAAATAGTTTTGACCTTTCCTTTGCTCCTGCTTACTATTATACTTGGGCCTTCAAGGATCATTGGTTTATATCCTCATCTATCGCTCCAGCTGTAGGTGTTAGGTTTACTACCGAAAAACTAAACACTGCTATAAATAAAGACACTTTTATATCGCGAGCATTAGATTTAACATTACAATTTGGATATACTTCTGAAACGATAAGTGCAGGAGCTAGTTTTAATTTTGACTCCAATGCTATTAATAAGGATCTGACACAAAGTATGGTTAACGATAAAAGTTATGCTAGTCTTTATTTTGGTTATAGGTTTATGCCTCCAAATTTTTTAAAACGAACGGTAGAACAAATAGAATCCACCATAGGCTTATAAAAAACAATCAAACAACATGAAAACCAACAGGTTAAATATATTTAATCAAATTAGTTATTATGGTTAAGGTGTTATATATTTAATCAATAATCGCTATTAACCAACCACTAAATAAATATGAATACTAAGAAGATAGACCTTCTTAATATTGGACTTATTACCATATCATTATTGATTGCAATAAAAATTCCTTTTGAATTGTTTTTGTTCTCTTATGCTATTTTAGGACCATTACACTATTTAACCGAAATTAATTGGTTAAAAGAACGTAATTACTTTGTACAGAAAAATATAAAGTGGACGTATTTTTTTACTGTTTTTGCCATAATACTGGCTATATATCCTGTTTACAAATTTTTAGATTTAGGCTTAAATAATAGCTTTAATGATCTTTTAAAATTAATAAACCAAAACACAAACGCTTTACTGTTAATAGGATTTTTTCTTGCTGTAGGATTAATATTTGTTAGCAAGGTTAAACATCTAATACTCATATTATTTACTGCTATAGTATTAGCCTTCACTTTAACATTGTATGTACCAAAATACTTGTTATTTGTTGGGCTATTTTTACCAACGCTTATACATGTGTATCTGTTTACTTTTTTATTTATAATTTTTGGAGCTTTAAAAGCTAAAAGCAAGTATGGATTTATATTGGCTTTTATATTATTGTGCATTCCTATTATTATTTGGCAAATTCCGATAAATGCCAAAGGTTATAATTTGTCACAAAGTGCTATTGACACTTATGTAGATAGTAACATGATGGGAGTAAACAGTACTATAGCTGGCTTTTTAAATCTATTTGAAAACGGAAAATTTTATGCACTATCTGAAGTAGGTTTAAAGATCCAAATATTTATAGGTTTTGCGTATACCTACCATTATTTAAATTGGTTTTCAAAAACATCAATAATAGGTTGGCAAAAAGCTATTTCTGTTAAAAAAGGGTTTTTAATATTAGGTATATGGATAGCTTCTGTTGCATTATACTTATATGACTATAAAACTGGATTAGTTGCTTTATTCTTTTTAAGTTTTTTGCACGTATTTTTAGAGTTTCCTTTAAATGCTCTAACTATAAAAGAAGTCTTTTCTATTAAAAACTATAAGCTAAAATAGCTATTTCATTAAATTAATATCTGCAATACTTTTAATACGGTTTCGTTCTAAAAAGGCATCAATAGTTTCAAAATGCTCAATAACACGCTGGTCTTTAAATTCGAAAACTTTTTCTGATAAACCTTGTAAAAAATCTCTGTCGTGAGACACCAAAACTAATGTACCATCAAAGGATTTTAATGCTTCTTTTAAAACATCTTTAGATTTTAAATCTAAGTGGTTTGTTGGCTCATCTAGTATTAATAAATTAACAGGTTCTAATAATAACTTAACCATTGCTAATCTTGTTTTTTCTCCTCCAGATAGCACACCTACTTTTTTATCAATATCATCGCCTTTAAACATAAAACGACCTAAAATATTTTTAATTCCAGTCCTAGCGTCACCTTTAGCAACCTCATCTACAGTTTGAAAAACCGTTAAATCATTATCTAATAAAGCTGCTTGGTTTTGTGCAAAATAACCGACTTGAACGTTGTGTCCAAGACTACACGCTCCATCATAATCAATTTGACCCAAAATAGCTTTAATCATAGTAGATTTACCTTCTCCATTACGTCCAACAAAACTAACTTTTTCGCCTCTTTTAATAGACATATTAGCGTCACTAAACACAACGACATCGTCATATTTTTTTGTCAAATTTTGTACAGATACTGGATAATCTCCTGATCTTGGTGCTGGCGGAAATCTAAGTTTTAAAGCTGAGTTATCAACTTCATCAATCTCTATAATTTGTAGCTTTTCAAGCATACGCTCTCGTGATGTGACTTGGTTTGTTTTAGAGTAAGTCCCTTTAAAACGCTCAATAAAAGCCATATTGTCTGCAATAAATTTTTGTTGCTCTTGATAGGCTTTAATTTGATGACTACGTCTATCTTCTCTTAACTGTAAATAATGACTATAATTAGCCTTATAGTCGTAAATACGACCCATTGTTACCTCAATAGTACGATTAGTTATATTATCAATAAAAGCTCTGTCATGCGATATTACCATTACTGCATTAGCTTTATTAACTAAAAAGTCTTCTAACCAAATAACAGATTCTATATCAATATGGTTTGTTGGCTCATCTAATAAAATTAAATCTGGCTTTTGTAATAAAATTTTAGCTAGCTCAATACGCATACGCCAACCACCAGAAAACTCGTTAGTTAAACGCGCAAAATCTTCTTGTTTAAAACCTAAGCCTTTAAGTGCTTTTTCTACTTCGGCATCGTAATTAACATCCTCTAAAGCATAATATTTTTCGCCTAAATCTGATACTTTTTCAATGATAGCCATGTACTCATCACTTTCATAATCTGTTCTAGTTTCTAAAGCTTTATTAAGCGCTTCCATTTCGTCACGCATAGCATAAACGTGCTTAAACGCTTTTGCTGCTTCTTGAAAAACAGTACAATCATCCTCTGTCAATAAATGTTGCGGTAAATAAGCAATAACAGCGTCTTTAGGTGCTCTTACATGACCTCTTGTAGGCTTTTGTTCGCCTGCAACAATCTTCATCATGGTTGACTTACCTGCACCATTTTTACCCATTAAAGCGATTTTGTCTGTTGGATTAATTACAAAAGACACATCACTAAACAAGGCGGTTCCGCTAAACTCTACTGCTAAATTATCTATAGAAATCATAGTCTGTTTTTTAAAGTTGCGAAAGTAATAAAAAGTGTGGATTTACTTCTATTTAATATTTGATTTTGTCTGTTATTTCAAGTACCTTCGATAATATTCTAACCCTTTTATAATTTAGACAACTATCAATTTATCTCAAACCCATATTGTACCTAAACAACATGTACCAATAAGACTTCAAGATTATGGTGTTGGTATTTTTGAAGCTGCATTAACAAAATCTGCTTTAAAAAAAGTTTTAAAAAAGCAATACATAACTGTAAATGGTAACATTGCAACGTCTGCAACTTATATTAATGGAGGTGAAACTATTTGCTTAACAATAACACAAGATGCACCTCCAAGAAAAAGTCTAACGTTTAAATTAGAGGTTTTATTTGAAGATGATTATCTAGCTGCTATACACAAACCAGCAGGTATTTTGGTTAATGGTAATAGCTTTAAAACTATAGCCAATGCACTAACACAAAATATAACTAGAAGTACACTTAGCGACGTTGCAAAACCACAGCCTGTGCATAGATTAGACTTCCCAACCACTGGTATTTTACTAGTTGGTAAAACTAGTAGTAGCATACGTGCCTTAAATACTTTGTTTAAAAACAGAGCGATAAAAAAAACGTACTACGCAGTAACTATAGGTACTATGGAACACGAAGGTTTTATTACCACTACTGTAGATGGTAAAACTTCAAAATCAAAATATAAGGTACATCAAACGATAGATTCTAAACGTTTTGGAAAATTAAATTTAGTCCAATTAGAGCCTTTTACTGGAAGAAGACATCAATTACGCAAACATCTTTTTAGTATAGGCAACCCTATTTTAGGTGACAAAGATTATGGCTTTGAAAATTTAATATTAAAAGGAAAAGGTCTATATCTACATGCTTATTCTTTACAATTTATCCATCCTTTTACAAATGAAAGCTTATATTTAAAGGACCAATTACCTAAACGTTTTAAAAAGTTATTTGCTGACATTTAATTTTTATTTAATTTAAAAAAGAAACCTCCCACAAATGACACGCTTCCATTTTACAAATTTTATTATTATAGCTGCTACTGTATTATTAATTATTAATATTTATGATTTAGATTTTAATAATATTAAAAATGGACCATTTAGCGGAATCGTATCTAATCTTCTTATAATTATAGCCATGATACTTACCAGGAGAGATATAAAAAAAAGAGAGAGCAAAAACTAACTTTTAAGACTAATTAGCTGTTTTAGAGACTATAAATTATAAATACGATAATTTATTATAACTTTCTAACACTCAATTCAAAACAAAATAGTACTTTCGCGCCTTATTAAAAAAAAGCATCTGTTATGAAGCGTATTAATGAGTACAAAAAACTATTTAACGTAGATCAAGATTTATCTTTAAAAACGTTAAAATCGTCTTACCGTAATTTGGTTAAAGAATGGCATCCTGATAAGTTTCAAGCAGGTGATGAAAAAGCGCAAGAAGCAGAATTAATGAGTCGTAAGGTTATTGATGGATACCACTTTTTAGTTAGTATCTCTCCAGAAACTATTGAGGCTAACAAAGAAGAATATGCAGTAACGGTTACTAGTCCTATTATGGATTGGAAGCATAAAGGATTGTTATTAGAAGTTACTTTTTTAAATGGAGATACTTATGAGTACTTTGGTGTAAATAAAGCTTTATACATTAAGTTTTCTCAAAGCGACAAGCAAACACGTTTTGCTAAACGTAGTATTTTTAATTCTTTTCCTTACAGAAAAATTAAAAAGAGTGAAGTTACAGCTTAATTGCTAATACTTAATACACATAAAAAAAGAGCTAAAATTTTAAATTTCAGCTCTTTTTTATTTAATATTATATAACTACTAATTTTTAACTCTTTAGTCTTTAGTCCTTAGGTTTATTTTTTTCTTCAATCCATTTGCTCATAAACTTAGTACTTTGCATGGTATGATGCATTAGCATTTGTCCATAAAAATGTTGCTGCCTATGTACTTTTAATCCTGCTTTAAGCAATTCTATTTTATATAAAACATCCTTGGTATAAATAGCTTTATCATACAATGTATTAATAATCATAAATCCATTTTTTTGCTTCCCATTCCAATAAATTTTATTAGAATACAACTCCACTGCTTGCTTAGCAAAATTAACAGGATCGTCAGCAATAAAAGCATTAGTATCTTTTAAGGTTCCGTACATACCTTCTGCTCCAATAGTTGTGGTAACACATGGTGTACCATTTAACATCGCATCTATTAATTTACCCTTAAGTCCTGCACCAAAACGTAAAGGTGCTAAACAGACTTTAGCGTCTTGCATAACCTGATTAACATTGTCCGTAAAACCTTTTATTAAAAATCCTTCTTTTGGATTATGTAATTGCATTGCTTTTTCTGACACGTAGGATCCATACACATGCATTTCGGCTTTAGGTAATTCCTTTTTAATAAGAGGCCAAATATTAGATTTTAAAAACATGACTGCATCAACATTAGGTTTATGCATAAAATTACCAATGGTAATAAAATGGTTTCTGTCTTTAAATTTAGGGCTATTTCTTTGGGCTTCTGGCGATACAGGATCTAATAAAAATGGTAAATAATATAATAGATGCTCATCTATTTTAAATTGATTTACTAATATCTCTACCTCAACTTGTGATATAATAAATGATAAATCGCAACGTAAAATACTTGCAATTTCGCGTTTAGCAGTATCATTTTGCAAGTAATTTTTATCAAAAATAGCTTGATCTTTAAACGCTTGCTCACGTCCTTTACGCAAACAATGTAAATCTTCGGTATCTAAGATACGTAAGGCATCAGGACATTGTTCTGCCACACGCCAACCAAACTGCTCCTCCACCATAAATCTATCAAAAATAACTATGGATGGATTTAGGTCTTTTATAAATGTATCAAAACTAGCATCGTTTAATACAATGTTTTTTATGGTAACACCAATACTTGATAAATCAAATGCATTATCCGATTTAGCACAAGCACTAGCAAAAATAATGTCATAATTAGCTGATTGAAATACTTCAATCAATTGCATCATCCTACTTCCTGCTGCAGAACTTTTAGGTTCTGGCCAAACAAATCCAATTATTAAAACTTTTGGTGCCAATTGAGGGATATTTTAGATATTAAAATTTATTCTGCTTTTGGTGCTAATGCATAGCCCATTCTAACTTGATTTACCCAATCCACTATTGCTTTTATTTGCGAATCGGATAATTTAGCGTCTCCATGCGTCCAAGTATAACTTGGTAATGGCATTTTCTTTTCTTCAACTTCTTCTGCAAGTTCTTCAAATTTATGGTCTTTACGTTTTATAGAGTAATCTGACCATTTAGAAAAATCTAAATGTTTTTTACCGTCCTCAACATGTTCATTCAACCAAAAATTTATTGGTGTAATTTTATCATACCATGGATATTTAGTATTACTGCTATGACAGTCAAAACAGGTAGTTTCAAGAATGGTTTTAACTTCTGGAGAAGGTTTTGTTTCGTTTAAAAAAGCGGTTAAATCTTCTGTGTTACCTTGGTTTTTCTCAGGCGAAAAAAATTGAGCAACTATAAAAACCAGTAATAAAACTAGTCCAATCTTTTTAAGTAATTTCATTTTAGTTATTTTTAGACTTTAAAAATAATAAATCTTTGACGACTGACGCTTTATATCAAGAATTAAATTATGTTAATCATTCTCGTGAAAAACGTTTGTATTATGCACACCTGCTGTTAGCTAACACTAATTTAATACCTAAGATTTTAGATATTATGTTTATGGTTGACGACAAAATATCTCCACGTGCTGCTTGGGTTTTAGAGTTTATGTGTAAAGAAAACCTAGAAGCCTTAATCCCTTATTTAGATACATTTACAGAAAACATGGGTCGTGTGCACTTAGATTCGGCAGAAAGACCTGTTGCAAAAATTTGCGAATATATTGCTATTGCCTACTATGCTAAAACGCCTTCTAAATTAAAAGAGGCCTTACTTCCGAGACATCGGGAAAAAATTATTGAAGCTTGTTTTGATTGGTTAATTACAGATGCTAAAGTTGCTGCAAAAGCGTATAGCATGAATACTTTATTTTTGTTTGGTAAAGACTATGATTGGGTCCATCCAGAATTAATAACCATTTTACAACGTGATTTTGCCTCACAAAGTGCTGCTTTTAAAGCCAGAGCAAGGCAAATTTTACATAAAGCTAGAAAGTAAAAATTGTTATTTTAATTAATTCTTAAAGCGTAATCCTTTAGTCTTCCCGTTAAAAAAACTATATTTATAGCTTGTTAAAAAACAACTATTTTTATGTCTTTAAATCAACTTAATGCGATCTCTCCAATTGATGGTCGTTACCGAAATAAAATTGAAAAACTACAAGATTTTTTCTCTGAAGAAGCACTAATTAAATACCGTGTTTTAGTAGAAATTGAATACTTTATTGCTTTATGCGAAGTTCCACTACCTCAACTTAAAGGTGTAGATTCTAGTAAATTTGAAGCATTACGTGACATTTACAAATCGTTTACTACTGAAAATGCTCAGGCTATAAAAGATATTGAAAAGGTTACCAACCATGATGTTAAAGCGGTTGAGTATTTTATAAAAGAACAATTTGATGCTTTAGGTTTAAGCGAATTTAAAGAGTTTATACACTTTGGATTAACGTCTCAGGACATTAACAACACAGCAATCCCATTAAGTATTAAGGATGCTATGAATGAGGCTTACGTACCAGAATACTTAAATGTTTTAAAAGAATTAAAGCGTCTTGCTAAAGATTGGAAAGATATACCAATGCTAGCTAGAACACATGGTCAGCCAGCGTCTCCAACCCGTTTAGGTAAAGAAATTGAAGTATTTGCTGTACGTTTAGAAGAGCAATTTAACTTATTAAATGATATCCCAAGTGCTGCCAAATTTGGTGGTGCAACCGGAAATTTTAATGCACATAAAGTGGCTTATCCTAGTATAGATTGGAAAACTTTTGGAGGTACATTTGTACAAGAAAAACTAGGTTTATACCACTCGTTTCCAACTACACAAATCGAGCATTATGACCATATGGCTGCGTTGTTTGATTGTTTAAAACGTATTAATACCATTATTATAGATTTAGATAGAGATATTTGGACCTATGTATCTATGGACTACTTTAAACAAAAAATTAAAGCTGGAGAAGTTGGTAGTAGTGCTATGCCACATAAAGTAAACCCAATAGATTTTGAAAACAGTGAAGGTAACTTAGGAATAGCTAACGCTATTTTTGAACATTTATCTGCAAAATTACCTATTTCAAGATTACAACGTGACTTAACTGATAGTACTGTTTTACGTAATGTTGGTGTCCCTTTTGGTCATACTTTAATTGGTTTTGGATCAACGCTTAAAGGTTTAGGTAAATTATTATTAAACCAAGCTAAATTTGAAGCTGACTTAGAAAACAATTGGGCTGTCGTTGCAGAAGCTATACAAACTATTTTAAGACGTGAAGGTTATCCTAATCCTTATGAGGCTTTAAAAGGATTAACTAGAACTAATGAAGCGATTAATAAAACCTCTATTTCAAATTTTATTGATACCTTAGACGTGAGTGAAGCTATTAAAACAGAATTAAAAGCCATATCACCAAGTAATTATACAGGCATATAACATGTTTAATGACAAGACATCTTTAATACTTTGCACTGTAACCGTTTTACTTTTATTTATTGGAGGTATTACAGACTTATTAAGTAATCCGATTTACGTTGGGTTGGTTGTTATTGTTTATTTAACCGTTATTTTAAACCTTGTACTAGTTAAAAAGTCCAGTAATGGAGACGATGACTTTTTTGAAACAAAAATTAAAAAGTAAAAACAACAGGTTTATTGTTATAATATAAAAAAAGGCTTATCCAAAGGATAAGCCTTTTTTATTAAAAGTAATGTAATTATTATTTAAAAAAGTTAGTTAAGCTTTTAAGTTGTGCTTGATCTATGTCTGCGTTAGTTTTTCTTTTTTATATTCTCACCAATACTAATGATTATTAAATTTTTAATAAAGATATTATATAAATGAAAATTTGTTAATGATATTTTGACATAAATATAAACAAGCATTTTTTTTAACAAAAATTTAAACCGTTATGAAAAAATTTCTTTTTTAATTGTCCTTAATTTGGGACTATTTTCTTTTTCTAAAGCAGAAGTGATAGAAAAACAAAATGCAACTATTGACACTTTAAACTCTAAAACATCTGACTTTAATTTTGTAGTACACAATTATCATGACAACAAAGGTTATAGATGTAGAGCAGAAATAACTTATAATGGAGAAGTTGTTGAAACAGTTTATGGCTATGGGACTACTCCTGAAACAGCATGTTTGTTTGCTACTATGGCAGCAGTACTTTATATCGAACAACAAGGTGGTACTTACCCTTAATAAATCACTTACTCAAGGTTTAAAATATTAAACCTTGAGTTTAAAAATCGCACTATGAAAAAAAACCTTTTAATTTTACTTTTCTTTTTTTTACAAGTATCTTTTTCACAAGAAAATATTATCATAATTGATTATACGCATCATATTCATATGAAAGAATTACCCTCAGCCACAATTGTTGATGCTAGATTAACTTTTAACGATACTGTATCAAATTACGAAATGGACTTTGTTGGAAACTTAAACTTTGAGGAAGAAAAAGCAGGTAAAGAAGGTGGCTCTGTTTATGCGATAAAGGCAAAAAAAAATCCTCATATTTTTAAAAATTTTATAGAAAAAAAAATAAGCAGTATTGAAAGAGTTTCAATGAAACCATTTTACGTAAAAGACACTATGAATATTTTTGATTGGAAAATTGATACTTCAAAAAGAGAAATATTAGGTTACAAGTGTCAGAAAGCTAAAACCCATTTTAGAGGAAGAGAATATATTGCATATTTCACTTTAGAAATACCATATCCAACAGGACCATGGAAATTTTATGGATTACCTGGAGTTATTTTATCTGTAGAATCTACAGATAAAGTTTTTAAAATGAATGCAAACCAGATTGTTATAAAAAAAACAAATGAAACTATTAGCAACCCATTTGACGAAATTGTTTTAAAACCCATAACTTGGGAATCCTACATAAAAGAATATGAAAAAAAATATTATGAATTAAAAAATTATCGAGGAGAAAATGGTACTACAAGATCACTACCAAAAAAGAAAATTGAAACGATAATATTAGAAACCGCTCCATATATCAAAGATTGATTTTGAACACTATAAAAACAACCTTTAAAGCCATATTTATTATGGTTTTCTTATTTTTAAATAGTGATAATTTATTCTCACAACATTTTATCTCTGGCATTATTATGGACAATCAATCCAATGAGAAATTACCTTTTGTAAATATTTTGATAAAGAATAATGAAAATACTATTTTATCATATACAACTTGCAATGAAAACGGGACTTATTTAATCGAGTTTCCTTCCGAATATGATGAAATAATAATAGAAACATCAATATTAAGTCATAAATCTTCTTTAAAAAAACTTCAAAAAGAGAAAATTTCTAAAAAATCATATATTGTAGATTTTGAGCTAGAAGAAACCATATCTACTTTAGAAGAAGTCATTGTTAAAAGTAAAAAACCAATTTTAATAAAAAACGACACTACAGTCTTTAGACCAAATAATTTTAAAGATGGAACAGAAAGAGACGTTGAAGATTTATTAAGAAAACTACCTGGAATAAATATTGCAAAAAACGGATCTATAACTTTTAAAGGCAAACGAGTAACACGTGTACTTTTAGATAATGATAATTTATTTGATGATAATTATACAATAGGTACAAGAAATATTGATCCGGAAATTATTGAGGAAATTGAAGCTATTGAAGATTACCAAAAAAACCCATTATTAAAAGGTATTAAAAACACAGAGGATGTAGCATTAAATTTAACACTTAAAAAAGGTAAAACGGATGTCTCTGGAGATATTAATATTGGCTTAGGTATTGAAAATAAATATAGATTAATGTCTAACATTCTTTCTATTTCAAAAAAAATAAAAGGGTTTGGATTACTTAATTATAATAACATTAATCAAAATGTTAGTCCTTATAATTTTATCTCGAATAATATTGACTTATCCAAAATTAATGAGCTTAGGTTTAGAACTAATAATTATTTAGCATCAAACAATTTTAATATTCTTATACCCGAAGAGTATATTGGATCAAATAGCAACTTATTTGGAAGTTTTAATGTTTTAAATAAGTTTTCAAACAAAACATCATTAAGGATTAATGCAAATTATTTAACCGATAACTTAGAACTAATCAATACAACTAAAACAAATTTTAATAATATTGATTTATCCATTACAAATATTTATGACCAAAATAAAAAACCAAAAGTAAATGTTTTAGATTATGAGTTAATACATAGACCTAAACAAAACTCTATTTTAAATATTAAAGGTAAAATAGATTATACTACCTTAGATATAAATTCATTTAGTACAAATAATAATTCAGTATTTAGGGAAATAAAAAAGAGTGAAGATTTATTTATTAATCAAAACATAGAGTACACAAATAAATTAAATAATAATAGTGCTTTTCAATTAGTTGGTAATCTATCAAAAAATACCATTCCTCAAGAATTAGACTTTAATAATATTGACGTAACATCTAATGGGTCCATAAATCAAGATGTTAAATTTATTAAAAACTCTTTTAATATATCTTCAAAATATTTATCTAAATTAAAAAATGGAAATTATTCGTTATCGTTAGGTATTAAAAGCGAAAACAACTCATTAACATCTAATAATGACATTGTTAACTTTAACTATTTTAGTAATAATAATGATGTTACATTTAGAGATAACAATTTATATTTTGACTTTAATTATTTATTAAAAATTAATAAATGGAGATTTGTTTTTGAAAACAGCTTGTTTTACTCTGATGTAAAAATAAATAACAATTCAAGCTTAACAAAAAATAAAAAGATTATTAGTAATCCATCACTAACGACTTATTTGGGTTTAACTAAACACGCTAATATCTATATTAATTATAATATTAACAACAGATTACCAGAACTGGATAAAATGTATTCTGGACTTATTCAAATTGGAAATAGAAGCATACTATCTAACACTTTTGATTTTAATCGTATAAGAAGTGAAAATGTATCTATAGGATATAAAATAAATGATTTTTATAATTTATTTCAATTTAATTCTTATTTAAACTATTCGAAAGTAAATTATGACTATCTAAACACGTTATTTATCGAGGAAGACACTTCACTAAACATAACTAATTTAGAAAAATTAGATAATAGTAATTATCGATTTGGAATTGAAACTGAAAAATATATTAATTTTATTAAATCTACTATAGATTTAAAAAGTACTTTAACAATCAATAATTATAAAAACACTATAAATAATAATGATATAAGAGATAACAAAAGTCAATCTTTATTGCTAAAACTAGACATTAGAACTGGCTTTAATAATAAACTAAACTTTGAAAATTCGATTGTATTTCAAAATAATTCATTTTCAACAGAAGGTTTAGACCAAGTGAATTTTTCAACTTTTCAAAATAACTTCTCGACTAAATTTGTTAATGACAGATTTAATTTTATTATTGAAGCAAAATATTTTGATTCAAATTTAAAAACTAGAAATAACAGTTTTACCTTCTTGGATGCGATCTTTAATTATGTTCAAAAAAATGAGAAAATAGAATATGAATTACGATTTAATAATTTGCTTAACAAAAAGTTTTTTAAAGAATTGAATTCTACTGACTACTCTACTACTTTAAGTACACAAACTTTATTAGAGCGATATTTTTTACTGTCAATTAGATTTAAATTATAAAAAAGGCTTATCCAATGGATAAGCCTTTTTCATTAAAAGTAATGTTATTATTATTTAAAAAAGTTAGTTAAGCTTTTAAGTTGTGTTTGATCTATGTCTGCGTTTTTAAGTTTGTCGCTTAGCTTGATTAACTCTTCAGGCTTCATGTTATCACCTAAAATTCTAACGATAGTAAATCCAAAATCATTGGAGCTAGCTAACACTAAAAACTCATCTATTGCATCTGCGTTACCTAATGTACTAACTTTTACATTAACACCTTTGTCTTTAAACTCCATTAACTCTTCATACTTTTCGTTATTAAAAACTTTTTTAGCTTTTTGTAACTCTGTTTTATAGCTTTCTAGGTTATTATCTTTAATTCGGTAAGCTAAAATGTCTAGTTTATCTACAGATTGATATGCTTTTTGCTCGTCTGGATTTAAGTTAGCTTTAGAAAAATCTATTACATCTGCAGATACGTCATAGGACATAAAAGCTGGTAACTCTTGATGATCTACAAAATAGGTTTGTATAGAGTTTTGGTCTTTACAACTTACTAGAACAATACTTAAAGCAAGAAGTGTTATTACGGTTTGGAAGGTTTTTTTCATGAGTTTATTTTTTACTTTTCTTTTTTAACTCCTCTCCTCCTGGAAGATTCATTTTTTGAGTTAATTTAGAAATTTGGTTTAAATCAATATCACCTGTTAAAGAGATTACTACAGTTTCGATAGTACGCTTTTCTCCATTAATTTCAATATCAGAATCTTTCATTGCTGCTTCTAATCCATTAATAAACATTAACAACTCACTTACATGGTCACTGTCTTTACCTTCTTTTACATAAAACTTCATGACCACTCCATTGTCCTTAACCTCCATTAATTCTTCTAAAACAGCGCTGCGTGTTGCAACCCATTTAGTGATGTCCTTAGCTATAGTTTTGTCACCTGTTGCCATAGTTTTAAAACTGGTAATACTATTTACCATATCCATATAAGCTTTAGCTTCAGCATCATTTGTATTAATATCTATTTTTGCTAACATCTGGAACATTTTAGGTTTGATAGACACATAACTTACTTTGTCATCATCACTATATTTTTCAAAAATATCCTGAGCCATACCTGTTAATGGCATTAATAATATGGCTAATACTGTAATTGTTATATATTTTTTCATTGTATTTGGTTTTAAATTTTAATATTATTTTATGTTTCTAATTTTTAAAATACGTCCTATTGGGTTTTCCATTTCTTTTAAATAGTCAACTTGTGTGCCAGCCTTATTAATTTCACCTAAATAACTAACTTGTGCAGTCCCTTTATTAAAGGTTTTGGAGACCAACTCTAGATAAGCTTTAGCTTGATTATAGGCTATCCTATCAGCTTCTGTAATTACCTCTTCTTTTGGTCTAGTCAGATAAATACCAACCATTAACACTGCTACTGCTGCAACGCTTAACCACTTAAAATTAATTTTCTTTTTAGTGTTTAGTGGTACGTGTTTAGTAAAAGTCTCCTGTTGGTTTACCGTATAATACCCAAAAATTGCTTTATAATACTCTAAATGCGGAGCGACAGTCTCTTGGTTAAAATAGTCTTTTAACTGTGCTTCTTCTTGTAGAGTGGTTTGACCATTCTCGTACTTTTCTAGTAAGTCTTCTATATTATTTAACACCATAATTATGTGTACTTGTTAATTTTTCTCTTATTATTTTTCTAGCTCTAGATAGTGCTACACGTACTGCTGTAGGATTCATATCTAACATTTTTGCTATTTCGTCAAAATCATATTGCTCAATATCTCTTAATTGTACTACCATTTTTTGTTGTTCTGGTAGATCTTCAATAATCTTTGCTACCCATTGTAAACTATCATTTAATTCTATTTGTTTTTGTAGTGCTACATTGTGGTCTTGATAATTACTATGTACTATTTTTAAATTTTGCGATTGCTTGGATTTTAATTTATCCAAACAAAAGTTTTTGGTCATGGTCATAGAAAATGCTTCTACATTTTTATAATTTTCTATTTGACCTTTGTTTCGCCATAATTTTAACAACACCTCCTGAGTGGCATCTTCTGCTTCCTCTCTAGAGACTAGCAATCGTTTTGCTAAACGAAAGACCTTATCTTTAAAAGGCATTACTAATTTTAAAAACTCTGACTGCGTCATTTTGGTTGGTTGGTTTCTATTACGACGAACAACTATTATAATTGTTACAATTTATTTTCAATATAAAATAAAGTAAGTACTTTTATATTGAAAAAGAACCTTTAGCGCTATGAAAATTATTAATATAAAACACCTAGTACTTTTACTTCCGTTTATTATTTTAGGTTGTTATGAAGATATGGACGACAACCCAATCTCTGACACAGAGATTAAAGATTTTATTTGGTCTGGATTAAATACTTGGTATTACTGGCAAGATCAAGTTACGGACTTAGCAGATGACCGATTTTTAGACTCTGCAAACTATACTCAGTTTTTAAATAGTTTTGATACGCCTGATCAAATGTTTTATAGCTTATTATCTGATCAAGACCGTTTTAGTTGGATTGTAGACGATTATTTTGCTTTAAACAACGCTTTAAATGGTGTATCTAAAAGCAACGGAATGGAGTTTGGTGTTGGTTTAATTGATGGTGGCAGTAATGCTTTTGGTGTTGTACAATATATATTACCAAATACAAGCGCATCTACAAACAACTTACAACGTGGAGACTTTTTTTTAACCGTAGACGGAACACAATTAACTGAAAACAATTACAGAAACTTACTATTTTTTGGAAGCGATACTTATACTATTGGTCTTGCAGAATTAGATGCATCCGACAATCTTGTTCTAACAGGTGAAACCGTTACACTTACAAAACAAGTATATGAAGAAAATCCAATTTTAATATCAAATACCTTTACAGTAGATGGTATTAAGGTTGGCTATTTAATGTATAATCGTTTTACAAGTGGTTATGACCAACAGCTTAATAGCATTTTTGGTCAGTTTATTGCCGAAGGTGTCCAAAACTTGGTCCTAGATTTACGTTACAATCCTGGAGGTAGCGTTAATAGTGCTATTAATTTAGGAAGTATGATTGCTGGAGAACCTACAACTGCACTATTTTTAAAACAACAATGGAATAATAAAATACAAGCAACCCTTAGTGATACTCAGGTTAACAAATACTTTACCAATCAACTCTCTGATGGTACATCTATTAATACCTTAAACTTAAATAAAGTATACATTTTAGCACAAGGCAGTTCTGCTTCCGCTAGCGAGTTGGTTATAAATTGCTTAAGACCTTACCTGGACGTCATACATATTGGAGATGTTACTGTTGGTAAAAATGAGTTTTCAACCACCTTATATGATAGTCCCAGTTGTAATTATAATTGCACCACAGGTATCAATCCAAATCATACTTGGGCAATGCAGCCTCTAGTTGGTAAAAGCGAAAATGCTGATGGTTTTTTTGAATATGAAACTGGTTTGATACCAACTTTAACTTTAGAAGAAAACGTAGCAAACTACGGTATTTTAGGGCAACAAGACGAACCACTTCTAGCAAGAGCCATACAGCATATAACTGGTAATGGACGTTTTAGTAACCAACCTATGTTAAATAACTTAAAAATAGAAGATTACTCTAAGCTTAACACAATTACAAAGGACAATATGTACATTGATAGTGAAGGATTAAACGTATTTAAATAAAGAAACGCAAAAACTATTGGGACATAAAACTTATTTTAACTGGAGTTCAGGTAAAGATTCGGCTTTAGCACTTTACCATTTATTACAAGACGAAACTTATTCTGTTGAACAATTAATTACCACAGTAAATACACACTATAATCGTGTAACTATGCATGGTTTACGTAAAGCATTGTTAATTGCACAAACCGAAGCTTTAGGTATTAAGTCCAGTCTAATAGAGCTTCCTGAAATGCCAAGTATGGACACTTATGAAGACATCATGCTAAAGGCTGTGTCTGCATTAAAAGATGACAATTTTACACATAGTGCATTTGGCGATATCTATTTAGAGGACTTAAAAGTATACAGAGAAAACCAACTAGCCTCACAAAACATAAAAGCTATATTTCCGTTATGGAAACGCAATACAAAACAGCTTATTACTGAGTTTATAGCGCTTGGTTTTAAAACCATAGTGGTTTGTGCTAATTCTAAATACTTTGACCAAGATTTTGTTGGAACTATTATAGATGAAAATTTTATAGACAACCTACCTGAAGGTGTTGATCCTTGCGGAGAAAATGGCGAATTCCATACCTTTTGTTTTGATGGGCCAATCTTTAAAAACCCAATCCCGTTTACCATTGGAGAAAAAGTATACCGAGAATATAATGCGCCCAAAACCAATGATAATGATATCTGTAAAAGTGATGCCGAAACCTATGGTGTTTGGTATTGTGACTTAATTCCGTAACTATCATCTTAAGTATAAAATATAAAAAGCCTCTAAATAATTTAGAGGCTTTTTAATGGTTGGTTTGTGGTTTTACTAACTATTTTCTAGTTGAAGTACACTTTAGAAGCAATGACTCCAACGTCAAAACTATTGGTTTCTGATCCTGAAGACAAATCATATACTTTTAAAGTACTATTTCCTGAAAAGTTTCCTGCATCTGTTACATATAGCAAATTATTTTTTACTGCCATTCCATAAGCACTAGTAGCAGTAATGTCAAATAATGAAGCTGTTGGTAAACTAGTATCTGTATCTGACAATCCATATACTGTATTATCTAAAATGTAATAAGTATTACCATCACTATAACTCATTAAACTTGGATGTTGACCTATTTCAAAAACAAAAGAGGATACAATTGAGTTATCTGTAACATTTATTTTTGTTATTGCTGCTGGTGTTTCGTTACCTGTCCATGGTTCGTTACCTCCAGAAAGCACAACCAAATTACCTTGATTATTAATCACCATCTCGTCTGGTTTAGATTGTACAGTAATAGTGTCTGTTGTACTATCCTCAGTATTTATTACTGTTATCAAATTGTTAGTATTATAACCTCCTTTATGTGATACAAATACTTTATCCAAATTAACTAAAACTTGCTCTGGACCTTCAGCTACAGCTATGGTAGATGTTACAGTATTAGCATTCAAATCTACTACAGCAATGTAATCATCTGTAGTATCATTTGGATCAGCCCAATCAGACACGTAAGCAGTATCACCATCAAAAGCAATATATCGTGGTAACGTTAAACCAGTGTCTATCGTTCCTAATTTTTCAAAGGTATAACGATTAACAACTGTTATTGTTCCTGCATCAACAACGATATAAGCCTTATCTCCATTAAAACCTACAGATTGTAAATACACGCCTAAGTTTTCATTATTAACATTAAAATAGACTTGATTTTCTGTTTCAGAAAAATCATTAGATATGTAAGAAATTGAAGATGGTCCACCTTCTGCACTTACTAAAATCCCATTTTCATAAGCTCCTAATGGTTCTGGTTGTGTAAATGCATCGTCATCATTAGAACAAGAAAAGACTAATAATGATAAGGCTACAATTGAGTAAATAATTTTTTTCATAATTTGATTTAAAATTTATAGTGTAATTGAATATTAAAATTTCTGTTTGGCATTGGTCTAAATGCTACGTTTTGATATAGTTTATTAAATAGATTATTTACTTTTAATCCCAACTCTAATTCGTGATTAAAATGTTGTAATAGTTTATAATTAACGCCTAAGTTGGCTACATTATAAGATTGCAAACTATAAAATGGACCTTTTAAATTATCGGAAGTTGTAAAGACGTCTCCATTAAATAGCTGCTGATAATGTGCGCAAAACCTTTTAAAGCTATAAGCTAATGTGGCATTAGCTTTATGAAAAGGCACATAAATTAATTGCTTGTTTGTTTCTAAATTTTCTGAAACTGTGTAAGAATAATTTGAGCTAAACGTTAATTGGTGATTATCATATTTTTTATTAATAGTCAAACCTACTTCTGCTCCATAACTATGGGCTTCAGCTATATTTTGTGGCGACCAAAACCCAGAGATATTTGGTTTCCATTGTATCAAATCTTTCGACTTAATATAATAGGTATTCAACTGTAGTTGCAACCAATTAAAGTCTAAAACATGACCTAAATCAAATTGATAAGACGATTCTGGTACTAAATTCAAATTACCTCCAGGTTGCCAAAACAAATCGTTAAATGTCGGAATTCTATAATTTTTTGACCCATTAATTTTGACCTTATAAAATTTGGTAATCCCAATCAAAGCGTCCATTGAAAACAATAATGGACTACTAAAATCAGAAGTCACATCTTGTCTTACATTAAAACCTAAATTTAAATTAGTGCTTGGATTATATTGTAATAATCCTGTAGCAGAAAATATAGATCGCTCTGGATTACCAAAACTACTGCCTTCACCTTTAAAAAGATTGTAATCTAAAATACTAGTAACACTTACCTGTTTAGATAATTTATAATTAAAATTATGTTTTGCCAGAAAAGTATTGACTTGTCCAAAAGTAAAAAACTCAGAATTTTTGTTTTGGTAAAACTCAAAAGACTCCTTTAAATACGCGACTTTAAAATTAGATTTATAGTTTTGATGGGTACTAACCCATTCCAACATCGACCTAGAGTTTTCATCTTCGTATTTACTTTTAGATGGTGTTGCAGTTGTTCCGGAAAACTCACGTTCACCAATAAAAGATTGATGGTATAATTTAATTACATCTTTTTCAGAAATAAAATAACCTAAATTAACATTAAGACTTAGATTATTAAATGCACCATTTTCATTTATTTTATCAGAGTCCAAATATTTGTAATCGTTATCAGAATCTATATAATTTACACCTAAATTAAAAGCAAATTTATCTTGTCCGTAATCTGTAACAAGACTAAAGTTTTTACTTTCAAAACTGCCATAGTTAAGTTTGACATCATTTTTTAAATGTTGCGTAAAACTTAATCTGTTATCCAAATGCACACTACCTCCAATTGCTCCACTTCCGTATTGCACACTACCTCCTCCATTTCTAATAACCACTTGATTAATGTTATTGGTATTTATGGTATTAAAATCCGTTTGACCATTTAACTGAGAGTTAATGTTTATACCATTCCAAATCACAGCAGTTTGCGAGGCATTAGTCCCTCTAAACGATGGTGAAGACACCATCCCATAACCGTTTTCTTTAAAATAAATATTAGAATTAAATCGTAATAAATCCGTAAAATTAGAAGTGTTTTTACTTAAAACAGAGTCGTTTAAAACAGTAACTTTAAATCCTGCAGCATTTTGTTTCAACTTAATATCACTAAGCTCAATAACATCTAAATATTGAACAGAGTCTAGCTGTGTTTGTGCAAAAGACACAACACTACAACATACAGCAATTAGTAATCCAATAGTTTTTTTCATAAATCTTAAAGATCTTTCTCCCGAAGATCATATTAGATGACAAATTCTGGCAGGTCTCCTGACTTGTTATATGTTACTCTACCTTCCCATTTTTAATAAAACAGTGGTCTAAGTTTGAATAACATCCTTTAAAAGGTGTCCAACCAATGTTGAACATAAACTTACAGTTGCGGGAACAGTTCTGGATTTAAACCAGATTCCCTTTTAATCGACTTTGCATTAGCACAAAGTCAAACCAAAATTCAGCGCGAATGTACTATTTTAAATTAATTCATTCTTCATTTTTCTTATTCATTTTATAGATTAAATAAATAAAGCCAATTAAAAAATGTAATAATATAATTCCTCCTACTATATATATTGTTAAATTTGAACCGTCTCTCATGACTAAAATTTTATATAAATTTAAAGGAAAATATTCCGCTAAAGCGCTACTAATGTTACAAAACAAAGCTTTTTTATTACTATTACTTTCATTTTTATTATTTCTAAATTGCAAGGAAGATCCAGGTATTGACAGGAAACTTCCTGCTTTAATACAAGAGGATAATAGTATCGCTTACGCTGAAGGATTTAGTATTACAAATCATAGTAATTTTAAAGTGTTAACCGTTAACAACCCTTGGCCTAAAGCAGAAAAAACCTATAAGTACGTTTTAATTAGTAAAGAAGACGCTGCAAAAACATCGTTTATGAAAGATGAATATGATGGTATTATTATTACTCCTGTAACATCTATAGTAGTAACCTCTACAACTCATATTCCTGCTTTAGAGCTTTTAAATGAAGAAAACTCATTAATTGGTTTTCCTGGCAGTGATTATATTTCTTCAGAAAAAATCAGACAGCGTATTGATAATGGACACGTAAGAGAATTAGGTAAAAACGAAGGTTTAAACACCGAAGTTTTATTAGAGTTAAATCCAAATGTTGTCGTTGGATTTGGTGTTGATGGCACAAGTAAATCTTTAAAAACAATAAGTAATGCTAGAATACCTGTAATTTACAATGGTGATTGGGTAGAAAAAACACCTTTAGCTAAAGCCGAATGGATTAAGTTTTTTGGTGCACTATATAATAAAGAAAAACAAGCAGATTCTGTATTTAAAACTATCGAAACCAATTACAAAGCAGCAAAACAATTAGCGCAAACCGTCACTGAGCGACCAACAGTAATTAGTGGTGCAATGTATAAGGATGTATGGTATTTACCAAATGGAACCAGTACCGAAGCTCAATTTTTAAAAGACGCAAATGTCGATTATTTATATGCAGACACTAAATCTCAAGGCAGTTTAGCATTAAGTTTTGAAGCTGTTTTTGAAAAAGCAAAACATGCTAATTTATGGTTAAGTCCATCTTATTATAGTAGCATGGAAGCTTTACAAACCGCTAATACGCATTACACGCAATTTGATGCTTTTAAAAATAATGCTATCTATACTTTTGCAAATACAACCGGAAAAACAGGAGGCGTTTTGTATTATGAACTTGGTTTATCTAGACCTGATTTAGTTTTAAAAGACATCATTAAAATTTGTCATCCAGACTTATTGCCAGATTATCAAACTTACTTTTTTAAACCGTTAAAGTGATAACATCCAAATCTTATACCATTCCCTTTATAGTATTAGCAGTTTTGCTTTTACTATTATTTATGGTAAACATTAGTTTAGGATCTGTATCCATAGCTTTTAATACTATTATAGACAGCTTTTTTACAAATTCGGATAGTTTAAACAATCATCAATATATAATACAAAACTATCGTTTACCAAAAGCCATTACAGCTGTTTTGGTAGGCTCTGGTTTAGGTATTTCTGGGTTATTAATGCAAACCCTTTTTAGAAATCCTTTAGCTGGTCCTTTTGTTTTAGGGATTACCTCTGGAGCAAGTTTAGGGGTTGCATTAGTTATTCTAGGCAGCAGCATTTTTGGTGGATTTTTAGCTACTTTTTTACTTACTAAATGGAGTTTAGTAATTGCTGCAAGTTTAGGTAGTTTTTTAGTGTTATTATTAGTCCTAATTGTATCTTCTAAAGTTAGAGATACTATGGCTATTTTAATTATCGGATTAATGTTTGGTAGTATTACAGCTGCAATAGTTAGTGTACTATCCTACTTTAGTAGTGCAGAACAATTACAGCAATACATTTTTTGGGGTTTTGGTAGTTTAGGAGATTTGGACTGGAACGAGGTTACTATTTTTGCCATCATTTATGGTATTGGCATCCTGTTTAGTATCCTATCAATTAAAGGTCTTAACACCTTATTATTGGGCGAAAATTATGCTAAAAGCTTAGGTTTAAACATTAAACAAAGTCGATTATTAATTATTATTGCCACTAGCCTACTAGCAGGTACTATTACTGCTTTTGCAGGACCAATAGCCTTTATTGGCTTAGCAATTCCGCATGTTACTAGACAAGTTTTTAATACGTCCAATCATAAAATATTATTACCTGCTGTATTTTTATTTGGTGCCATTATTATGCTAATTTGCGACAGTATTGCCCAATTACCAAATACAGATTATATGCTACCTATAAATGCTATTACCTCTTTATTTGGTGCACCAATTGTAGTTTGGTTATTAGTTAGACAACGTAAAATGGTCTTTTAAAATGAAAGAAAACAACCAACATAACATCCTAAAAACTGATAATTTAACTGTTGGTTATCAGTCTAAAAAAACACAAACTATTGTAGCATCAAATATTAATATTGCTTTAAATAAAGGCGAATTAATTGGATTAGTTGGTGGTAATGGGATTGGTAAATCCACACTTTTAAAAACACTAACAAAGGTTATATCACCTTTAAGTGGTCAAGTTTTAATAAATAATCAAAGTTTAGATAACTACTCTAATTTAGAACTTGCCAAAACTTTAAGTTTAGTATTAACAGAGCCTATTGCTGCAAAAAACTTAACCGTGTTTGAATTGGTTGCTCTAGGACGTCAACCTTACACCAATTGGGTTGGTAATTTGTCTGACACAGATGTAACAATTATAAATAATGCAATCAAGCAAACAACTATTGAAGACTTAAAACATAAAAAATGTTTCGAGCTTAGTGATGGTCAACTTCAAAAGGTTATGATTGCTCGTGCTTTGGCACAAGATACCGATTTAATTATTTTAGACGAACCTACGTCGCATTTAGACATGTATCACAAAGCATACATCCTAAAACTGCTTCAAAAACTAGCTAAAGATACCGGAAAAACCATCTTATTTTCATCTCACGAAATTGATCTAGCTATCCAATTATGCGATAGTATGATTGTCATGTCAAACCATGGAATAGTTAGTGACTCACCTTGTAATTTAATCGAAAAAGGTGCGTTTTCTAACCTATTTCCGGAAGATATGATTGTTTTTGACGAAAAAACAGGCAGTTTTAGGGTTAAAAAGTAATCTTACGTCATACTGAACTTGTTTCAGTATCTAATACTAATTAGGCTTTTGAAGTATCTACATCTGGTTTAGGATTATGAGGAACTAAAGTTGGAAATGGTTGCTTATCTATAAAACATTCCATTGGTAAAAAATCTTCACTGAACTTCATTTGGTTTGAATTAAACCATTTTACCTTATAAAGTATTTTAGAAATTATTTTTTTCTTACTTCCGTTTGGATAAAATAAATCTTCTCCTAATTCTTCTTTATAACCGCATAAAACAAACTCTGGTGTTGCATAATTAACAACATATTGAAAAGTTTCTCTTTTTTCAATAATTGGATCATCACTTTCTTTTGTAATGGATTCATTTTTAACAGAACTTCTTTTTTTAAGAATTTCTAATTTTTTTGTTTTAAAATATACAATATTTCCATATAAATAACTAGAATCTTTATACTTAGAAACTTCATCAATTACACTATCATAATCAGAATCTTCTTCTTTTTTTTCTCCATCCATTCTAGAAATATAAAAGTTTTTAAATCCATTTAACATAGTTTCATAAACAACTACAGTCTTAAATTCACTTTTATTATCATCAAAAAAAACACAAGTATATTTAATACGTTCTGCTATAGTTTTACCATTACTAGTGTCAACTATTTTCTTTTTTTTATCTTCAAAAAACACTTCTTTGACAACCATAAATGGAGGCACTAACTTTCCGTCTCCTTTGATATATCTATCATATAATAATGGATGCGTCTTAAATGTTACTATATCTCCAATTCCAAATTTATTTTCTAATGCCATTCTATATCTTATTTTGTATTTAATAATAGAAAAATACTATATTTACTTTAAAGTAAGGAAGTTCTTTAGTTAAAAGGAATAAAACATTTGTTGAACTACTGTATTGATTTTTAATCAATCACTTAATCCGACTTTTTTAAAGTAAAAAAGGATAATAAATATGGAGATTAAGAAAACAGTATATTTCTTCAGATAAACAAACATTTATCGATAAATATTCGTTTATCTTCAGAAAGAATAGTACAACTTCAGTTAATTTAGAAAACTTTAGGGGCTTTCCCTTGAAGCATGTGATTATTTGAATCATATATATTATTATTTGTATTAAAGCTAACACCTGTCCATACATTTGGTAAGGTACGTAAAACTGCAACGTGAGTCGAGAACTCGGCTAATGGTTCAATCCTTCTTAAAAGGTGTAAGTTTTATTCTGTTATAAATACGTGCGAGAGCTTCTCTTACTTTTTATTTAAATTATGAGAGCAGAAAAAGATTGGTTTAAAGACAGAGGATATCCACATTTTACTAATAAGACACCAATGTCTATTAGACAAAATATTAAGCGCTATGTTACCAATCACAAAAAAGTAGCAAAACATGCCTTCTCTCCTCTTATTTTTAAAGAAATTAAACAAAGACGTTATAAAGTATCAGACTTTAACGGTGTACAAAAACGGTCTCATAAAAAGATTAAAGACGGTAAAGTCGTTTCAAACACCAAAATTAGAGAAATACTTTATGCAACACACTTAGATGCTCATGTTTACTCATATTATGCACAACAAATAATTACACCAAAATATGAGGCTTATTTAAAGCAAGACACTTTATTATCTAATGCTATAACTGCCTACAGACAAATAGAAACAGATGACAAAGTAAAGTTTAAAAACAACGTACATTTTGCAAAAGATGTATTTAATGAAATTAAAAGACGAGAAAATTGCGTTGCACTTGTTTTAGATATCGAGAATTTTTTTCCTAGTTTAAATCATAAAAAATTAAAACTAGCTTGGGCCAAAATTTTAGGTCATAAAACACTTCCTAAAGACCACTTTAATATTTTTAAAGCAACTACCAGATTTTCTTATGTTAAACTCAAAGATTTAAAAACAAAAAATGGTCATTTTGATGAAAAGGAGCTAGCAAAACATAAAAAAGAAGGTAAACACACATTTTTTAATAGTATTAAAGATTTAATTGATTCTGATATAATAATTCATAAGAACCAAAAAAAGAATAAACAAAAAGAATTAATAGGTATTCCTCAAGGCTTACCAATTAGTGCTTTATTAGCTAATATTTACATGCTTGCTTTTGATGAATCTGTTATAAAAGAATTAACACTAAAACATAAAGTTTTTTATAGACGGTATTCCGATGATATTGTTATGATTTGTAAACAAAATCAAATAACATTAATTGAAGAATTTGTAGAAAGTGTAATGATAAAAAACAAATTAACCGTATCGTTAGAAAAAACTGAGAAAACACTTTTTAAAATAAATAAAGGACGATTACAATCTTATAAAATAGATAATGATAATAGCTTAAAAGAAAACGTACCTTTAAACTATTTAGGTTTTGAATTTTATGGCTATCAAACTTTAATTAAATCTAAAAACTTAGCTAAGTTTTACAGAGAAATGAAGGAAACAGTTAATCGAAAACATAAACGAGTTGAAACTATAAAAGAAAAACACTTATTAGACGAAGCTCCAATATTTAAAAGAAAAATTTATAGACTGTTTAGTTACAAAGGAGAAAAATCTCGACTACTACCTGCTAAACGAACAAATTACAGCAACGGTAAAGCAAAAACAGAATATTTTGACAGAAAATTTAGAGGTAACTATTTAAGATATGCTTACAGAGCTTCAGATGATTTAGAAGCTCCAGAAATAAAAAGGCAGTTACGTAATCATTGGAAAATTCTTCAAAAAACAATGAAAAAGTATGATTTTTCAAATGTTAATAAAGACAGCAAGTAATAAATAATAAAACTTATATTTTATTACTTTTACAATAATTCAACTTTTTACCATGAACGACAACATTATCCTTGTTTTGGCTATTTTAATTGCTGCAATAATTGGTGGTTATTTAGGTATGCTTTTCACTAAACTTAAAAGTAAAAGCGAAAAAAGCACCTTGGAAGAAAGGAATGCTAATTTACAACAGCAACTATCGGATTTAAAACAGTTTTACACCACTGAAAGCGAAAGACAAAACGCGACATTTAACACCCAATTACAAGATTTAAAACAAACTATTTCTAAAATTGAAATAGAACGAGAAGGTATACGACGTGAAAAGGATATTTTAAATGAAGATTTGGCTAGAAAAAATGCAGATTTTGAAAACCTTCAACAATTAAACCTTAAACGTGAGGAAGAGCTAGAACTTAGACAAGAGCAGTTACGCAAAGATTTTGAGCTATTAGCAACTAAAATTTTAGATGAAAAAAGCGAAAAGTTCACTCTTCAGAATAAAGAAAACATCAAAAATATTTTAAATCCACTACAAGAAAAAATACTAACCTTCGAGAAAAAAGTAGATGATACTCAAAAGGAAAGTATTAGTATGCATAGTGCTTTAAAAGAGCAACTATTAGGTTTAAAAGATTTAAACCAGCAAATGACTAAAGAAGCCACCAACCTAACTAGAGCATTGAAAGGTGATAGTAAAATGCAAGGAAATTGGGGAGAATTAGTTTTAGAACGTGTCCTTGAAAAATCTGGATTAGAAAAGGATAGAGAGTATTTTGTACAACAAAATTTTACCAGAGCGGATGGCTCTAGAGTGTTGCCAGATATAGTATTACACTTACCTGACAATAAAAAAATGATCATTGACAGTAAGGTGTCTTTAACAGATTATGAGCGTTACGTGAATGCTGAAGATGACGAGCGTGAGTTATATTTAAAAGCCCACATCAATTCTATAAGACGACACGTAGACCAATTATCTGATAAAAAGTACGAAGATTTATATGATATAGAAAGTCCTGACTTTGTCCTGCTTTTTATCCCAATAGAGCCTGCGTTTGCAGTTGCTATAAATGCTGATAATAGTTTATACAATAAAGCATTCGAAAAAAACATAGTTATTGTTACACCTGCCACGTTATTAGCAACTTTAAGAACAGTTGACAGCATGTGGAATAACGAAAAGCAGCAACAAAATGCTATCGAAATTGCAAGACAAGCTGGCGCTTTATATGATAAATTTGAAGGTTTAGTTAAAGACTTAACTGGTGTTGGAAAAAAAATAGACGATGCTAAAAAGGATTATTCCGCTGCAATGAATAAATTAGTAGAAGGAAAAGGAAACCTAATTACAAGTGTTGAAAAATTGAAAAAATTAGGTGCTAAAGCTAAAAAAGCATTACCAGAAACTATTATTAAAAGAGCAGAATTTGACGATTAACACAAAACAATTATGATAAAATTTTTAGTAAAAGCCTTAGTTATTATAGTCCTAATTTTAGTAGGATATTTTTGTTTTATATACTTTGCAACGTACAGTGAAGGTGTTAGAGCAGGAGAATTAGTTAAATTTAGCAGTAAAGGTGTTATGTTTAAAACCTGGGAAGGCGAGGTCAGTCAAGGTGTGTCTGAAGCTCAACTTTTTGAATTTTCTGTAGAGGATAAAGAGAAACAGGTTATTAATGATTTAAATCGTTTACAGGGTAAATTTGTAAAACTTTCGTATTTTGAACGTTACAAAACCTTCTTTTGGTTAGGTGATACTAAGTACTTTATTACTAAGGTAGAAGAAGATAAAGAACGACGTTCTAATTATTAATTATGACAGATTCTACTCAAAATGTAATATACAAATGGAGCTTAAGAGCTAAATATATTTTTATATTTATTGCAGGAGCAGGACTACTGTCTTTTGGTTTTGATACGCTTATAGAGCCAGGAAAATTTAGTAAAAGAGAAGAATTAAATAACTTTATTATTATCATGTGTCTCTTTTTTGGACTGGCTTTAATTATTGTCGGATTTTACAGAAAAAACCAAATTGAATATTACATACAACAACAAAAACTATAATGAAAGCATATAAAAAAGCAGACGATTCTAGAATTAGTATTTCCGAATTAATGTTACCGTCACACTCTAACTTTAGTGGAAAAATACATGGTGGTTACATACTAAATTTGATGGATCAAATAGCTTTTGCTTGTGCTTCTAAACATTCTAAAACCTACTGTGTGACTGCTAGTGTAGATACTGTAGATTTTTTAAGTCCTATTGAGGTTGGCGAACTAGTAACCATGAAAGCTTCTGTAAATTTTGTTGGAAACACATCTATGGTTGTTGGTATACGTGTAGAGGCTGAAAATATACAAACTGGTATCGTAAAGCATTGTAACTCGTCTTACTTTACAATGGTTGCCAAAGATGATAATGGACAATCCATGGAAGTTGCTGGACTTATTTTAAATGATAAGGTAGAAGTCAAACGTTTTTTAAAAGCTATTAAGCGAATGGAGACTAAAAAACAACGACAATATGAGTTTGATCATGAAGATTTTTCGCACACAGATTATCTTCCAATATTAAAAGATTACAAAGTTAGAATAGATTTACCTGATAATTTTTAAAATAAAAAAAGCCTTCAAGAAATGAAGGCTTTTTTATTTTAAAAGGCTTGTATTAAATTTTTACAAATCGTTTAGTTATTGTGGTCCCTGAACTAACAGAAGTTATTTTTATTAAATACACACCATCATTCCAATTAGAAATAGACAAACTAGTCTTTAATTGACTAATTGTTTTTGATAGTACTTTTTTACCTAAAACATTATACACTTCAATAGTCAAATCTTCTTTAAACTGAGAAGGTATTTCGACATTTAAAGTCGATGATGCAGGATTTGGATACAGATTTATCGCAGATAAACGTGTTGCAAAATCAGGCACACTTAAAGTCCCTTCTGGTACTACTGTAATTACACCAAACATACTTGTTGGATGTGGATTACATTGGTATGTATTTGTACCAACGGATGTAAACGTATGCGAAAACGTTGCTCCTGTAGTCATAAAACCACTTACAAAATTATCTGAGGATGTACCTCCTGTTCTTTCTACATTATGCGTACCAGTAGAATACCAATCCCAAATAACTGTATCTCCAACCTCAATAGTGCGATCTGCATTATTATTAGGTCCTGTTGCATTAGAGTTAGAGCCGAAACTCCAATCTATATTAACTGTTTGGTTTTGAGCTGATACGCTTAAAGCTACAAAAGCAAATAAAATAAATAGTAGTTTTTTTGTCATAATCTCTTTTATTGTAAAATACAAAAATTAATTATAACCTCCTAAAAACCAATTAATTATTTTTATTACTTGCTTAAATACATTTTTCGTCTTGCATATAAATCGTAAAACTGATCATCTTTTAAATCGTCTATAAACAAAATACTTTCTCCAGTACTTTTCATTTCTGGCCCAAGTTTTTTATTGACATTATGAAATTTATTAAAAGAAAACACTGGCTGTTTAATAGCATAACCTTTTAACTGTGGGTTAAAATTAAAGTCAGTAACTTTCTTTTCGCCTAACATAACTTTAGTTGCATAATTTACATAAGGCTCTCCATAGGCTTTAGAAATAAATGGAACTGTACGTGATGCTCTTGGATTAGCTTCAATGATGTAAACTATATCATCTTTAATAGCAAACTGTATATTAATTAACCCAACCGTATTTAATGCTAATGCAATTTTCTTGGTATGGTCTTTTATTTGCTGCATTACAAACTCTCCTAAATTAAAAGGTGGTAATGTTGCGTTACTATCACCTGAGTGGATTCCGCAAGGCTCTATATGCTCCATTATACCAATGATGTAAACATTTTCTCCGTCGCAAATAGCATCTGCTTCAGCTTCAATAGCTCCATCAAGATAATGGTCTAATAACAGTTGATTTCCAGGCATACGTCTTAATAAATCAACGACATGCTCCTCTAAATCTTGTTTATTAATTACAATCTTCATCCCTTGTCCTCCAAGTACGTATGAAGGTCTAACTAATATTGGAAAATCTAGCACGTCTGCAATTGCAGCTGCTTCATCTGCAGTTGTAGCAATATCAAATTCTGGATAAGGAATATTGTTTTCTTTAAGCATGTTAGAAAACAACCCTCTATCTTCCGCTAAATCTAGAGCTTCAAAACTAGTTCCTAAAATTTTAATTCCGTATTTAGATAGTTTTTCAGCAAGTTTTAAAGCGGTTTGTCCACCTAATTGCACGATAACACCTTCTGGTTTTTCATGTCTAATGATGTCATAGATATGTTCCCAAAAAACGGGTTCAAAATATAATTTATCTGCTGTGTCAAAGTCTGTAGATACTGTTTCTGGATTACAGTTAATCATGATGGTTTCATAACCACATTCTGTAGCAGCTAATACACCATGTACACAACAATAATCAAACTCGATACCTTGTCCAATCCTGTTTGGTCCTGATCCTAAAACGATAACTTTTTTCTTATCAGAAACTATACTTTCATTATGCGCATAACGTGTTCCATCAGCTGTTTCTACATCATTTTCAAATGTTGAGTAATAGTAAGGTGTTTTAGCTTCAAACTCGGCAGCACAAGTATCTACAAGTTTGTAAACACGATTAATACCTAACTCGTCCCTTTTATTATATACTTGACTTTCTAAACAGCCTAACATATGTGCTATTTGTCTGTCTCCATACCCTTTTTGTTTAGCTTCTAGAAGTAAATCTCTTTGGATGGTGTCTATTTTAAAGGTCGAAATTTCTTTTTGCAATTGGTGCAATTCTTCATATTGACGTAAAAACCACATGTCAATTTTAGTAATTTCATGTATACGACTTAAAGGAATTCCCATTTGAATGGCATCATAAATTACAAACACGCGATCCCAACTTGCGTAGGTTAGCTTTTCAATAATTTGTTCGTAATTAGTATAACCTTTACCGTCAGCACCTAAACCATTACGTTTAATCTCTAAAGATTGTGTTGCTTTATGAAGTGCTTCCTGAAAAGAACGTCCAATACCCATAACCTCTCCTACTGACTTCATTTGCAGTCCTAGTGTACGATCACTTCCTTCAAACTTATCAAAATTCCAACGTGGTATTTTAACAATTACATAATCTAAAGTTGGCTCAAATAATGCTGATGTAGATTTAGTAATTTGGTTTTCTAACTCATCTAAATGATAACCTATAGCTAATTTTGCAGCTATTTTTGCAATTGGATATCCTGTTGCTTTACTAGCTAAAGCTGAAGAACGAGATACACGAGGATTAATCTCGATAGCAATTATATCTTCGTTTTCATCTGGACTAACTGCAAATTGTACGTTACAACCACCAGCAAAGTCACCAATATTACGCATCATATGGATAGCCATATCACGCATTTTTTGATATGTTTTATCACTTAATGTCATTGCAGGAGCAACAGTAATGGAGTCTCCTGTGTGGATCCCTATTGGATCCATATTTTCAATAGAACAAATAATTACTACATTATCATTAGAATCTCTTAGTAATTCAAGCTCGTATTCTTTCCAGCCAATTAAGGCTTTGTCAATCATGACTTCGTGAATTGGAGAAATTTCTAATCCACGTGTTAATAACTCGTCAAAATCTTCTTCTTTATATACAAAAGAAGCTCCTGCTCCACCCAATGTAAATGAAGCTCTTATAATTAATGGAAACCCAAACTCTTGGGCAATTTCTTTACCTTTAAGGTATGATGTCGCAGTTGCTTGAGGAGCCATAGGCACACCTATTTTAAGCATTAACTCTCTAAACTGTTCTCTATCCTCTGTAATATTAATAGCGTCAATATTGACACCTATAATCTCTACATCAAAGTCTTTCCAAATGCCTTTTTCATCTGCTTCAATACATAAATTAAGTGCAGTTTGTCCACCCATTGTAGGTAGTACTGCATCAATTTGAGGATGTTCTTTTAAAATTTGAACAATAGACTTTGTATTAAGAGGCAACAAATATACATGATCAGCCATACTTGGGTCTGTCATGATTGTTGCTGGATTAGAATTGATTAAAATAGTTTCGATTCCGTCTTCTCTTAAAGATCTTAGTGCTTGCGTACCAGAGTAATCAAACTCACAGGCTTGCCCAATAACGATAGGACCTGAACCAATAATAAGAATAGACTTTAACTTAGGATTTTTTGGCATTTTAGTTTGTTTTTTTCGATTATCAAAAATAGTAATTATTAGATACAAAAAAAGGCGTTACACCTAAGTAACGCCTTTAAAATGTTAACAATTGTTAAACATTATTTTTTATGTCTAGTTTCAGATGAAACAGATATTTTCTTTCTTCCTTTAGCACGACGACGAGCTAATACCTTTCTACCATTAGCAGAAGCCATTCTTTCTCTAAAACCATGTTTATTTCTTCTTTTTCTCTTTGATGGCTGAAACGTTCTTTTTGGCATTGTCTTATTTTTTTAAAATCTGAATAGTATATGTTTTATTTAGTTTTATGCTTTACGTAAAACTGAGCGCAAATATACAACGAGTTTTTTATTTCACAAACCTAATTTAAAAAATATTTTTAAAGATTTTTTTAGTTTCTTTGTACTCCAATAAAAATAACGCTTAAAAACGTTACAAATCAAGTAATACAAGACTTTTAAAATTTAAAAAATGTACAATAAAGTAATAAAACTAATATTAGCAATCGGAATTTTTGGTGTAGCCATCTGGCAATTTGTGGAAGGAAACATCGGTAATGGTATCATGTACATCTTTTTAGCCCTAATATTTGTCTTCTTATATTTTAAAAATGAATTTATTTTATTAGCTTTTTTAAGATTGAGAAAACAAGATTTTCCTGGTGCTAAAAAATGGTTAGATAAAATTAAAAATCCAGATACTGCTTTAGTTAAAAAGCAACAAGGGTATTATAACTTTTTAAATGGTATTATGGTTTCTCAGGATAATATGACTGAAGCTGAACGTTATTTTAAAAAAGCAGAGCAATTAGGTTTATCTATGGATCATGATATGGCAATGGTTAAACTTAATTTAGCTGGAGTTGCAATGTCTAAAAGAAGAAAGCAAGAAGCAGTTACATTATTAGCCGAAGCACAAAAGCTTGATAAACAAGGTATGTTAACTGATCAAATAAAAATGATGAAAGAAAACATGAAACGCGCACAAGCACCTAAACAACACTTTGGTCAAGGTGGATCAATACGTGCACAAAAAAGACGTAGTAGATAATTATTCTTTTATAAATTAAAAAGGGTCAAACTAATTAAAACTAGTTTGACCTTTTTTTTTTACAGTAAAGGCGCCCAAAGTCTACAATAGGCTTCTTGTATACGCTTAATATTAGATCGCTCTGTCCATTGCTCTAGATTAACTTGGATAGCACTTTCTAGGTCATTATTAAATATGCTTTTAGCTTCAATTGCTTTTTCTTTATTATAGATAAGCGCGTTGATTTCAAAATTAATATTAAAGCTTCTGTAGTCCATATTACAGGTTCCTATAGTTGTAAAGACATCATCCACAACCATAGTTTTAGCATGAATAAAGCCTTTTTCATATCTATAAATTTTGACATTGGCTTCTAATAATTGTTCTAGATATGAGTTTGTGGCATGTTTTGCTGTCCACGAGTCCGATTTATCTGGAATTAGAAGCTTAACATCTACTCCACTTTTTGATGCCACTTGCATAGCTGTAATGATTTGATCATTAGGAATAAAATAAGGCGTTGTTATGTACACGTAATCTTCGGCAGTTACAATTGCAAAAAATATAGCTTCCATAATATTAGCCCAGTCTGTATCTGGACCACTTGCTGCTATTTGTACTGGAGTAATTGTTTTAACCTTGTTTTGCGGAAAAAACGAACGGTTTAATGTCAAGCTAGTATCTGCTACAAAATTCCAATTGGTTAAAAATTGAGTTTGTAAGGTAAAAACAGATTCGCCAATAATTTTTAAATGTGTATCTCTCCAATAGTCTTTATTTTTGGGATAATTAACGTAAGTATCAGATACATTTATTCCGCCTACATAACCTATTTCACCATCTATAATCACAATTTTTCTGTGATTTCTATAATTCATTTTACCTGTAAATCTAGGAAACAATACTGGCATAAAAGCAAAATATTGTACTCCAGCATTGGTTAGTTTTTTCTTCATTTTAGAAGAAATTTTACTACCTACATCGTCAAAACTAAGTCTTACCGTTACGCCTTCCTTGGCTTTTTTACACAATAGATCTAAAAATCTAGTACCTATTTTATCGTCTTTTAAAATGTAATATTCAATATGAATATGTTTTTTAGCAGTGTCAATATCCTTAAAAAGCTTCTCAAATTTATTTTCGCCATTAATTATGATTTCTACATCATTAAATTTAGTTAATGGTGATTTATCATTTTTTTGAAGCAGATGAATTAATCTAATTTGATCTTCGTCAATTTTAGCTTCGTATTGCGTTAAGGATTCTGGCTGAATCTTTAAATCTTTATTAATAGATTGTATTAAATGGTTATTTAACACGTCTTTTCGATTAAAAATCTTATCCTTTCTATACTCTTGACCAAAAAAGTAATAAACTACTAATCCAAAAAAAGGAAACACTAACAATACAATGATGTACGTTAGTGTTTTTGTTGGATTTATTGATTTAAATAAAATAGTGGCAACTGCAATTATTACCAATATGTAATTGATAACAATTGCTATAGTCCACCAATTTTGAGTAAAAAAATCAAGCATTTATGGATTAGTTTGGTAGTAACCCTCTCTTGGGATATCAATAAAATATTGTTTTCTAGAACTATTATTTAAATGAGGTTCTCTTAACCAAGGGTTGTGTAATTTTAATATTTTATAGTTTATGCCAAATTGCTTAGCAAAACCTGCAAAGTCAGTTACTGCAGTATCTACAGCTACTTGATAGGTTGGCACTGCTTTATACAAATCTTTGTCTCTAAAATTAAATCCATAAGCATCTGGATTAGATAAAATTTCTTTTAAAGCTATTATTCTAAACACATACCTTCCTGTTTCTTCACCTAAAAGCAAATCATAATAACTAGTCACATCTTGTTCTTTTAAGCGTCTAGAAATACCATAATTACCTGCATTATATGCTGCTGCTGCAGATGTCCAAGATCCTAAACTTTCTTTAGCTTTTTTTAAATAATCACAAGCTACTTCTGTGGCTTTTTCTAAATTATAACGTTCGTCTACATTATCGTTTACTTCTAATCCATGTTCGCGACCTGTTGCTTTCATGATTTGCCAAAACCCACTTGCTCCTGCTGGAGAACGTGCATCTGTTAAACCACTTTCAATAACTGCCAAATATTTAAAATCGTCTGGTATCCCGTTTTTTGCTAAAATAGGCTCGATAATAGGGAAATATTTTTTGGCACGCTTAAACATTAACAAACCATTAGATTGCCAATAGGTATTAACTAATAGCTCTTTATCCATGCGCTCATAAATATCTGGATTTGATAATGGTACAGCTTCTCCTGCAAACTCCAAATAGCTTGGCATTTGAATTGCGTATACATTATAATCGTTTATTATTTTTTTCTCAAAATTCTCGTCAGTAGGAGCGTCTTGATAGGCGTTAATAAATAACAATCCTAAAACGCCTAAGCCAACAATAGCTAAACTTTTTTGTACAATCTTCATCTTCTTATCTTTTGTTTAAATTTAAAATTTTTTATTCAAACCACTTAATATTTAAGCGATTAGTTTTGGTAAGTTTTCATTAAACCATTTATATTTATTAATAATCATGATATGTGTACCTCCTTTTATACTTACGCATGCTCCTAAATTAGCGAAAGGAAATACTTTATCATTGTCACCATGAATATGGATTACATTATCTAATGCTTGGTCTTGATCCCAACAAACCACTTGCTGTATTGCCCAATCCAGATACATTTTATCGCTTACCGACAAATATTTTTTATATAACTCAATACGTTTAGTTATAGTATTACCAAACGCATATTTAGCCAATAAATCAACATTACTAAGTAATTGTGTGGGTAGTATTTTATATGCTTTTGTCATACGCAACAGACGCATTCTTTTAGGCAACTCGTGTTTGGTCTTTACACTGGATACTATTATAATTTTATTGTACTTAATATACTTACTCATTTCTTGCACTAAAATCCCTCCAAAAGATACACCTAAAAGTACTGGATTATCATGTTTTACATCTTCACACATGCGTTTTGCATAGCTAGATAATGTTTCATTTGGATTGGGTAATTTCCATTCTAACCAGTAAATTTTAAATTGATTTTCCGGTAATTTAATGTGCTCAAATATCGTAGGATTAGCAGCCATACCAGGCATTAGATAAACAGGTATTACTTCTTGATTCATAAGCTTTTAACAATAAACAAACACAGTGCTATTAGATTTTTGAGTATCTTTGTGCTGTAAAGCTATAAAATAGTTTGGTACTATTTTTGAAACTCCCCTAATAATTAATAAAACTTTATACATTATGATTGATGCAGCTGAGTTAGTTGACAATGATTTTTTACGTCAATTTGAACTGAAAATTGATAATCATTTCGCTAAAATAGAATACTCTTTACAAGAAAGAAAAATCTTTTTAACTAAATTAATAGTGCCTGAGGAGCAGGATAATGAAGATTTTGTAAACGAGTTTTTAAAAATTGTTTTTGACAATATTGAAGAACGTAATTTAAGCGTAATGCCTACCAGTCCAGAAATAGCAAAATTTATGAGGCGCAATAGGCAATACAAAAAACTTTTACCTGTAGGTGTCAGAATCTAACTTTTACAATAAAAACATAATTAAAACCGAAGCTAATACCTTCGGTTTTTTTTTGAAATAAACATTATACTAATTATAGTTATGCTACTAAAAACAATTAAACTATGCTAAAACTATAAAAAAAAGAATTAGCTATATTGTGTATATTTACACTATATAATTTTAGTTTAAAAAAAGCACTTTTCTTTACACTAAAAAAAAAGAAACAGTAATAACAGCACCTTGACAACTATTATAACTAACAAAGCATTACCTATATATAGCTTAATTTTTATTTTTACCTTTTTAGTATCTTGTAAGGATACTAAAAAGGTAAACAATGACCATTTAGTTTTTAGATATAACGAACACAAAAACATAGGATCACTAGATCCTGCATTTGCAAAAGACAACGCAGATATTTGGGCAATCCATCAATTATTTAATGGATTGGTTCACATGGATGACAGTTTACATGTTAAACCCAGCATTGCTAAAAACTGGACACTATCAGATAATGGTTTAAGCTATAATTTTGTACTAAAAAACAATGTCTATTTTCATAAACATAAATTATTTGGTAAGGATTCTACCAGACTAGTTACTGCTTCTGACTTTGAATATAGTTTTAACCGATTGTTGGATAAAAATATAGCGTCGTCAGGTCAGTGGATTTTTAATAAAGTAAACACCTTTAAAGCGATAAACGACACCATTTTTAATATTACTTTAAAACAACCTTTTCCTGCATTTTTGGGTTTGTTAACAATGAAGTATTGTAGTGTGGTCCCTAAAGAAATAACAGAATACTATGGTAGTGATTTTAGATCAAATCCAATAGGCACAGGTCCTTTTAAATTTAAGCGCTGGGAAGAAAACATCAAACTGGTTTTTAGAAAAAATGAAAACTATTTTGAAACTTCTAAAGATGGTCAAAAACTACCACATTTGGAAGCTGTAGCTATTACCTTTTTACCTGATAAGCAGAGTGAATTTATGCAATTTATTCAAGGTAATTTAGACTTTTTAAACAGCTTAGACGCCTCTTATCAAGATGAAATATTGACTACAAATGGAGAATTAAGAGATAAATATATTAATATTATAAACATAAATAGAGGTCCTTACTTAAATACAGAATATTTGGCTTTTTATATGGATTCTGATTTAAATGAAATCCAATCCAAACAAATACGTGAAGCTATAAATTATGGCTTTGACAGAAAAAAAATGATGACCTATTTACGTAACGGAATTGGAATAGCTGCAAATGGTGGATTTATACCAAAAGGGTTACCAGGTTACAATGCTAATATTGGATACACTTACCAACCCGTAAAAGCAAAAAAACTTATTGCTGAATACAAAGCACAAAACAATAATAGAACGCCAGAAGTAACAATTACTACCACTAGTAATTATCTTAACTTTTGCGAATACATACAACGCGAGCTTATTAAAATTGGTTTAAATATAAAGGTAGATGTCATTCCTGCATCAACTTTAAAAGAAGGTAAAGCCAACGGAAAATTAGATTTATTTAGAGCTAGTTGGGTTGCAGATTATCCAGACGCTCAAAATTATCTATCATTATTTTATTCAGAAAATTTTGCGCCAAATGGTCCAAATTATACTCATTTTAGCAATACTGATTTTGATAAATGGTACAACCAAGCTTTTAATACTACTGAGGCATCTGAAAGAACTAAATTGTATACCAAAATGGATAGTTTGGTTATAAAAAATGCTCCTATAGTGCCTTTATACTATGATGAAGTGATTAGATTTACTCAAAAAAATGTTATTGGACTAGGCAATAATCCTATCAATTTATTAGAATTAAAGCATGTTAAGAAACAATAGTTAATCGATTTGATTTTTATATTCTAGAGATAAGTTCACTATTTTCAACATAGTTAGGTTTGTCAATCATTAAACCTAAAATTATAAGATATTGTCCAAATCCATAACCAAACATTACTATAAAATCCTGGAATAGGATGTCTCCATAAAATGTTTTAACTACCATTGTAGCCTCAGAGAATACAAATAAAACTACACCAGATAAAACTGTATAATAGCTTTTGTTACTTGCTACATCTTTTCTAAGATAAGCAAAAAGAGTCATGACTAAGGATATAAAAAAATACAACGTTACTGGTATAAAATACCCTTTAAGGTTTACAAAAATTAGATTATACAAAAACGCAACAAACAAAAAAACAAACTACTAAAAATGGTAGCAAACGCTTATTACTAAAGTCTTCCTTGTGTGTAAATTTAAAAATGTAGATTAATTTACCAACTACAAAAAGTATTAAACTAATAATAAACTTTACTTTATTTAAGTGGTCAATAATTAAAATATCACCTATAAAAAAAATAATTAATCCATAAAAAACATACCTATTGTTCAACTTGTTTTTCTTGTAAACACAATAACCCGTAAATATTATAAGAGTGACTAGCACAAATATTTTAGAATAATACCTGTAAGGAATTATAGGCAAATTAGTTTTTACATAAATATCTAAAAATAACAAAGCCAAAAATACAGGTGTAAAATAGCGTATTAATTTATCCATAATTATGTATTCACTTTCAGTATTTCATTATTATCGATAGCTCTACTTTCTTTTAGTACTCCCAATATAATCATGTACTGAGACAAACAATAAAAAAACATAACAGTAATTTTATTATAAGCAATTAATGGGTCATAAAATATTTTAAGGATATTAATACTATCTGCTATCATTGAGAAAAACACACCAAATAAGACTAACCAAAAACTTAATCCATTGACCTCACTTTTTCTTAAATAAGCAAATTGCATTAATAACAGTACTACAAATAAGTAGATTAAAAATGGAAAAAAATAATGACCTAAATTATTATACACCAAATCTGTGATAATAGTCATGTAAGCAAAACCAAGTATTAAAAAAGGAATTAATTTAGAAATTTTGAAATCTTTACTATTTAAAAATCGTATCGAATAACAAATTTTAGCTCCAATAAATAAAAAAGCTGCAAATACAAAATGAGTCATTTCGCCAGAATTTCCTGTAATAAAAAAAACATCTCCAATTATAAATAAAGATAAAGCATAAATTACCAGTCGTTTTTTAGAAATGTCCTTTTGCTTAGTTTTAAATAAATAAAAAACTAATAAAGTAATGCCTAGAGCTAATTTAGTAAAGTATCTATAGGAATATAACGCTTCATTATTCTTAAAAAAAGAATCTAAAACGTATAGAAAAAGATATAAGATGGTAAATCTAAGCGTATTTTTAAAAATAAAACTCATATTGATTATTATGCCTAATCAATATAAAAATTTAATTCAGAATTAACCCATAAAAACTTACAATTTCGACGAATAACCTTTGATCACCAATAGATTGTACTAAATAAGGATTACTCTTTTCTGTACTTTTTAGAATCTTCAAAAACTTGAGTTAAAATAGCTTCGTCTTGACTAGAAAATTCCACACCTCTTCTTGCCATAACAACTTTAGCAACCTCAAAAGCTTTAGACGTTAAATAGGTTGTAAAACCAGAAGCGCCTCCCCAACTATAACTTGGCACAAAATTTCTTGGAAAACCACTACCAAAAATATTGGCATTAACACCAATAACGGTTCCTGTATTAAACATTGTATTAATACCGCATTTACTGTGATCTCCCATCATTAAACCACAAAACTGTAATCCCGTTTTAGCAAAACGTTCTGTTTCATAATCCCATAGTTTAACTTCTACATAATTATTTTTAAGGTTAGAATTATTAGTATCTGCACCTAAATTACACCATTCACCTATTACGGAATTCCCTAAAAACCCATCATGTCCTTTGTTAGAGTACCCAAATAACACTGAGTTATTAACCTCGCCTCCTACTTTACTATGTGGTCCAATTGTAGTTGGTCCATATATTTTTGCTCCTAATTTTAAAGTTGCATGATCACATAAAGCTAAAGGACCTCTAACCAAACTCCCTTCCATTACCTCTGCATCTTTACCAATATAAATTGGTCCTGCACTAGCATTTAATGTTGCAAACTGGACAACTGCTCCTTCTTCAATAAAAATGTTTTCTGGTGCAATAATATTATTACTTGTGGGTATTGGTTCAGATTTTCTGTCTTTAGTTAACAATTCAAAATCCTGTTGTATAGCTTCTCCGTTTTTAGAAAATATCTCCCAAGTGTGTTCAATTTTAGTAATATCATTATCAAACTCAATAGCTTCATACGTATCAAAATCTATGTCTTCCTGAGTATCTGTTGTATAAAAAGCAATTATATCCTCATCTTTAAAAATGGCTTGATTTTTTTCTAACCCTATAATCAATTCAACTAATTCATTATTTGGTAAATAAGATGCATTTAGCATAACATTTTCTTCTAACTCAACCATAGGATATTTATCTGCCAAATAATCTTCTGTTACTGTTGTAGTTGTGGTTTGTAAATACATCTCCCACTTCTCTCTAATAGTCAGTATACCAACTCTGATATCTGCAACAGGTCTAGTATAAGTAAATGGAAGTAATTGGTTGCGTACTGGTCCATCAAAAAGGATATAATTCATTGTGGTTTTATTTTAAATTTAAACATCAAAACACTATTAAGCATTTTACTTTTGTGTTTAGCATTCAAAAATAGTTGAAAATAAGATAACAAAAAAAGCCTTTCATAAAAATGAAAGGCTTTTAAAATATAGTTAACGCTAAAATTATTTTTTAAATTTTGCGTATTTGTTTTTGAATTTATCGATACGACCTGCAGTATCAATTAGTTTAGACTTACCTGTATAAAATGGGTGAGACGTTCTAGAAATCTCCATTTTAATAACTGGATATTCAACACCATCAACTTCAATAGTTTCACTAGTGTTTGCAGTAGACTTAGTTAAAAATACGTCATCGTTTGACATGTCTTTAAATGCTACCATTCTATAATTTTCTGGATGTATACCTTTTTTCATCGCTAAATGCTTTTTTATCTTAACTAAATTCGAGGTGCAAATTTAAGTATTTTTTACAAATGAGCAACTAATTTATGAAAAAAAATTAATTATGTAATATTGTAACATATTATTGCACTTTAAGACTAATAGATTATTAACTAATTAACTCAACAAAATTATGGAAAAAACTATAAAATCAATCGCAATTAATTTTGGTCTGTACCTTGGTGCAACCTTAGGAGGAATCACTGTATTAGCCTATGCTTTGTATTTAGACCTATTAACTAAATGGTGGTTAGGTATTTTATTATTTGTTATAATTATTGTCTACGGAATTATTTCTGTATCAAAATCTAAAGCATCATTAGATGGTTATATTTCATTTAAAGAAAGTTTTAGCTCCTATTTTATTACGGTTGCAATAGGTGTAATAATTAGCACTTTGGTAAGTGTACTTGTTTTTAATTTTATCGACCCTGAAGCTGCTGTTGCTTTAAAAGAAAAAACAATTGAAGCAACATTACAAATCATGAAAAATTTTAACGCTCCTGAAGAAGAAATCGCTAAAACTTTAGATCTTATGGAAGCGCAAAAAAACCAATTCGCGTTAATGCCACAAATACAATCAACAGCCATGTTTTTAGTAATACAAGCTGTTATTGGACTTATTGTTTCATTAATAATGAAAAAAACTAACGAAGACCTATAATAGTTTTATATTTGAAAATATATTTCAAATTAAATTATGAACATATCAGTAGTCATACCACTACTTAACGAAGAAGAATCATTAACAGAATTACACCATTGGATTGCAAATGTGATGCAAACCAATGGTTTTTCTTATGAGCTATTGTTTATAGACGATGGTAGTACAGATAATTCTTGGAAAATTATTGAAAAAATCCAAGAATCGGACAATAACGTTAAAGGTATTAGATTTTTAAAAAACTTTGGAAAATCTCAAGCATTACATGCTGGTTTTGCTACAGCAACAGGAGATGTAATAATCACTATGGATGCCGATTTACAAGACAATCCAGAGGAAATACCTGAACTTTACAACATGATTACTAATCAAGGTTTTGAGTTAGTTTCTGGATGGAAAAAAAAGCGTTACGATAATAAGTTAACTAAAAACTTACCTTCAAAATTATTTAATTGGGCAGCAAGAAAAACTTCAGGTGTCCAACTTAATGACTTTAATTGCGGACTTAAAGCCTACAATAAAGATGTTGTTAAAAACATTGATGTAAATGGCGAAATGCACAGATACATTCCAGTTTTAGCCAAAAATGCTGGATTTTCTAACATTGGTGAAAAAATTGTACAACATCAAGCTAGAAAATATGGCGAAACCAAATTTGGAATGGATCGTTTTGTTAACGGGTTTTTGGACTTAATTACCATTTGGTTTTTATCCAGATTTGGCAAAAGACCTATGCATTTATTTGGTGCATTAGGCGTTATTATGTTTGGCTTAGGACTTGTTTTTGCTTTGTATTTAGGAATAGACAAACTATTTTTTAATACCTCAGGTAGGCTAATCACCCAAAGACCTCAGTTTTATCTAGCATTAGTAACCATGATTTTAGGATCACAATTTTTTGTTGCTGGTTTTTTAGGCGAAATAATTTTACGTCAAAAATCAGACAAAAAACGATATTTAATTAAAGAATCCTTAAATTTAAAGGACTAAACTTATTAATTAATAACAAAACAAATAACTACCTTTAAGTAATTATTTATCTTAATTTAAGACTACAACCTATGAGACATATTGAACCAGAACTTTTAAACAGAGTCAATACTTGGTTAACTCCAGCTTTTGATAATGAAACACAAGATTATATAAAAAATCTTATTGCTTTAGAGCCTACTGAGCTTAAAGAAAGTTTTTATAAAGACTTAGAGTTTGGTACTGGAGGTATGCGTGGTGTAATGGGAATTGGGACAAACAGAATTAATAAATATACCTTAGGAAAAAACACACAAGGTATTTGTAATTACATGAAAACTGTTTTCCCAGGAGAAAACTTAAAAGTTGCTATCGCTTACGACTGTAGACACAACAGTAAAAGTTTAGCAAAAGTTGTGGCAGACGTGTTTTCATCAAACAATGTCAAAGTTTATTTATTTGAAGACCTACGTCCTACTCCAGAGCTATCTTTTGCTTTAAAACATTTAGACTGTCATTGTGGTATTGTTTTAACTGCTTCACATAATCCACCAGAATATAATGGTTACAAAGTATATTGGCAAGATGGAGGACAATTAGTACCACCTCAAGATGCCGAAATTATTAAAATAATAAATGCCTTAGACTATGCCGAAATAAAATTTGAAGCAAAGCCGGAGTTAATAGAATATATAGGAAAAGAAGTTGATGATGTTTTTATTGATGCAGCAGTAAAAAACGGAAGTTTTGATACACCCAAAGCTGCCAAAGATAATCTAAATATAGTTTTTACATCCTTACACGGAACTTCCATTACTAGCATACCAGAAACGTTTAAACGTGCAGGTTACAATAATGTAAATATTGTTGAAGAACAACGTGAGCCTAATGGCGATTTCCCAACTGTAAAATCTCCAAATCCAGAAGAACCTGAAGCACTTAAGATGGCTTTAGAATTAGCAGAAAAAGTAGATGGAGATATTGTTATAGGTACAGATCCTGATAGCGACAGAGTTGGTATTGCTGTTAGAGGTTTAGATAATAAAATGATTTTATTAAACGGAAACCAAACCATGGTCATGATGACTAATTTTTTATTGCAACAATGGAAAAATAACAACAAAATAAATGACAATCAATTTATAGGAAGCACCATTGTATCTACGCCAATGATGACTGCTTTAGCAGATGCCTTTAAGGTAGAATGTAAAATTGGTCTGACTGGATTTAAATGGATTGCTAAAATGATTAAAGACTTTCCAAACCAAGAGTTTATTGGTGGTGGAGAAGAAAGTTTTGGGTTTATGGTTGGTGATTTTGTACGTGACAAAGATGCTGTAACATCTGCTTTACTTGCTTGCGAAATTGCAGCTCAAGCAAAAGCTAAAGGCAGTAGTTTTTACAAAGAATTAATACAACTGTACACTAAACATGGTTTTTATAAAGAACGTTTAATATCCATGACTAAAAAAGGTATAGAAGGTGCCCAAGAAATCAAACAAATGATGATTGATGCTAGAGAAAACCCTCTAACAACAGTTAATGGGTCAAAAGTTATCAAGATTGAAGACTATCAATTATCTGAAGCAAAAAATACAATAGACAATACTACAAGTACTATTAATGTACCTAAATCTAATGTATTAATTTATTATACGGAAGACGGAAGTAAAATAGCCTTAAGACCAAGTGGTACAGAGCCTAAAATAAAATTCTACATTAGCGTTAATACAACTTTAGACAATGTGTCAGAATTTGAAGCTACGGAACAGAAATTGGAAAGCAAGATTGATGCTATATTAAAAGATATGCAGTTATAATTAAATGGATCAAAACCTAAAAAAAATAATCCCATATATTAAACCTTATAAGTTTAATATTGTGATGAATGTTATTTTTAATATTCTATACGCGCTTTTTAGCACATTATCATTTATAACAATGTTTCCGTTGTTAGAAGTGCTATTTCAAAAAAACGCAGAGCCTACAACTATTCTAAAAAAACCTGAGTACACTGACATTTGGAATATTACTGATTATTTAAAAGATTTATTTTTCTATGAAATTGGTAACCTTAATGAAATCCATGGTCCTCAATATTCATTATTGTTAGCTGTTGGTTTAGTAATTACTACATTTTTACTTAAAAACTTATTTAACTATTTAGCGTCCTTTCATATGATGCATTTAAAAAATGGAGTTTTAAGTGATCTGCGTAAAAAAATGTATCAAAAAATTATAAGCTTATCAATACCTTTTTATTCAAATCGCACAAAAGGAGATATAATGGCTAGAATGTTAGGTGATATTAGCCAAGTACAATCATCATTTTTTGTTATTTTAGAACTTATTGTTAGAGAGCCTTTAACAATACTATTTACGATTTATGCTATGCTAAAAATTAGTGTAAATCTTACACTTTTTGTTTTTGTTTTCATGCCTATTTCTGGTTTTATAATTTCTAGAATCGGTAAAAATTTAAAATCAAAATCAACAAAAGCTCAAGAAGAATCAGGAAAACTCATATCAATTGTAGAAGAAAGCCTAACAGGATTAAAGGTTGTTAAAAGCTACAATGCAGAATCTAGTTTTACAAAAAAATTCAATAATTCTGTTGACCGTTTATTAAAATTATCAAATAGTATAGGTAACAAAAACAACCTAGCCTCACCAATGAGTGAATTTATGGGTATTGTTACAATTGCTATTCTTTTATGGTATGGAGGTAATCTAGTATTAGTTGAAAAAACACTAGAAGGCGAATTATTTTTAGTATATCTACTATTAGCTTATAACATTTTAACACCAGCAAAAGCAATCTCTAAAGCATCATATTCTGTAAAAAATGGACTAGCAGCTGCAGAGCGTGTATTTGAAATCTTAGAACAAGAAGAAACTATAACTTCAAACAGTGATGCTATTGACTTAACAAGCTTTTCTCACGAAATTAACATCGAAAACATCAATTTTAGATACGAAGAAGAAAATGTACTTAAAAAATTCAGCTTAAAAGTACCTAAAGGAAAATCTGTTGCTCTTGTAGGACAATCTGGAAGTGGAAAAAGTACAATAGCTAATTTACTGACCCGTTTTTATGATGTAAATGAAGGTAATATTACTATTGATGGTAATGACATAAAAACAGTCACAAAAAAGTCTTTACGCAATCTAATGGGATTAGTAACACAAGATTCTATACTATTTAATGACACCATAAAAAATAATATTTTAATAGGTAAACCTGATGCAACCGAAGACCAAATTATCGACGCTTTAAAAATTGCAAATGCTTGGGAGTTTGTTAGTGAGTTACCAAAAGGTATTGAAACCAATGTTGGAGATGCAGGAAACAATTTTTCAGGTGGACAAAAACAACGTCTAAGTATTGCTAGAGCTGTACTTAAAAACCCTCCTATTATGATTTTGGATGAAGCAACCTCAGCTTTAGATACTGAAAGCGAGCGTTTAGTGCAAGTTGCATTAGAAAACATGATGAAAAACAGAACATCTATTGTAATTGCGCATAGACTGTCTACTATTCAAAATGCAGATCAAATTATTGTAATGCAAAAAGGTGAAATTGTAGAACAAGGTACACACACAGAACTATTAGAAAAAAACGGTATGTATAAAAAGTTAGTAGAGATGCAAAGCTTTGAATAATTAAAACAATAAATAAATTAAAAAAAGGATAAACTTGGTTTATCCTTTTTTTTGTGCATTGCTAGATTTGGGGCCAACAACATAACTAAATTTAATAATATAAATCTAACGCAAATAATACTAAAAAACAAGTAAAATTTGGTTTTAAACCGATAAAACATACATTTAATCGTTTATTTTTGTATAAAACCATGATTTACAGACTTTTAATAATCATTAAAAATTCTAATAAAATTTTTAAACTATTAGCTTAAATTAGAGTCTAATAATTAATATGTCAGAGAACGAAACACTTTTAGTGCAGCAATTACAATCTGAATCAGAAAAAAACGCTGCTTTTAAAACACTAATCACGCTATACAAAGAGCGATTGTATTGGCACATTAGACATATAGTAAAATCTCATGACGATGCGGATGACGTTTTACAAAATACGTTTATAAAGGTTTTTAAAAACATTAATAAATTTAAAGGCGACAGCCAATTATACTCTTGGATTTATAGAATAGCAACTAACGAAGCTTTAACGCATTTAAAAAGAAACGCAAAATTAAAAAACACTGCTAGTCACGATACTCAGGATTTAGCAATAAACAATTTACAATCGGACGTTTACTTTGAAGGAGAAGCCATACAGCTTAAACTTCAAAAAGCAATAGCAACACTTCCTGAAAAACAACAATTAGTATTTAATATGAAATATTTTCAAGATTTAAAATACAGCGAACTATCAGAAATACTTGACACCAGTGAAGGAGCTTTAAAGGCATCCTACCATTTAGCTTCTAAAAAAATAGAAGCCTATTTAAAAGAACATTAAACCAATTACGTTTTTTTTAGTCTTAATAATACAATGAAAAAAGAAAGCTTAAATACAATCAAGACTTCAGGATTTAAAATCCCTAAGGACTACTTTGAAGGATTAGAAGATGCCATTCTAGCGCAAGCAACATTAGAAGGACATTCTAAAACCCCTGGTTTTAAGGTTCCAGATGGTTATTTTGAAACTTTAGAAAACAATATTTTATCTAAATTAGATAAGCCAGAACCTAAAGTATTTAATCTTTTTAACAAAAAAACTATTGTATCATTATCTAGCGTTGCTGCAGCCATAGTACTATTATTTAATTTAAACCTATTTAAAGCAGCTCCTACATTAGACAGCTTAGATACAGATACCGTAGAAAACTATATTTTAGATGAAATAGAAATTAACGATCTTAATATGTTAATTAATGACTCGGAATTATCACAAACAGATTTTATAGATTATAATTTAATTGAAGTTGAAGACTATATTGACGATATAGATTTAAACGACTTATACCAAGAATAAAACATATTACAATGAAAAAACATATTATAACATTACTAGTTTTAGTGTTTTCTTTTAGTGCAATTGCACAAAAAGAAAAAATAAAACAACACGAAAAACTTAAAGCTTTAAAAGTAGCACACATTACAGAGCAATTAGATTTTTCCTCCAAGGAAGCAGAAGCTTTTTGGCCTATTTACAATGACTTTGAAGAACAAAAAAGCAAATTAAGAGAAGCATCTGACATCAAACGTAAGGATATTGATGTTACAAAATTAACTAACAAAGAAGCTGAAACCCTAATTAAGGACATGCAAGATTTGGAAGACGCTAGAGTAAAAAGCTATAAAATATACGTTGATAAGCTTTCAAAAATAATTAGTTACAAAAAAATTGTATTACTATTTAATGCTGAGCGCTCCTTTAAAAGAAAAATGATTGAAGAGTTTAGAGGAAGACACAAAGACAATAAAAAAGACTAAAAAAAAGAAGCCAATAGGCTTCTTTTTTTTTGCATAAAACTTAACTTGTTTTGATTTTAAATTCTTTGATTGAATAATTATGAGATTCTGAAAATAAATTCAGAATGACGCTATTTCTACTATTAAAACAATCTATTTAAAGGTTAATTTACTAATCTTTTTATTTCCTGCAGCATACGCTGTTGTTTCATCTATAAACCTAATAGTATAATACCCATCATCACTTAAATGCGTCCACGTATTACCAGCATCACTACTGTAATCTATTCCTTTAAATCCAATTGCAACTAATTGTTGCGCATTGCTATTTGGTAGGTATTGCACACAGCTTCTGTAACCAGGCCCAGTACCATTAGACATAAGTTGCCATGTTTTTCCGCCATCAATAGTCTTTATTTTATTAGCCACATTATCATCTGCTTTGGTGTAATCTCCTCCTACTGCAAAACCATTGTTTTCATCATAAAAATCTATACTATAAATACCTGTAGTTTCTAAGCCTTGTATAATTGGTGTTTCAAAGACCTCCCAAGTGTTTCCTTTATCTGGAGAATATAAAATACGACTAGCCTTACCACCTGTAGCCACCCAAGTTTTATCGCCTACAATAGCTATATTAGTATCACTTGCAGCAAATGCAGCTTCTCCTTCTTTTGCTTTTGGTAACATATCACACGATAGTTTTGTCCAAGACTCTCCTCCATCTCGTGTTATAATTACACTTAAACAATCATCTGTTGGATCTCCAATTGCAATACCTTCTTGGTCATTCCAAAATTCCATAGCATCGTAGAATGCTTTTTCATGATTTTCTTGATACACGACTGTGTTTTTATGTAAATCAACATCTAAATTAAAAATCAAAGCAGGTGACCCTATACTTAACCCATAACCTTTATTACTAGTAACAGCTAATGCTCTAAAATTTGGAATAATGCTATCGTGTTTTATTTGAATGGGGAATACCTTTTTAATCGCATTAATTCCTGGTAAATCACTATGAAAATACATACCAAATTTACCTTCAGAAGTTAAGTAGGCTAAACCAACAGTATCAATAATTTCAATAGCTCTTACATTTAAAGCATCATCTTCTATCAACGTTTCTATCTCAACAGCTGTAAAAGTTGTTTTGATTGGCTTTGGTACCGTTTTATATTTACCAATACCACAACTACCTAATCCAATTATAAGCGAAATATTAAATATTAGATATATTATTTTTTTCATGATTATTAATTTTCTATAAAAATAGAAAAGCTCCACCATTACAGCGAAGCTTTCCTGAAAAATAATCAACCAAAATTATTTACCCTTCTATTTTTAATGCTTTTATATCTATAATTAATTGAGCTATGGAAGCTCTATTTAATCCATTATAGATACCTCTTATGTGTTTATTTTTATCTATTAGTAAAAAATTTTCGGTGTGTAAAAAGTCATCAATACTTTTTATTTCTCCTAAATCACTTTCTACAAAATAGTGATCTCTTCCCAAATCATATATTTGTTGTCTATCGCCTGTTACTAAATGCCATTTATTAGCTATAACGTTATTATTGGTAGCATAAGCATTTAAAACAGAAACTGAATCTGTACTTGGCATTACCGAATGAGATAATAATAAAACGTCCTGATCGTTTTTAAATTCTTCCTGAATTTTGGCCATATTACCTGTCATTTTAGGACAAATACCTGGGCAGGTTGTAAAAAAGAAATCGGTAATATATATTTTATTATCAAACGTGCTTTGCGTTACCGTTTCTCCTAATTGGTTTTGTAAAGAAAAGTCAGGGATTTTATGAAACGCCCTTTCCTCTTTAGTATTAGGTGTTAACCAGTGCGGTGTAAACGAGTCATCGTTGTAATATGGCAGATACTCTACTCTGCTGTTTTCAATTACTTTAATGTTTTCTTTTTTAACGTCCTTCTTACAACTAGTAAAAATTAACACTACTATGATGCATAAGTATTTCATAAAACTATTTTTTTTCTGATTACAACTTCATCTTCTAATCTAACACATGAACTAGCCCGTCTCATACCAAAAATACGTCCATTTTTTGCTTCGTAATTAACATATAATTTGCCATTAGCTAACCACGCTTTTTGAAAACCATGCTCTTTTCCATCCGCAAAATTTCTTAATTTAAACATTTGCCCATCAGGAAACCATTGTTTTTCTTCACCTTGCTTTACACCGTTTTCATAAAACGACTGCCCAGATAACTCACCATTTTCCCACCATGTTTTATAAACACCGTCTAACTTATTATTTTTATAATAAGATTCTAGTTGTAGTTTTTTATTTTTAGTCCAACGTTTTGCTACACCTTCTCTTCTTCCATTAAAAAAACCTAATTTTTCTTCTAAAACGCCATTTGGATAATATTTTAAAGAATAACCAGTATACGGTTTGTCTTTGTAATACCATCTTCCTTTATTACCATTAAGTACCAATGCTTCCTTTAATAATTCTACATTACCTATAACTATTGCCTGTTCATTTTTAGTGACGGTATTACTACTTGTACTATCAGAAGCGTCTTTACAACCTGTTATTGTAAATACTATAACTATAAAAAAAAGAATTGGTCTCATGCTTTTATATTTTAGTAACCTTGGAATGGTCCTGCAAATAATACATATGCTGGTGCGTATGCATAATTGCTAGCCGGATATACTTCGTTTATTATATGGTAATGATACTCCTCTACTCCATTTGTGTATTGTGTAGTAGATGTATGACCACCAGAAGCATCTAAATCTGTAGGATGTGTACCTGTAGCACTACATTGTCTACCATAAATAAACACACCATCCAATAATATTCCAACTAAACTATCGTCGTTGCTAGTAATTGGTGTAGGCTCTAAATGATAGTGATATACACCAGGACCTTTATGTGCGCCAGCCCAATCTAAACTTCCAGCTGCTTGATCTAAATCTCCCATGCCTTCCTGATCATTAAAAATAGACGCACCACTAACAGCAATACCAATAGTGTTTAATTGTGTAGTAACGGAGGCACCTGTTAAATTTGGTGTTGCATCCACTGTAAAACTTGCAGCTTCTCCTTGACCTCCGCCAATATATGTGTTTTGAGTTGTTTTAGTTACGCCAGGTTCATCAATATAAAGTGCATTATCAGGTTCCCAATAAATTGAAGTATGATCAGGAAACCCTGTCGTTTCAATATTTACTTGAGTACCATCATCAGATAGTAGTACTGTAACAGCATCCGAATTAAATGCTGAAAACGCTGCATGTAATTCTGTTACAGCTACCTCCTCATCATCATTAGTACCATCAATTACTGAAACGTCACTTACTGAATCATCACTATTACAAGCAAATAATGCTAAAGCAACAATTGAAATGTACGTTAAAGGTTTAAATATAAGTTTCATACTATTAGCGTTTTAAGGTTATTTAAAGTTTAGATGCGTGTTATCAAAAAAACTTGCTTTTTATTTTATATAAATTAATTTCTTCCGCCTTGAGGACGTCCGCCTTGTGGTCTTTGTCCTCCATTTTTTGAGGCTTTTTCTAATTCTTCTTTTGTAATAAAACCATCGCTATTGCTATCAATTTTAGAAAAGTCTTCTTTTAAAGGCCCTTTAGCTTCGTTAACAGATAATTTACCATCATTATTAGCATCCATCTTTTCTATTATTTGAGATGGATCTGGTCGTTCTCCTTGACCATTTGGTTGTCCATTTGGTGGTCCTTGTTGATCTGCTTCTACTTCTCCCATAACACAACGACCAACATAAGGAAACTGATTAGTTACTAAATACATATACTTACCATCAACAGTAATACCATTACACTCGTCTAAATCTCCATAACCAGCTACATACTCGTAATCAGAGCCATATGTCCCATCATGATGACCACCAACAGCAATATCCATATGTTGATGAGGATTATCATAAGTACAATCTTCACCTTCTCTGGTTCCGTCTAACAGTTTAAAGCTAGGTTTATACTGTCCACTTTTTGAATAGTACATAGGAAAACCATCATGAGCAAATCCAATATGAACCAAATCTTGTCCTGTATCAAATTTTGAAATCACAGACGTTGGCGTCCCATGATAATGATAAGCACCTGTAGGTTGTACATGTGCATGATTAAAATCCAAACCAAGATCTATAACATCCTGAATAGCCTCTACACGATAATTTTCTCCTGTATCACAAATAACCACCTCTGCAGTTTGAGGTTCAAATTTAATTCCATTTAAAGCAATTCCTGGTTCTCTCATCCATTGCGCTTTACCAGTATATTTTGGTATTAATGGAAATGAATAAGTGATATCCTGAGGCGCGATAGTATTTGGATTACCTGGATTAGGAAAAGCTCCTGTGTCATGGTTTGGTAATGAATTGGTCACCATAATACGTGTATCTCCAACAATACTAACTTTAGTTTTAGTCCCAAAAGTAGCATCCTCTAGGTCGTAATTCCCGTAATAATTGGTTGTAGAATTTACGTTATTTTCTGTGTCATGGGAATGATTTTCGGATCCATCATGACTATGAGACGTAGATTTTTTTTGACTATTACAACCTAACAAAAGTCCAATAATCACTAGTGTAATAATTTTAAATATATTTTTCATTTGTTTGGTTATTCTTGTTTAACATCAGTCTCTTTTTCTACGTTTAGGCTTATCGTCAGTTTCAAAAAACGCCTTTAATTCTTCCAAATCTAACTCACCATCACTATTAGTATCTATCTTACTAAAATTATCAGATAATTCAATTTTCTTTTTAGCAGCTACTTCTAATTCATTTAATGTTCCGTCACCATTATCATCAACAGCTTTGATTATTTTTTTAGCTGAAATTTTTCTAGGCTTACTATCATCTAAAGACACTTTTAATTCATCCAAATCAATCACTCCATCTTCGTTAGTGTCAATGACATCAAAATCTTCTGATATTTTCCCTCTTTCATCGCTAGCTGCTTCATCTTTATCAATCACTTGATCTTTATTAATGTCTAATTTTGAAAGAATTTCAGACGCATCTGGTGTGCCTCCACGTTGCTGACCTCTTCCGCCTCCTCTTCCGCCTTGTCCACCTCCACCTGGAGGTCCTTGAGCAAAAACGCTAAAACATAATAGCATTGAAAAGACTGTTAATACTGTTTTTAATTGGTTATTTTTCATTTTTAAATACTGTTTATAAGCTTTAGATGTTTTTATTCTATAAAACTTGTGATAAAATGTTTTATATTGAAGTTATTTCGTCTTAATAGTATATCGTTATTATAAAGGCCTCATAAGTTTTACATAATGAAGCCTTTAACTGCTATTAAAAAACTAATTAATTATTTTTAATCTAAGTAATCACTAACTGCTGTTGCACGAGATGATACATGTGTATTTAAAAGGTTAACTGCATTTTGGAAATCCGAACCATTTTCTAAAAAACTATAACCTGCAACTTCTGATGTTGCATAAGGTTGTATTAATGCTGCGTAATTCGCGTACAGAGACTGAATTGTGCTAACATTAAAAGCATTTTCTACAACGTCTTGTACATAGGTGTCATATTGCGCTTTGTAAACCGAGTCTTGATACAAATAGCCAATTAATGGCCATTCAGAGTTGTTTAAACCGGAAAAATCCAATGGTAATGAGCCTCCCATTTTTCCTGTTTGCAAAGCTTCGTTATTATCCCATGGTATCCATGTTAGTTTACTAGTATCGGGATTGTTATATAAAAAATAATTATGTGTCATCCTTCCATAAGTATCCCAATTTTGAACGACTGTATTAACTGCTAAGTATTTTATAAAAACATCTGTATCAAACACAGCGTCAAGATTTGCTCTCCATGATTCTGGGTCTGTAGTTCTTGAACCATCATTTATTACAGCTAATAAACTAGCAACATCATCAAAATCGCCTTCATCTTCATTAGTTTTTTTAACGTATTCACTTTCATTATAAGTTCCCATAGCAAAACTAGCAGCAACACCATCTGGCTTGTATAAATTACCATCATCATCAGAAAATTGTGTATCTAAAACGGTATCATCCACTTCTTCCACCATAGTGTACAGTCCAAAATATTGTGGTCCATCACCATGGTCTACATAAACGGTATAAAATGCGGTATGTGAGGCTACTAATCCTGAGTTTCTAAAAACATCTGTCGCTACTTTTTCGCGCAACATAGACTTATCATCAAAGTTATTTTTAAGACTTAACTTTTTAAAACCATAAAAACGTTGGTTGTCTATTTGTGGATAATCATCTTCAAACTCATCAAAATCTAATTTAAGCGAAAGTTTTAAAATCCCATTTTGCCAGCTAGTTTGTAAACTAGAATTACCTTTAAATCTTACACCAACGCGATACCATTCAATACCATTATAAAATACTTCGGCAGGTACAAAAATTGGATCTTCATCAGTTTCTGTTAAAACACCACCACCAGCTCCTCCTGGACCACCTGCACCAGCTCCAAAAGTTCCGTAAAGGCTTGTCATATTATCAAGCATAGATTGCCAACGTGCTTCAGTAATTACTATATCTAATCTTTTTACAGCGTTATCTTCAAATACTTCTTCAAAATTAGGATCTGCATCTTTACTGTGCGTCTCAGAAGTCCAATCTGTGGCTTCAAAATCAGTATCGTCAATTACTACAACGTCTTCATCCTCTATTTCTGTTGTTGTAACACTATCATCGTCATTACAAGAAGTAAAGACTGTAAGCGTTATACCAAATACAACTGCTATTAATAAAAGGTTTAATTTGCTTTTTATATACTTCATATTATTTATGGTTTATTGGTTATGTTATCTAATTAGTTACGTTCTCTTTTTTTTGGTTTTGGTGCTTTTTTAAATTCAGCTTCAGATATAAATCCGTCTTCATCTGTATCAATTTTATCAAAATTTTCTTTTAAAGGTCCTTTGATTTCGGATTTAGATAATTTACCGTCTTCATCTTTATCCAATTCTTTTAATAACTGACTAAATGTTGGTGGTTCTTTTTTCTGCTTATCGCTAGATTGAGCGCTAACACTAGTTACACTTAAAACTGTTAAACCAAACACTAATACTGCTGTACTTAATATGTTGTTTTTCATGACTAAAAATTTATTTGTTATGGTGTTTAGATGTCTAGTTTTAAAATAACTTGTGGCCAATTATGTTAAATAAAACACAAAAAAAAAGACCTTTAATTTACCGAAGGTCTTTTTATATTTTTTAATAACATTGTGTTTTAATCTGGTCTATTAGGATGTTCTGGTCCTTGATTATCAAATCTTCGTGCTTTTTTTATTATAGATTTAAATTGTTCTTTTTGTTTATCATCAGACAAATTATAAATTGCCCTTAATCTTTTAAACAATTCGTGTTCTCTTGTAATTGTTTTGTCTGCAATATTTACTATTAAATTATCTATCTCTTGTTGATCAATTGAAGCTGCAGTAATATTACTAAACAACTGGTCTTTTAAAGACTTAATAGCATCACCAACTGCACGCATATTATTGTGATGTTTAGCTTCTAAACTTTTAAATTGTGCTAATTGTTGGTCATTAAATTTTAACTCAGTTACAATAAAATCTCCTGATGCTTTAGGTCCATTCTGACCTGGACGACCTATATAATTGAATAGAAAAAAGCCATTCATTATAATTAAAACAATAAGTAAAAGATATAAAACGGTGTGTTTTTTCATGATTATAATTTTAAAAATGAAGATTCTGAATCTGAGTTCAATCCATAATCTGAGGCAAAACTAGAAATAGCGTCGTTATATTTTGTGCTATTAATTTGGCGGATAGCATATACGTTAACAATTACAACACAAACTAACGTTGCTAATTGTAATTGCGGTGTAAACCAACTCCAAGATTTAGAAGTTACCTGTTTTTCTGCAAACATTTTTTGCATAGTTTTATCCTTAAAAAAAGGAGAAACTTGGACACTATTTAAAGTATCTAAAGCATTTAATGTGCTATCTATTTTATCTTGAATGTTATTATTTGTGTTCATATTAATTTAGATGTAATAGTCTTAAAAAACTTGTGTTACTCTTGATTTTTATAAAAATTTTCTAGTGTTTTTTGTAAATTCTTTTTAGCTCTAAACAGCAAAGACTCAATAGATCCAACACTTTTATTAGTAATTTCACTAATTTCTTTATAGCTTTTATCATCAATTTTATTTAGCGTAAAAACTATACGTTGTGCTTCAGGCAATTTGTTAATAGCTAAAAACAAGATTTCACTAGTTTCTTTTTGTTCTAAAACTAATCCTGGATGATTAATCTCTGTAAAGTAACTAGCTTTATCTAGATTATAATCATTACTTGACAATGACTCTAAAAAAGCAAAACGTTTTTTAGCGTTTTTTTTTCTAATAAATTCTAAACATTTATTGGTTGTAATCCTATAAATCCATGTGGCTAACTTAGATTCTTGCTTAAATTTATGAATAGAATTAAAAACCTCCACAAAAACCTCTTGAGCGATATCCTCTGCATCTTCCCTATTTGGTACAAATGACAGACAAGTCCCAAACACTTTGTGCTGAAAATCCTCCAAAAGCTTACTATAAGAGGCGCTACTTTTAGCCTTAAGCTGGTGTATAAAATCTGTTTCTGTCAAAAATGTTAGATATTCTATTAATAAGTTTAGATGCAATACTTTTAAAAAACTTGTGCATTTATTTAAAATTATTTTTTAAATGACAAATCTATAATATCTTAATACTAAAAAGTAATACAAATTGGTGTTATTTAAGTAACTTTGCACGTTATTAAATACAAAAAAATGCGCTTACACAAAAATTTATGCTTTGCCACAGTTGATGGTTTATTATTAATCTTTAACGACGGTCATTATGCAGATAAAGTTGTTCAACAATTACTTAAACGCGACAAACGTTGGGGAAGTCGTGATAGAGGTTTTGTTGCAGAAACCACATACGATATCGTACGATGGAAAAGGCTTTATGCAGAAATTGCTGAAGTAAAAGAACCATTTAACAGAGATGAAATCTGGCGTATGTTTGCGGTTTGGGCTACACTAAAAGGTATCACACTTCCTGATTGGAAATATTTTGAAAATACACCGACAAGAAAAATTAAAGGTCGTTTTGACGAATTTTCTAAAATTAGAAAAATAAAAGAGTCGTTTCCAGATTGGATGGATGAGTTAGCTGCTGAAGCTTTAGGCGAAGCTGTTTGGACTAAAGAAGCTGCTGCCTTAAATGAGCAAGCTGATGTTATTTTAAGAGTAAATACACTTAAAACAACTAGAGAAAAACTTAAATCCGATTTATTTGATTTAGATATTGAAACTGAAGCATTAGAAAAATACCCAAATGCATTAAAATTAGCCGAACGTGGTAATGTATTTACTACAGAGGCTTTTAAAAATGGTCATTTTGAAGTGCAAGATGCCTCTTCTCAATTAGTTGCAGAATATTTACAAGTAGAACCTGGAATGCGTGTTGTGGATACATGCGCTGGTGCAGGAGGAAAAACATTGCACCTTGCAAGTTTGATGGAAAATAAAGGTCAAATAATTGCACTAGACATTTACGATAATAAATTAAAAGAGTTAAAACGTCGTGCTAAACGTGCTGGAGCTCATAATATTGAGCCAAGACACATAGACTCGACTAAAGTTATTAAAAAACTTTATGATAAAGCAGATCGTGTATTAATTGATGCACCATGTTCTGGATTAGGCGTTTTAAGAAGAAATCCAGATGCTAAATGGAAAATGCAACCAGAATTTATTGAAAAAATCAAAAAAACACAAGCCGAAATATTAAGCTCATATTCTAGAATGGTTAAGTCTGGAGGAAAATTAGTATATGCTACATGTTCTATTTTACCATCAGAGAATCAAGATCAAGTAACCAAATTTTTAGCTTCAGAAAGTGGTAAAGAGTTTTCTTTAATCAAGGATAATAAAATTTTATCTCACCAATCAGGCTATGATGGCTTTTATATGGCGCTTTTAGAAAGAAAATAATTGTATTTCAACTTAAATAATTGTATTTAAAAAGTTAACATTTTTAAAATCAATTATTTTAGTTACAAATAACATGTATAAATTTAATTAACATATCGTAATACCCTTTAATATTTAACAATGAAACAATTTTACTTATTATCATTAACCTTACTACTAACACTAACTAGTTTTGCTCAAGTTCCAGCTAATTATTATGATAGTGCTACTGGATTAACTGGTTATGCTCTTAAATCAGAATTAAGAAGTATTATTACTAATGGACATTCTGATCAAGGCTATTCAGGTTTATGGTTGGGATATGAAACCACAGATAGAGACCTTTATTATGAAAACGATAATACAATTTTAGATATTTATTCTGAAAAACCTACTGCTACAGACCAATACAGCTATACATACAACTCTGATCAATGCGGAAATTACAATGCTGAAGGTGTTTGTTATAACAGAGAACATTTAGTGCCTCAATCATCATTTGGAGAAGCCTCTCCAATGAAAAATGACATACATCACGTGTATCCAACAGATGGCTATGTTAATGGCGGACGCGGAAGCTTTGCATTTGGTATTGTGGGTTCTGCTAGTAATACATATTCTAACGGATCTAAAAAAGGAACAAGTGCTGTTCCTGGATATTCAGGAACTGTTTTTGAACCAATTGACGAGTTTAAAGGTGATGTTGCAAGAGCTTTGTTATACTTTGCGACACGTTATGAAAACACAGTTGATGGTTACACCAGTTTTGATATGTTTAATGGTACTAATGACCAAGTATTTCAGGGTTGGGCTATTAGTTTGTTATTAGATTGGCACAATAATGTTGATCCAGTAGATGCCAGAGATATACAACGTAATAACTCAGCTTACAATTTTCAAGGTAACGCTAATCCATTTATTAGTCATCCAGAATACGCAAATGCTATATGGAATCCTGGACCTACAGATACACAAGCTCCAACAGTGCCTGCAAATATAGTAGCTTCTAATCCAACATCAACTACAATTGATTTATCTTGGTCAGCATCTACTGACAACACAGCTGTTGTAAGTTACGATGTTTTTGATGGTAGCAATTACGTAAATACAGGATCAAACGCAACGACTTATACTATTTCAGGATTAACACCAGAAACGACTTACACGCTATCTGTAAGAGCAAGAGACGCAGAAGACAACACCTCTGCATTAAGTACAACAGCTACTGAAACTACATTAGCTGGAAGTACAGGTACAAGTAACGATTTGTACTTTTCAGAATATATAGAAGGTTCTAGTAACAATAAAGCTTTGGAAATTGCAAACTTTACTGGAGCAGCTATAACAGACCTAACAGGTTATGAACTAAGATTAAGCTCTAACGGTAACTCGGGATGGACAGCAACATACAACTTTCCTAGTGGTGCATCAATCAATAATAATGACGTGTATGTTATAGGAAATAGTAATTTATCAGTATGTACAGCTGCTGTAGATGATTCAAATAATACCATTACAGGATTTAATGGTAATGATGCTATAGGATTATTTAAAAACGGAATCCTAATTGACATAATTGGTACTTTAGGAGATAATACGATTTATGCTGCAAACACTACTTTGGTAAGAAATTCAAATATTTCTGGAGGAAATAGCACCTTTAACCTAAATGAATGGACCGAATCTCCATCTGATACATGTACCAACTTAGGACAACATAATCAAACATTAAGCACAACAGACTTTAACAAACAAGAAATCAAAATATATCCAAACCCTATTAAATCTAGCTTATTAACTATTGAGGTTAATGAAAACTCTAGCTTTGAAATTTATGATATTTTAGGTAAAAAGATTTTAAAAGGTAACGTGACTTCTAAAAACAATAAAGTTAGTCTATCTAGCTTAAGTAAAGGTGTCTACATATTAAGATTACAAAACAAAAACGGTAGTATTACTAAAAAACTGATTAAAGAATAAGTATATCTTAATCTATAATTTAAAAAGCGACTTAATTAAGTCGCTTTTTTTTGTTTAAAACCTAGTGAATAACTCTTAAATTAAGCAGCAATTATTATCTATAATTAACCCTAAAAAACCTAAATTTGTGTCTTTATAAAAAACAACACTCAAACTAAAATATAATGATTCATTTCTTCGGAAACCAAAACAGTAACCTTTTTGCTGTTCAAGCAACAAAAGAATTATCAACGCAAACCATTTCTAAATTGATTTGGTTATTTGGCAACCAGCCAAAAATAGAACAAGCATCATTAGATGCTTTTTTTGTTGGTCCTAGAGCTGCAATGATTACACCTTGGAGTACTAATGCAGTAGAAATCACCCAAAATATGGGTATTGATGGCATCATCAGAATTGAAGAATTTGAAGCTTGCCAAAAAGACTTTACAGGTTTTGATCCAATGATTTCAGAAAAATATAATGGATTAAACCAAGAGTCTTTTACAATAAATATCCAACCAGAACCAATATTAAATATTGAGGATATAGCGTCTTATAATCAACAAGAAGGTTTAGCTTTAAATGATGAAGAAATTGAATACCTAGAAGGCGTATCAAAAAAAATAGGTCGTCCATTAACAGATTCAGAAGTCTTTGGGTTTTCTCAAGTCAACTCAGAACATTGTCGTCATAAAATTTTTAATGGGACATTTGTCATTGATGGAAAAGAAAAAACAACATCGCTTTTTAAACTAATTAAAGAAACCTCCAAGCAACATCCAAACACTATCGTTTCGGCATATAAAGATAATGTTGCTTTTATAAAAGGTCCTAAAGTGGAGCAATTTGCGCCAAAACGTGCAGATGTTCCTGATTTCTATGTAAAAAAAGATTACGACTCTGTTATTTCGCTTAAAGCGGAAACACATAACTTTCCAACAACCGTAGAGCCATTTAATGGAGCTGCAACAGGATCTGGAGGAGAAATTAGAGACAGATTAGCTGGTGGAAAAGGATCGTTACCATTAGCAGGAACTGCTGTTTACATGACATCTTATTCTAGATTAGAAGAAAATAGACCATGGGAACAAGCTATGGAAGCACGTCCTTGGCTATACCAAACACCAATGGATATTTTAATAAAAGCTAGTAATGGTGCATCAGACTTTGGTAACAAGTTTGGGCAACCTTTAATTTGTGGATCTGTCTTAACGTTTGAACACGACGAAGCAAAAAGCACGATTATTAATGGTGAAAAAAGAACCAACAGAAAAATTGGTTACGATAAAGTAATCATGCAAGCAGGAGGTATTGGTTACGGTAAAGCAGATCAAGCATTAAAAGATACACCTAAAAAAGGTGATAAAATAGTAATTTTAGGTGGTGAAAACTATCGTATAGGAATGGGTGGAGCTGCAGTATCCTCTGCAGATACAGGAGAGTTTGCTTCTGGTATAGAGCTTAATGCTGTACAACGTTCTAACCCAGAAATGCAAAAACGTGCTGCCAATGCTGTGCGTGGAATGGTAGAAAGTGACGAGAATTTTATAGTCTCTATACATGATCATGGTGCAGGTGGACACTTAAACTGCTTATCAGAATTAGTTGAAGACACAGGTGGAACTATAAATTTAGATGCCTTACCTGTTGGTGATCCAACCCTTTCTGCCAAAGAAATTATAGGTAACGAATCTCAAGAACGAATGGGATTAGTTATTGCCGAAAAACATTTAGATCATTTAAATAGAATTGCAGAAAGAGAACGTTCTCCGATTTATACTGTTGGTGACGTAACAGAAAACAATAGATTTACATTTAAATCTAAAACCAAAGGTGATACACCTATGGATTTAGCTTTAGAGGATATGTTTGGAAGTTCGCCAAAAACAATAATGACAGACACCACAATTGACAGAAATTATGGTGGTATCTCTTATGACCCAAATTTATTTTACGATTATCTAGACCAAGTATTACAACTTGAAGCTGTGGCATGCAAAGATTGGTTAACAAATAAAGTGGACCGTTGTGTTGGCGGTAAAGTTGCCAAACAACAATGTGTTGGTCCATTACAAATCCCATTAAATAATATGGGTGTAATGGCTTTGGATTATAATGGTGTCGAAGGGATTGCTACGTCTATAGGACACTCTCCTATCTCTGGATTAATTGATCCTGTTGCTGGAAGTAGAAACAGTATTACAGAAGCACTTACTAACATTATTTGGGCTCCATTAAAAGATGGACTAGAATCTGTATCATTATCTGCCAATTGGATGTGGCCTTGTAAAAATGAAGGTGAAGACGCACGTTTGTACGAAGCAGTACAAGCTATTTCAGAATATGCAATTGACTTAGGAATCAATGTTCCGACAGGAAAAGACTCGTTGTCAATGAAGCAAAAGTATCCTAACGAGGAAGTTATTTCTCCTGGAACTGTAATTATTTCTGCTGCAGCAAACTGTAATAATATTAAAAATGTTATCGAGCCTGTTTTTAAAAGACAAGGTGGTGATATATATTATATAAACTTATCTCAAGACGACTTTAAATTAGGAGGAAGTAGCTTTGCGCAAATATTAAACAAAGTTGGTAACAACACTCCAAACACTAAAGACGCTAAGTACGTAAAAACAGTATTTAATACTATCCAAAAATTAATTAAGGATAATCAAATTATAGCTGGACATGATATCGCTTCTGGTGGACTAATTACCACATTATTAGAGTTATGCTTTGCTGATGTAAATTTAGGTGCAGAAATAGATATTACTGCTTTAAACCAAAAGGACTCTTGTAAAGTCTTATTTTCTGAAAATTCAGGGATTGTTTTTCAATCTAAAGATGATGCTATAGAAAAAGTACTTACAGACGCTAATATTGCTTTTTATAACATTGGTAAAGTTACTGATAGTGATACATTAAGTGTTATAAATGGTATTGAAGTCTTTACTATGACTGTCTCTAGATTAAGAGACATGTGGTACAAAACATCTTTTTTATTAGACCAAAAACAAACTGCAAACGGTTTAGCTAAAACACGTTTTGACAACTATAAAAAACAAGATTTACAGTATAGTTTCCCTAACCATTTTACAGGAAAACTTCCAACAATAGATAGCGCTAAACCAAGACCAAAAGCTGCAATTTTACGTGAAAAAGGAAGCAATTCTGAACGCGAAATGGCTAATGCAATGTATTTAGCTGGTTTTGATGTTAAAGATGTACACATGACAGATTTAATTTCTGGTCGCGAAACTTTAGAAGATATTCAGTTTTTAGGAGCTGTTGGTGGTTTTTCTAACAGTGATGTTTTAGGGTCTGCAAAAGGTTGGGCTGGAGCAATAAAATACAATGAAAACGCTAATAAAGCCATAAATAACTTCTTTAAAAGAGAAGATACTTTGTCCATTGGTATTTGTAATGGTTGTCAATTATTTATGGAATTAGAGTTGATTAATCCAGAACATGAGGTGCATGGAAAAATGCTTCACAATGACTCTAAAAAACATGAAAGCGCATTTACTTCAGTAACAGTTCAAGACAATAACTCGGTAATGCTTTCATCACTAAAAGACACGACCTTAGGTGTTTGGATAAGTCATGGAGAAGGTAAATTTAACCTTCCTAAGTCAGAGCAAGAGTATAACATCGTTGCAAAATATGGTTACAATAGTTATCCTGCAAATCCAAATGGATCAGATTTTAATACGGCAATGCTATGTGATAAAACTGGTCGTCATTTAGTAATGATGCCACATATAGAGCGTTCTACTTTTCAATGGAATTGGGCTAACTATCCAGATAATAGACAAGATGAAGTATCTCCATGGTTAGAAGCGTTTACCAATGCGAAGCAATGGATTGAAAATAAAAAGTAAGATAATTCATATTTTTTTTAATAAATTTCTTAGGTTTATGCTGTAATAATTCAGAACATAAAGCTATTAATGAATTTTAGATATATAGAATGTACCAACACTAACCAGTTGGTACAAAACTTTTTTGAGCTTACTGTTGAGCAAACCAGAATACCTTTAATTTCTAAGGTAATACCAACTGCACAATCGCATATATTATTTTTTAAATCAAAATCACCACTAGAAACAGGCGTAAGAAATAAAATTTATAAGAATAAAGGAATCGTTGTATTTGGGCAATCCTATAAATCTTACACGATGAAGGCACAAAACCCCTATTTTAATTTCGGGATTAATTTGCATCCAACTGCGCTATACAAAATTTTAAAAACAGATATTTCTAAATTAACAGATAAACATATTAACCTATCTAAAATAGATACTAAATTATATGAGTTATTATATCCTGTTTTTAAAGAAAACCTTCACGGAACAGCATTAGCACAACGTATTGAAAGCCAACTATCAAACCTTCAAATTTACGAAAGTAAAAACACAAAATTAGTGGACGAAGCTATTAAGGTGATATACAAAAAAGAAGGTAAAATTAATGTAGAAGAACTTCTTAAAATATTTCCAATTTCGCAAAAACATCTAGAAGTACAGTTTAAAAAAACCATAGGATTAACACCTTTAAAATTTATAAAACTTTATAAATTTTTAAGTTTAATGAGGCAATACGAATCTAAAAAAGCATCAATAACACAATTAATAGAGTATTATGCTTATTATGACCTGTCTCATTTTACTAAAGACTTTAAATTATTTATGAACCAAAAGCCCTCAGATTACTTCAAATCTGAGAATATTTTCTTAAATAATTATTTAAAACTCTAATTTTTACGATTTTTTACATCATTTAAACAAAAGATTTTACATAATTTAGCTTCGAATTTATGTGTTTTATTTAATTTAAATGAAAGTTAAGGGATTCATTTAAAAATAGTTAGTTATTAAATAAAAATCAAAAAAGCATATATTCACGCTATCAATCAGTTAGCATAGGAGCTGTTTAATTACAGCTCCTTTTTTTTACTGCTATTTGAAATGGAAATAAAATTTCATACTTTGCAACTCTTAACAACTTCGCAAATAATCTAATGATAGAAATAACTAGACTCTTCGATTTCCCATACTATCAACTTGAAAAATACAATCTTGAAAATTCATTATCAACAAAATATGATGGTAAATGGGTATCAATTTCTACAAAAAAATACTTAGAACAAGCTAATACAATTAGTAGAGGACTACTAAGATTAGGTGTTTCAAAAAACGATAAAATAGCAGTAATATCCTCAACCAATCGCACAGAATGGAATATAATGGATATTGGTATTTTACAACTTGGTGCACAAAATGTCCCTGTATATCCTACAATATCCGAAGAGGATTATGCATACGTTTTAAATCATGCAGAAGCCAAATATTGTTTTATATCGTGTCAAGAAGTTTATAATAAAGTCATAAAAATAAAAGCAGAAGTACCATCGTTAATAGAAGTTTATTGCTTTGATCAATTAGAAAATTGCAAAAATTGGAACGAAGTATTAGAGTTAGGAAAAGATCAATCTAACCAAAATGAAGTTGAAAAGTTAAAAGATAATGTAAAAGCTAGTGACCTAGCTACTTTAATATATACTTCCGGAACTACTGGAAAACCTAAAGGTGTAATGCTATCGCACGATAATTTAGTTAGCAATGCTTTAGAAAGTTTTAAAAGAATACCTATCGGATTAGGAACAGCTAAAGCCTTAAGTTTTTTACCATTATGCCACGTCTATGAGCGCATGCTTATATATTTATACCAATACTGTGGTGCCTCAATACACTACGCTCCTATTGACCAAATAAGCGAATACGCACAAGAGGTTAAACCACAAGTAATGACTGCTGTACCTAGATTACTAGAAAAAGTATATGACAAAATCATTGCTAAAGGTGCTGAGTTAACAGGAATTAAGAAAAAATTATTTTTCTGGGCTGTAGACGTTGGGCTGCAATACAAACCTTATGGCGAAAATGGTTGGTGGTACACACAAAAACTAAATCTTGCTAATAAATTAATATTTAGCAAATGGAAAGCTGCACTTGGAGGCGAAGTTAAAGTAATGGCATCTGGTAGTGCTGCTTTGCAACCTAGATTAGCACGTGTATTTAATGCTGCAGGATTTGGTGTTATGGAAGGTTATGGATTAACCGAAACCTCTCCTGTAGTATCTGTAAATGATATGCGCAACGGAGGATTTAAAATAGGTACTGTCGGCAAATTATTAGATCGTACTGAAGTTAAAATTGCCGAAGACGGAGAAATTTGTGTAAAAGGACCTCAGGTCATGATGGGATATTACAAAGACGAAGCCAAAACTGCCGAAGTTATTAAAGATGGCTATTTCCACACTGGAGATATAGGTGTTATTGACGACGAAGGCTTTTTAAAAATTACCGATCGTAAAAAGGAAATGTTTAAAACCTCTGGTGGTAAATATGTAGCACCACAATTATTAGAAAACAGATGTAAACAATCTAGATTTATAGATCAAATAATGGTTATTGGTGAAGGCGAAAAAATGCCAGCAGCGATAATACAACCAGATTTTGAATTTATCAGAAATTGGGCCAAAATACATAACAAAACATTAGGTACTAACGAAGCGTTAGTTGCTAATCCAGAAGTAATAGCTCGTATACAAGAAGAGATAGACACAGCAAACACTAAATTTGCTAAGTGGGAAAAAATTAAACAATTTAGATTAACAGCCGAAGCTTGGACTGTAGAAGGTGGACACTTAACTCCTACTTTAAAACTTAAGCGTAAAATAATTAAAGAAAAATATAAAGCATTATACAACGATATTTATGGTTATTAATACTTTAAAATAAATCTTATCTGCAAAAAAGCTATCTAAATTTTGGTAGCTTTTTTTTATGCACTAATTTTAAATTTATTATGCATGCATAATAAATTTTTACTATCTTTGAAAAGATAACCATTTATAATGATTCCAATATGAAAGACAAAACCATAGATTACGTCCTTAGAACCACATGGTTAGCGGTTAATAAAATGTACAACGAAGAAGCTGCTAAATTTGGTACAACTATGGCTACTGGTTTTACTTTATTAAGTATTGATCAAGAAGAAGGAACACCTTCCACCTCATTAGGTCCAATTATGGGTATGGAAGCAACTAGTCTTTCCAGAATCCTAAAACGTATGGAAGAATTAGATTTAATAGTACGTCGACCAAACCCAAATGATGGTCGTGGTGTATTAATTTATCTAACACCTTTTGGTAAAGAAAAACGTAAAGATGCCAAAGAGCGTGTTTTAGTTTTTAACGAAGCAATTAGAGAACACGTATCTGATGAAAAATTAAAAAGCTTTTACGAAGTTTCGGATACAATTAATGAATTGATCTCAAACAAAAAAATATACAATCAAAAAGAACACACATTAAAATAATATGAGCAAACGTAGAATTAAAAAAGTAGCGATTATTGGTTCCGGAATTATGGGATCTGGTATTGCTTGTCACTTCGCCAATATTGGTGTAGATGTATTATTATTAGACATCGTTCCTAGAGAACTAAACGACAAAGAAAAAGCTAAAGGATTAACCTTAGAAGACAAAGTCGTAAGAAACAGATTAGTAAACGATGCATTAACCGCATCTTTAAAATCTAAACCCTCTCCTATTTACAGTCAAGCTTTTGCTAGTCGTATTACTACAGGTAACTTAGAAGACGACATTGCTAAAGTAGCAGATGTAGACTGGATTATGGAAGTTGTAGTAGAAAGACTTGACATTAAACAACAAGTTTTTGAAAAACTAGAAAAATACAGAACGCCAGGAACTTTAATTACTTCAAACACTTCAGGAATTCCAATAAAATTCATGAATGAAGGTCGTAGCGAAGATTTCCAAAAGCATTTCTGTGGTACACACTTTTTTAACCCAGCACGTTACTTAAAATTATTCGAAATAATTCCAGGACCAAATACTGATCCTTCTGTATTAGAATTTTTAAATGAATATGGTGAAAAATTCTTAGGAAAAACTTCTGTTGTTGCTAAAGACACTCCTGCTTTTATAGGAAACAGAGTTGGAATCTTCAGCATACAAAGTTTATTTCACGCAGTTAAAGACTTAGATTTAACAATCGAGGAAGTTGATAAATTATCAGGACCAGTAATTGGTCGTCCAAAATCGGCAACCTTCCGTACGGTTGATGTTGTTGGTTTAGATACTTTGGTTCACGTTGCAAACGGAATTAGAGAAAATTGCCCTAATGACGAACGTTTAGAGTTATTTGAATTACCTGACTTCATCAATACAATGATGGAAAACAAATGGTTAGGGAGCAAAACAGGACAAGGTTTTTATAAGTTAGTAAGAAATGCAGATGGTACTAAAGACATTCTATCTTTAGACCTAAACACTTTAGAATACAGACCAAACAAACGCGCAAAATTTGCAACTTTAGAATTAACGAAAACGATTGATAAAGTAGTTGACCGTTTTAAAGTATTAGTAAAAGGAAAAGATAAAGCTGGTGAGTTTTACAGAAAAAGCTTCACTGCATTATTTGCTTACGTATCTAATCGTATTCCAGAAATTTCAGACGATGTTTATAAAATTGACGATGCTATGAAAGCTGGTTTTGGTTGGGAACACGGACCATTTCAAATTTGGGATGCTATTGGAGTAGAAAAAGGAATCGAGTTAATGAAAGCTGAAGGTTTACAGCCTGCTGCTTGGGTTAATGACATGGTTGCTGCAGGTAATACATCTTTTTACACAGTAAAAGAAGGTGCAACATATTACTATGATATTCCTTCTAAAAAACAAACTAAAATACCTGGACAAGATAGCTTCATTATTTTAGATAATATTAGAAAAACAAACGAAGTATTTAAAAATTCTGGCGTTGTAGTTGAAGATTTAGGGGACGGAATACTTAACCTAGAATTTCAATCTAAAATGAATACTATTGGTGGTGACGTTTTAGCGGGATTAAATAAAGCTATTGATTTAGCCGAAAAAGATTTTGCTGGTTTAGTCGTTGGTAACCAAGCTGCAAACTTCTCAGTTGGTGCAAACATCGGAATGATTTTCATGATGGCTGCAGAGCAAGAATATGATGAGCTTAACATGGCTATTAAATACTTCCAAGATAGTATGATGCGTATGCGTTATTCTTCTATCCCAACTATTTCTGCGCCTCACGGAATGGCTTTAGGTGGTGGATGTGAGTTATCATTACACGCAGATAAAGTAGTTGCAGCAGCAGAGACTTATATGGGACTTGTAGAGTTTGGTGTTGGTGTTATTCCTGGTGGAGGAGGTTCTAAAGAAATGGCTTTAAGAGCACAAGATCTTTTCCAAAAAGGAGACGTACAACTTAACGTGTTACAAGAGCATTTCTTAACTATTGGTATGGCTAAAGTATCGACTTCTGCTTATGAAGCGTTTGACTTAAACTTACTACAAAAAGGAAAAGATGTCGTTGTAGTAAACAAAGACCGTCAAATAGCTGTTGCAAAACAACATGCTATGTTAATGGCTAATTCTGGTTACACACAACCCGTGAAAAGAGATGACGTTTTAGTTCTTGGTAAACAAGCATTAGGTATGTTTTTAGTAGGAACAGACTCTATGGAAGACTCTAATTACATTTCTGAACACGATATGAAAATCGCTAATAAATTAGCTTACGTTATGGCTGGTGGAGATTTATCAGAGCCAACACGCGTAACAGAACAATATTTATTGGATTTAGAGCGTGAAGCTTTCTTAAGTTTATGTACAGAACGTAAAACTTTAGAACGTATTCAGCACATGTTAACAAAAGGTAAACCTTTAAGAAACTAAAAAAATGAAAACAGCATATATAGTAAAAGCATATAGAACCGCAGTTGGTAAAGCTCCAAAAGGCGTGTTCCGTTTTAAAAGAACAGATGAATTGGCAGCCGAAACCATCAAGTATATGATGAAGGAATTGCCAGGTTTAGACCCAAAGCGTATCGACGATGTTATTGTTGGTAACGCAATGCCTGAAGGTTCTCAAGGATTAAATATGGCACGTTTAATCTCTTTAATGGGATTAGATATTGTTGATGTTCCTGGTGTAACAGTCAACCGTTTTTGCTCTTCTGGAGTAGAAACTATTGGTATGGCAACTGCAAAAATACAAGCTGGAATGGCCGATTGTATTATTGCTGGTGGTGCAGAAAGTATGAGTAGCGTACCAATGACAGGTTTTAAACCAGAATTAAACTACGACATTGTAAAATCTGGTCACGAAGATTATTATTGGGGAATGGGAAATACTGCCGAAGCTGTAGCAAAACAGTTTAAAGTATCTCGTGAAGACCAAGATGAATTTGCATTTAATTCGCACATGAAAGCCTTAAGAGCGCAAGCTGAAAATCGTTTTCAAGATCAAATAGTACCAATTGAAGTGGAACAAACTTACATTGATGCTAACGGAAAAAAAGCAACAAAATCTTACACAGTAACTAAAGATGAAGGACCTCGTGCAGGAACTAGTAAAGAAGCTTTAGCCAAACTTAGAGCAGTATTTGCTGCTGGAGGAAGTGTTACAGCTGGTAACTCGTCACAAATGAGTGATGGTGCTGCTTTTGTAATGGTTATGAGTGAAGACATGGTTAAAGAGCTAGGTTTAGAACCAATTGCAAGAATGGTAAACTATGCTGCAGCAGGTGTTGAGCCTCGTATTATGGGAATTGGACCAGTTAAAGCAATACCAAAAGCATTAAAACAAGCAGGATTAAAACAAGACGATTTAGCTTTAATTGAATTAAACGAAGCTTTTGCTTCTCAATCTTTAGCAGTAATTAGAGAACTTGGTCTTAACCCAGATATTATTAACGTAAATGGTGGTGCAATTGCATTGGGTCATCCATTAGGATGTACAGGTGCAAAATTATCTGTACAACTTTTTGACGAAATGCGTAAGCGTGACATGCAAGGCAAATATGGTGCAGTTACCATGTGTGTTGGTACAGGTCAAGGTGCTTGTGGAATATTTGAGTTCCTTAATTAAGAATCAAGACGCTTAGAACCAAGAGTAAAGACAAAAACTAGACGCTATGCATAACTTCAAAAAATTAAAAATTTGGAATGAAAGTATGGAATTAGTTTCAGAGTCTTATAAAATAACGCGAGGTTTTCCAAAATTTGAAACTTATGGATTAATGAGTCAAATGAATAGATGTGCTGTTTCTATTCCTTCTAATATATCTGAAGGAAGTAGCAAAAGTTCAAATAAACATTTTGCAAATTATTTAGAGCACAGTTTAGGTTCGGCATTTGAATGGGAAACACAACTGAATGTCGCTTTTAATGAAAGTTATATTTCAGAAGAAAAATTTAAAGAATTAGAAAACAAAATAAAACAAATACAAAAAATGATTTCAAGTTTCAAATCTGGACTTAAGCTGTCTTGATTCTTAGTTCTAGAAATCTAAAAACGAATAATAATATGGCAGATTTAGAAAAAGACATCTTAAGAGGTGGTCAATTCTTAGTAAAAGAAACAAATTGTGACGATGTGTTTACTCCTGAAGATTTTTCAGAAGAACAAGCAATGATGAAAGATTCTGTAATGGAATTTAATGATCGTGAAATTATACCTCATAAAGCACGTTTTGAAGCTAAAGATTATGCATTAACTGAAGAGGTTATGCGTAAAGCTGGAGACATGGGCTTTTTAAGTGTCGCAGTACCTGAAGCTTTTGGTGGAATGGGAATGGGATTTGTTTCTACAGTATTAACATGTGATTACATTTCTTCTGGAACTGGATCATTTAGTACTGCTTTTGGTGCACATACAGGTATTGGTACTATGCCAATTACTCTTTATGGTACTGATGAACAAAAACAAAAATACGTACCAAAATTAGCTTCGGGAGAGTGGTTTGGAGCTTACTGTTTAACAGAGCCTGGAGCTGGATCTGATGCAAATTCTGGTAAAACAACTGCTGAGCTTTCTGCAGATGGAAAATCATACAAAATTAACGGTCAAAAAATGTGGATTTCAAATGCAGGTTTCTGTAGTGTGATGATCGTTTTTGCTCGTATTGAAGGTGATAAAAATATTACTGGATTTATAGTAGAATATAATGGAGAAACTCCAAATGGGATTACTTTAGGTGAAGAAGAACATAAATTAGGTATTCGTGCGTCTTCTACGCGTCAAGTATTTTTTAACGACACTGTTGTTCCTGCTGAAAATATGTTAGCTGGTCGTGGTGAAGGTTTTAAAATTGCCATGAATGCACTTAACGTTGGTCGTATTAAATTAGCTGCTGCATGTTTAGATTCTCAAAGAAGAATTTTAACTACTGCTGTAAACTATGCTAAAGAACGTAAACAATTTAAAACACCTATTGCAGATTTTGGAGCAATTAAAGTAAAGTTAGCCGAAATGGCTGCAAGTGCTTATGCTGGTGAATCTGCTACTTATAGAGCTGCTAAAAATATTGAAGACAGAATCGCGATGCGTGAAGCTGCTGGAAATACACACCAAGAAGCAGAGCTTAAAGGTGTTGAAGAATATGCAATTGAATGTTCTATATTAAAAGTTGCGGTATCTGAAGATGTACAAAATTGTGCAGATGAAGGAATCCAAATTTTTGGTGGAATGGGATTCTCTGAAGAAACTCCTATGGAATCTGCTTGGAGAGATGCTAGAATTGCACGTATATACGAAGGAACTAACGAGATTAACAGAATGTTAGCGGTTGGTATGTTAGTTAAAAAGGCAATGAAAGGTCATGTTGACTTATTAGGTCCTGCTTCTAAAGTACAAGAAGAATTAATGGGAATACCATCTTTTGAAACACCAGATTACTCTGAGTTATTTTCAGAAGAAAAAGAAATGATTAAGAAACTTAAAAAGACATTCTTAATGGTTGCAGGTGGTGCTGTTCAAAAATATGGTCCTCAATTAGAAGATCACCAACAATTATTAATTGCAGCTGCAGATATCTTAATTGAAATCTATATGGCAGAGTCTGCAATTTTAAGAACTGAGAAAAACGTTAAGCGTACTAGCGAAGCTGAACAATCGGCACAAATCGCAATGGCTAAATTATATTTATATCACGCAGTAGATATTGTTGAAGAAAAAGGAAAAGAAAGTATTATTTCTTTTGCTGAAGGAGACGAACAACGCATGATGTTAATGGGTCTTAAGCGTTTTACAAAATATGCTAACTATCCAGATATCGTAGATTTACGTATCGAGATTGCAGAAAAAGTAAAAGCAGAAGGAAAATACTGCTTCTAAAAATTAAGTTTTAGTTTTAATTACCCTAAAAAGCTGTTTTGTAATGAAACAGCTTTTTTATTTTCCTTATTTACTACTTCTAATTTTATTTAAACTTTCAAAAATAGATTTTGCTATAACCTCTCTTTTTGATGTATTAGTCAATATAGCTTTATCCTCTTTATTAGATAAAAAACCTAGTTCTAAATATATGGCTGGACAGTTTACATTTTTAAGGAGATAAAAATTTGCAACCTTAATACCACGAGATTTTGAAAAAACATTAAACTTATTTTCAATTAAAACCTCACTATAATTATAAGAGGTGTCTTTATTGTCATTGTCATCTTTATAATATGCCTCCACTCCATTTATACTATTATCCTTATTTGACGTACAGTGTAAGCTAATCATTAAATCTGCATTTGCATTATTTACTATTTTTGAACGTTGATTAAGTGAAATAAACTCATCTGACGTCCTAGTCTGGATAATTTTTATTTTATCATTACTATAGCTTGCTAATAAATTAGAAATTTCTAAGGTAATCTCCTTTTCTTTCACATCGGTTTTATTACCGGAATCTTTACCTCCATGTCCAGCATCAATAACAACTACAATTGGTTTTTTTAAATCTTTATAAGAGCTAAACACAAAAATACCTGCGAATAATAAGATAACAGAAGTAATTTTTAATGCTTGATTTAATACAGAAGATTTCTTTTGATGTAACATAATAAGTCGGTTTTTGATTTGAATAAAATTAAATCCGCTAGTTAAAGGAATGCGGTAATCCTGTTTTCCTAAATTAATTATAGTTTTGGAATATTTTTCGATATCAATTCCTGATAAAACGGAAATTTCATCTGCAATAAACTCATGATTTTGAAGTATTACTTTTTTATATAACCAAGTAAAAGGATTAAACCAAAAAACACAAATAAATAATTCTGATAGTATGATATCAATAGTATGTAAATGTTTGCTATGTACTGATTCATGCTTTAGTATACTTAAATATTCAGCGTTAGTTAATCTATGATTTTCATTTATAAACATATAGTTGAAAAAACTAGAAACCAAATCAGAATCGTTACACTTTATTAACTTCAGACTACCTAAACGTTTATAACAGATTCTTGTATGCTTATATATCTTGAAAAGATTCTTGAAAAACCTAAAAAAGAAAAACAGTGTAATTACCAAATAAATATAAAACAGTGCACTTTTGTTGGATGAATGAATACTTTTTGTTTCTTTTAAAACTAAACTTTCAATATCATGATTTACTTCTTTAGTTTCATCAAAATTTTCGACAGTAATCTCTGTAATACGAGGAACTGCATCAAGAAATTCAAATTCAAAAAATGGAGCTGCAAAACATAAAATCATTGAGCCTATTAAAAAGAAACGATTAAACTGAAATGTCTTTTGTTTTCTGAGTAACACGACATAAACTAGATACGAACAACCTAAACTAATAATGGTATATACAAAATAACTAATCATTGGCTTTCTTTTGGTCCATTTTCTGTTTTAATAATGCTTGAAGATCTTCTAACTCTTTCATCGATAAATCTGCATTTTTAGTAAAAAATGATGCAAATTGTGCTTTAGAATCGTTGAAAAAATGCTGAATCATCCCATTTACTTGCTTTGTAAAATAGTCGTTCTTTTTAAGAATAGGGAAATAAACTTTGTCTCTTCCTAATCTCTCAAACCCAATATACTTCTTATCAACCATTCGTTTTAATAATGTAGAAATAGTAGTATATGCTGGTTTTGGTTCTGGAAACTTCTCAACAATATCTTTCATAAATCCTTTATCAAGAATCCATAAACACCTCATTATTTGTAGTTCTGATTTATTTAACTGTTTTATATCCACAAGTATAGTTTTATTACTACAAATGTAGTAATAAAAAATTAAAAAACAATTTTTAATGATTTACGATTAATTCATTTTAAAAATTATTAGTTAAAACCTACTTTTAAGTAAAGTGGTTTTTTATTTTTCATTAATTTAGAAGAAATTTTAATAGTAATGAAAAATACACTTTACCTACTACTTTTCTTTGTAATTTCTCCACATATAACAACAAAAGCCCAAGGCTTACTACAAGAAAAAAACAACTTTACTAGACAAGACACCCTTCGTGGTAGTATTACTCCTGAGCGCGAATGGTGGGATTTAAGCTATTATCATTTAGACATTAAGGTTAATCCTGAAGACAAAACTATTGCTGGAACAAATACAATTCAGTATAACGTTTTAAAACCAAACCAAGTTTTACAAATTGACTTGCAAGAACCATTAGTATTGACTAAAGTGACTCAAAACAATAAAGAACTAGAAATAAAACACGATGGAAATGCACACTTTGTAATGCTTAAAGATCAACAATATATAGGTGAAACAAATAGTGTAATTGCTTATTACGAAGGGAAACCTCGTGAAGCTGTTAGAGCACCTTGGGATGGCGGAATTTCTTGGAAAAAAGATACCAACGGAAATCATTTTATAGCCTCATCCTGTCAAGGACTTGGCGCAAGTGTTTGGTGGCCTAATAAAGACCACATGTATGACGAAGTTGATAGTATGGATATTAGCGTTACTATCCCAAAAGGGTTAATGAATGTGTCTAACGGAAGACTTAAAAATATTATTGATAATAAAGATGAAACAATTACAACTAATTGGCATGTAGCAAACCCAATTAACAACTATGGTGTAAATATTAATATTGGTGATTATGCTAACTTTTCTGAAGTTTTTAAAGGCGAAAAAGGCGATTTAGACATGAATTATTACGTCTTAAAAGACAACCTTGAAAAAGCAAAAAACCATTTTAAAGATGCACCAAAAATGATGAAAGCTTTTGAACATTGGTTTGGTCCTTATCCGTTTTACGAAGATAGTTTTAAACTGGTAGAAGTCCCTTATTTAGGTATGGAACACCAAAGTTCTGTAACTTACGGAAACAAATATATGAATGGCTATTTGGGTAGCGATTTATCTGGAACAGGTTGGGGTTTAAAATTTGATTTTATCATCATTCATGAAGCTGGACACGAGTGGTTTGCAAACAATATTACCAATGTAGATATTGCAGATATGTGGATTCACGAAAGTTTTACTGCTTATTCTGAAAGCTTATTTTTAGATTATTATTACGGTAAACAAGCCTCATCAGAATACGTTATTGGTACAAGAAGAGGTATTCAAAATGACAGACCGTTAATTGGACATTATAATGTTAATAATGAAGGTTCTGGCGACATGTATTACAAAGGTGCAAACATGCTTCATACCATTCGTCAATTGGTTAAAGATGACGAAAAATGGAGACAAATATTACGTACTTTAAATTCAAAATTCTATCATCAAACCGTAACAACACAACAAATTGAAAACTGTTTAGCAGAAGAATCTGGATTGGATTTAAAAGGCATTTTCAATCAATATTTACGCACTGTTAACATTCCTGTTTTTGAATATCAAGTTGAAGGTAAAAAATTACACTACAAATGGACTAATATAGTTGATGACTTTATAATGCCAATTCAAATTGAAGTCAATGGTGTTAATCAATGGATTACACCTTCAAAAAACAATCAAACGCTTAAATTAAAATTTAAAGATGCTAAAATAAAAGTGGATAGTAATTTTTATGTGAATGTAAAAGCACTTTAAAAATGACTACTGACGAGTACTATTTTAAATCTGATACTGAATGGCGAGAATGGTTACACATCAATCACGACAGCGATGATGGTATCTACCTCATCTTTTACAAAGTAGACCACAAAAACGAAAGTATGCGTTGGGAAGAAGCTGTAAAAGTAGCCTTGTGTTATGGTTGGATCGATAGTACTGTTAAAAGTTTAGGAGATGGAAAACGCAGACAATATTTTTGCAAACGTAATCCAAAAAGCGTTTGGAGCGCACTTAACAATAGACACGTTAAAGCTTTACTTGCAGAAGACTTAATGCATCCAAAAGGTTTAGAAATAATTAAAACAGGAAAGAAAAACGGAAGTTGGACTGCTTTAGATGACGTTGAAAAAGGTATAATTCCCGAAGCATTACAATTAGCGTTTAATGCAAACCCGAAAGCTTATAAAAACTACAACAATTTTGCGCCTTCATACAGAAAAAGTTATTTGTATTGGCTAAACCAAGCCAAACGTGAGACTACAAAAGAAAAGAGAATTACAGAGATTATTAAATTTTGCGAAGCCAATATTAAGTCTAGAGATACGTGGTAATGACTAAATATTGAAAGGCTTTCACTTTTTTTCGACTTAATATAAAACCGCAACACAATGAATATTCAAAAAATAAATTTCACTAATGCAGAAGGTCAACAATTAGTTGGTCGTTTAGAGCTGCCAATAAATCAACATCCTCATAATTTTGCCATTTTCGCACATTGTTTTACTTGTAATAAAAACTTATCTGCAGTAAAAAATATTTCTCGCGAATTAACAGCAAATGGCTTTGGAGTATTACGTTTTGATTTTACTGGTTTAGGGGAAAGTGAAGGTGATTTTGAAAACACCAATTTTTCAGGAAATGTAGAAGATTTAATTAGTGCTTCTAATTATTTGAAAGAAAACTATACTGCTCCTTCCCTATTAATTGGACATTCCTTAGGTGGAGCTGCTGTTATATTTGCTTCCTCTACAATAGAATCTGTTAAAGCGGTTGCAACCATTGGAGCACCTTCCAATCCAAAACACGTCAAGCACTTAATACAAAGTAGTGTTGAAGAAATTAAGGCAACAGGAAAAGCAAATGTGAATATTGGAGGAAGACCATTTACAATTAAAAAACAATTTTTAGAAGATATTGAAACTAAGTCACTACCAGACGTTGCTAAAAATTTACGAAAAGCCTTATTAGTTATGCATTCGCCTCAAGATACCACTGTTGGTATTGAAAATGCAGAAGAAATTTATATCGCAGCAAGACATCCAAAAAGTTTTGTAACGCTTGATGGAGCGGATCATTTATTAATGAAAAAAGAGGATTCTGTTTACGTAGGAAGTGTGATTGCTACTTGGGCAAAACGCTATATTACCATACCTAGAACAGAAATAGTAAAGACAACACATCAAGCAGTTGCAAGTTTAGATGCAAAAGATGGTTTTACCACACAAATGACTGTTGGAAGTCATACTATGATGGCTGATGAGCCTACAAATTTTGGTGGCAATGATTTTGGACCTTCGCCATATGAGTTTGTCTCAGCTGGATTATCTGCTTGTACTGCAATGACTGTTCAAATGTATGTTAAACGAAAAGGATGGGATTTACAAAATATTGAAGTCCACACTTCACATACTAAAGTATCAAAACAAGTTGTTGAAAATGGCGAACAAAAAGAAATGAAAGTTGACACGTTTAATAGAGAGATTAAACTAAAAGGTAACTTAGACGAAAAACAGATACAACGTATTCTTCAAATTGCAGATAAATGTCCAGTGCATAAAACGTTACATAGTGATATAGAAGTGGCTACCACACTGGTTTAAATAAAAAAGCGCATCATTTTAATGATGCGCTTTTTTATTGTTTTAAGTTTCAAAATTATAAACCATTAATAAAACTTCCGTAAGGATCTTTAAACTGAATCCCTTCAGTAAATCTGTGTTTACTTAATTGTTTATATTCCACTAAAGCCCAAAGCACAAACTCTTTTACAAAATAACTTTCTTGTTTTGTTAATTTTGGTTGGTGTTCTGCTAATAAATCATCTAAAGGAGAAACTGCATCTAATAGATTTTTATACTCCTTGTCTCGTAAACCGTCTAATAGCTCAAAACCTTCAGAAGCATTGAAAAACCAAGAGACAATGTCATCATAAGGACTTACATCTTCTTGTTTTTTTAATTTTTCTATCTTAGGGAAAAACTCAGGAAATAAACTTTTAACCGCTTCACCTATTAAGTTATAAGCCACTTGTGCAGCACCTTCTTGTTCACCTTCATAAACCAACTCAACTTTACCAGTAATAGCAGGAATAATTCCTAAAAAGTCTGATAATCTAATAGTTGTAGTATCATCTCCATTTTTTAATCCTCTAAGCTCTGCTGTACTTAATAAGTTTTCAAATGCGGTAATACTTAAACGTGCACTTACGCCACTTTTTTCGTCAATAAAATCACTTTCACGTGCTTCAAATACAATTTGTTCTAACAAATCTTTTGCTAATTCCGGCACATGAATACTTTCTTTTTGGCGTCCATCGGATTTCGCTTCTTGTTGCGTAATGGTTTTTGCTGTTTCAATATCTGTTGGATAATGCGTTAAAATTTGCGATCCAATTCTATCTTTTAAAGGTGTTACAATGCTTCCTCTATTGGTATAATCTTCAGGATTTGCAGTAAAAATAAACTGCATATCTAAAGGTAAACGTAATTTAAATCCTCTAATCTGTATATCACCTTCTTGTAAAATATTAAATAAAGCCACTTGTATTCTAGCTTGTAAATCTGGTAATTCATTAATAACAAAAATGCAACGGTTTGCACGCGGAATCATTCCGTAATGTATTACTCTGTCATCTGCATAACTCAACTTTAAATTGGCTGCTTTTATTGGATCTACGTCACCAATAATATCTGCAACGGTTACATCTGGAGTTGCTAATTTTTCGGCAAAACGCTCGCTTCTATGCATCCAAGTAATTGGTGTATCGTCTCCTTTTTCTGCAATTAATTCGGTTGCAAAACGTGAGATTGGTTGCAATGGATCGTCATTAATTTCACTACCTTCTACAACTGGAATATATTCGTCTAACAAATTAAGCATTAAACGTGCTAAACGGGTTTTAGCTTGACCACGCAATCCTAAAAAGTTAATATTGTGTCGTGATAAAATAGCACGTTCTAACTCAGGAATCACAGTGTTTTCGTAACCATGTACACCTTCAAAAACAGTTGTTTTACTTTTTATTTTTTCAATTAAATTATCTCTTAATTCGTCTTTAATAGATCTACTTTTATATCCAACTTTTTTTAATTCGCCTAAAGTTTTTATATTTTTTATTTCCATAGTTCTTTTCTATTCTATTTTAACTCCTCTTTCTTTTAAAATAAGAGGAGAGCTGCTTCATATTTAAAAGCTAATTAATTATCCTTTAATTCTTTTTTTTCTGTTTGTTTCGTAATCTTCAAAAATCATTTCACCTAGTCCTTTCAAGCCTGTGTAAAAAGCTTTTCCTTGATTGGCATGCGTAAATTCTTCTACAAATTGCATTAGATAAGGATCTTGAGCAATCATAAAAGTTGTAATAGGAATATGCAATTTTCTGGCTTGTTGTGCTTGTGCATAGCATTTATTAGTAATGTATGGGTTTAAACCATTACTATCTTTATAATAGGTTCCGTCTGGCAAACGCAAGCAACTTGGTTTACCATCTGTTATCATAAAAATTTGCTTATTAGTATTACGTTTACGACGCAATAAATCCATTGCTAATTGTAGTCCAGCAACCGTATTTGTATGATATGGACCAACGTTTAAATAGGGTAAATCTTTAATTTTTATTGGCCAAGCATCGTTACCAAAAACTAATATGTCTAAGGTATCTTTTGGGTAGCGTGTTGTAATTAATTCGGCTAAAGCCATCGCTACTTTTTTAGCAGGTGTTATTCTGTCCTCTCCATACAAAATCATACTGTGGCTAATGTCTATCATTAAAACCGTACTCATTTGTGACTTATGTGTGGTTTCTTCGACCACTAAATCGTCTTCGGTTAAATTAAAATCGCCAATTCCGTTGTTAATTTGTGCGTTTCTTAGACTTTCCGTCATAGAGACTTTATCCAAACTGTCGCCAAATTGGTAGTTTCTAAAATCGCCTGTATGCTCATCTCCTATTCCAACACCTTTACTTTTATGGTTTCCAGAACCACTACGTTTGATGTTACCAAATATTTGATCCAATGCAGATTGTCTAATGGCACGCTCAGTCTTTGCTGTAATAGCATTCCCTTTGTTTCCATCTGGTTTAATTTCTTCACGTATGTAACCTTTTTCTTTAAGATCTTCAATAAAATCGTCAATTGAATATTCTGGAGTGGTTAATTTATATTCTTTATCTAATTCGCGAAGCCAATCTATAGCTTCGTCAAAATCTCCAGAAGTATGCGTAATTAATTCTTTAAAAATATCAAAAAGCTTCTCAAAAGGGGATTGCGAAGGTGCTTCGTATGGTTTAAATACAAAGCCTTTTCTGTTGTTATTTTTGTTTTTCATGCAGTATAAAAATACGACATTTTAACATCAAAATAAACGTCTTAACAGCTTTTTAAGATTATGTTGTTTAACTTTATGCAAACTAATCGACCAAAAATGAAAAAACTATCCTTTACCCTCTTATTACTCTTCTGTATTACAGCGTTTTCGCAAGAATTCTCTATGGATTTAGTTAAAAACATGAAACCAAGAAACATTGGTCCAGGCGGAATGTCTGGTCGTGTTACAGCAATAGATGCTGTTCACGCTAATCCAGATATTATGTATGTTGGTACTGCTTCTGGTGGTTTATGGAAATCGACTTCTGGAGGTATAAAATGGGAACCTATATTTGAAAAAGAAGTCACAGCATCTGTTGGTGCAGTTGCCATACAACAATCTAATCCAAGTGTGATTTGGGTAGGTACTGGAGAAGGTAATCCTAGAAATAGCTTAAATGGTGGTTATGGAATCTATAAATCTTTAGACGCAGGAAAATCATGGACGCTTATGGGTTTAGAAAACACCAGACACATACATCGTGTGGTTATAGATCCTACAAATCCTAATATAGTGTATGCTGCTGCAATTGGTAGTCCATGGGGAGAACATCCAGAACGTGGTATTTTTAAAACTACAGATGGTGGTAAATCATGGAAAAAAATATTATTTGCCAATAACAAAACAGGAGCTGCAGATCTTGTTATGGATCCAACCAATCCTAACAAATTAATTGCTACACTTTGGGAGCATAAACGTGAGCCTTGGTTTTTTAAATCCGGAGGAACAGGTTCTGGATTGCATATTACACACGATGGTGGAGAAAATTGGACTAAAGTTACAGAAAAAGAAGGTTTCCCTAAAGGGGAATTAGGGCGTATTGGTGTCGCAATAGCTGCTAACAAACCTAATATTATCTATGCCTTGGTTGAAGCAAAAAAAAATGCACTTTACAGAAGTGATGATGGTGGGTTTAAATGGAAAAAAATAAATGATAAAAGTGATATTGGTAATAGACCCTTTTACTATTCTGAAATATATGTTGATCCACAAAACGAAAACAGAGTATATTCCGTTTACACTTATATTAATGTTAGTGAAGATGGTGGTAAAAACTTTACACAGTTAATGCCTGCTTATGGTGCTAACAATGGAGTCCATCCTGACCATCATGCTTGGTGGATACATCCTACAAATGGTAATTTTATGATTGATGGTAATGATGGTGGATTAAATATTACTAAAGATGGTGGTAAAAACTGGCGTTTTGTTGGTAACCTTCCTGTTGCTCAATTTTACCATATTAATGTAGATAATGAATATCCATATAATGTGTATGGAGGTATGCAAGATAACGGATCATGGAGAGGTCCTGCTTATGTTTGGCGTGCACAAGGTATACGTAACAGCTATTGGCAAGAGATTAGTTTTGGAGATGGTTTTGATGTGGTACCAGATAAAGACGATTCGCGTTACGGTTGGACCATGAGTCAACAAGGCTCTGTTAGCAGATATGATTGGCAAACAGGTAATAATTATACTATACAACCAACACATCCAGATAAAGATGTTACCTTAAGATTTAATTGGAATAGCGCAATAAACATTGACCCTTTTAGCAATAATACTATTTATTTTGGAAGTCAGTTTGTACATAAATCTACAGACAAAGGATTAACATGGACAGTCATCTCACCTGATTTAACTACTAACGATCCTGAAAAATTAAAACAACATGAAAGTGGTGGCTTAACTATGGATGCTACAGGAGCAGAAAACCACTGTACTATTTTAGTAATAGAACCCTCTCCTGCAGAAAAAGATGTCTTTTGGGTTGGTACAGATGATGGTCGCGTGCATGTTACCACAAATGGAGGACAAAGCTATAACGACGTGTCAAATAATCTAAAAGGATTACCTAAAGGTAGTTGGATTGCACAAATAAAAGCTAGTAATAAAAATAAAGGTGAAGCTTTGCTTATCGCGAATGATTACAGACGTTTTAACTACACACCTTACGCTTATAAAACTACTAACTACGGTAAAACATGGGAGCGTATTGTAGACGAAAATGATGTTAAAAGTTACACCTTATCAATTATTGAAGATCTAGAAGAACCAAACTTACTATTTTTAGGTACAGATGATGGTTTATACGTATCTATAAACGCAGGTAATAATTGGACTAAATGGACGGAAGGTTTCCCTACTGTTTCTGTAAAAGACTTAGTAATCCATCCTAGAGAGCATGATTTAGTAATTGGGACTTTTGGACGTGCTGCTTGGGTTTTGGACGATATTAGACCATTACGTGCTATAGCAAAAAACAAACAAGTTATAGACAGTAAAATAACCCTATTCTCTCCTCCTATTGCCTATCAAGCAGCTTACCAACAACCAACAGGAAGTCGATTTGGTGCAGATGCTATGTTTAATGGAGATAACAGAGGTCGTGGTGCACAATTTACGTATTTGGTTAATCCTGTAAAAGCTTCAAAAGAAGAGAAAAATGAAGACGATGATGATAAAGCAAATGATTCTGATGCTGATGACGATAAAAATGAAATTAAATGGGATTCTATTTCATTAAAAATATACAATGGAGATAAGTTAATTAGAACCTTAAAACGTAAGGTTCCAGAAGATAAAGGATTACATAAATGGACTTGGTATATGGACGAAAAAGGTGGCGACAGACCATCAAGAACCGTTAGAAAAAGCTCTAGAGAATCTGGAGGTGTAGATGTAAAACCAGGTAACTACAAAGCTATTTTAGAATATGGTGACCAAACTTCAGAAACCATGATTTCTGTAGCGTCAGATCCAAGACTAGAAGTTTCTACCAAAAATACAGATGCTGTCTATGCTGCTTTAAAAGAGATTGAAAATATCCGTCAAATAGCTGCTGATGCCACTAAGCAATTAGCCGAAAATAAAAAGTTAGCTGAAAAATACAAAACAGAATTAACAGATTTAGATAAAGAAAAATATAAAGATGAAATAAAAGCCTCCAAAGACATAATTAAACAAATTGATGAATTATTAGATATTTACATTGGCAAACAAGATAAACGCCAAGGAATAACTAAAACTTTAGATGTTAGTGTAAATAACAGAATAGGTACTGCATCTTGGTATATAGCAACAAGACAAAATGGTTTAACTAGTACAGAAACCACCTTGTTACAACATGCTAAAGAAGATTTAAAATTAGCGTTAGAAAAAACAAACACCTTTTTTAATACTAACTTTAAACCCTATTATCAAAGCATTATTAAAATTAATATGACCAAAGGGATAGATGAAATTAAAACCTTTAGTTTAGATTAATTGTTTGTAAATTACAACAGTAAAATTACGTACCTAACACTATAATAATTACGAAAAAAAATAAATTTTTAAAATGAAAAAAATAACAAAATTAGTATTGGCATTATCTCTTGTTTTTGCTGTAAGTTGTAAAGACGACACTAAAACTTCTGATACTAAAAAAGAAACAACTGAGTCTGTAGCAAAAACTGAAAAATTTGTTGTAAAACCAGAAGGAACAACAGTAAAATGGACTGCTTACAAAACGACTGAAAAAGTTCCTGTTGGTGGACAGTTTGTCACTTTAAATTTTGATGAAAAAGCTGGAGATTCTCCACAGGATGCATTAAACAATTTAAACTTTTCTATTCCAATTAGTGGATTATTTACAGACAACGACGCAAGAGATTTAAAGTTAAAAACTTCATTTTTTGGAGAGATGTTAAATCCTGAATTTATAAAAGGAACGATTAAACATATAGATAACAAATACATTGCTTCTATTACCATGAATGGTGTCACTAATGACTTACCATTAGAAGTAAAAATCACGGATGAAAGACGTGTAGCCATGTCTGCGACAATGCAATTAAAAGATTGGGATGCCTTAGGTGCTTTAAGTATTTTAAATAAAGTTTGTTTTGATTTACACAAAGGTTCAGATGGTGTTAGTAAAACATGGGAAGACGTTTCAATAGAAATCAACACTTTTTTAAGAAAAAACTAATAGTATTTTATTATATTAGTAAAAAAGCAGTTTGACAGAGCTACTTAACTTAAAAATCTAAATAAAATGAAAAAAATATCATTACTACTATTAGTGTTAACTTTTGCAGTATTTATAAGCTGTAAAGAAGACAAAACACAACCTGAAACTGAAAAAACCGTAGCCGAAACAGCAAAAAAGGTTAAACTAAAATTAGAATCTAAAAGCGGAAGCAATGTTACAGGTAATGCTGTATTTACAGAAGAAGATGACCAAATTAAATTTACCGCAATGCTTAGTGGTTTAGAGCCAGGAATACACGCTATCCATATTCATGAAAAAGCAGATTGTTCTTCAGATGACGGAAAATCTACAGGTGGACACTGGAATCCTACAGGAGCACCTCACGGAAAATGGGGAAGTAAAGCTGGATACCATAAAGGCGACATTGGTAATTTACAAGCAGACGTTAATGGTCATGCAACAATAATGCTAAAAACAGATGAGTGGTGTATTGGATGTGGTGACGAGAACAAAGACATATTAGGTAAAGCAATAATTGTACATGCTGGTACAGATGACTTTACAACACAACCAACAGGAGATGCTGGTGGACGTGTAAGTTGTGGAGGGATCATTAAGTAATCCACAATAGCAATAGATTAAAAAAAATCGCTTTTAAGCGATTTTTTTATGTTTTTTATTATACTTTAGTTCAAGATATTTTTATATGGATATAGACAATTTAGTAGTTCAATTTAAGAAGAAAGACGAAAAGGCTTTTGAAAAATTATACGATATGTACAAAGATAGTATGCATGGTATAATTTATAATATAGTTAGAGATAATGACATTGCAGAAGAAATCATGCAAGACGTATTTATCAAAGCTTGGCATAAAGCCGATAGTTATGACGTTAAAAAAGGTCGTTTCTTTACTTGGTTAATAAATATTGCTAGAAATGCAGCAATAGATAAAACTAGATCTAAGTCCTTTAAAAACTCGGGTAAAAACCTTAACTCTGATTTTTTCGTAGATATTATCCAGTCGCATGATAGTTTAGACGATAGTACTGATGCTATAGGCATCAAGAAATTTGTAGATAAATTAGCTAAAAAGTGCATTGAAGTGATTGAGCTATTATACTTTAAAGGGTTTACACAAAAAGAAGCCTCAGAAGAGTTAGACATGCCAATTGGGACGATTAAGACTAGGAATAGAAATTGTATTAAAGAATTAAGAGAAGCTGTACTATAATATGAACATTAACGACTATATAAACTCAGGAATATTAGAACTGTACGTTGCTGGACAGCTTTCTGAAAAAGAAAGTAGTGAAGTATATGATCTAATGTTGAAACATCCCGAAGTCCTAAAAGAAGTTTTAGAGATAGAGGCTGCTATAGTTAAATTAACTGCAAGTGTCTCTCCAAAAAAAGATATCGCTTTTAATACTATAAAAGGTAGATTAAACAACAATACAGATAGTAAGGTTATTAGTTTAAACAAACCTAAAACCCAATGGTTAAATTATTCTGGTTGGGCAGCTGCTGTTGTTTTAGCAGGTGGATTAATTTGGACAATAAATCAAAAATCTGATTTAGAAAACCAAATACAAACGGTTAACACTGAAAAAGACTTTTTAGAAATCCAAATGGAAACTTCTAAAACTGATTTAGCAGAAACTAAAAACTTATTAAATATAATTAGAGATAAGAGCATTATTAATATACCATTAGAAGGTCAAGCTGCAGCTCCTGGAGCTTTTGCTAATGTGTATTGGGACAAAAAAGATGACACAGTCTATTTAGACTTACAAGGTTTACCAGAGCCTCCAGAAGGTAAAGTATACCAAGTCTGGTCTTTAACTTTAAACCCTCTAACACCAACTAGTTTAGGTACTATTGACGATTTTATACAAGATGACAATAAGATTTTTAAACTTAAAAATGCTAATCAATCACAAGCATTTGGTATAACGTTAGAGCCAGCTGGAGGAAGTCCTTCTCCAACATTAGAGCAGTTATATACTTTAGGTGCTTTGGCATCCTTATAAGATTATAAATCACTTACAAAAAAGACACCTATTAGGTGTCTTTTTTTTTGCTTTACTATATCAAACTAATTTATACAGTATCATACACTTGAGCTTGTTTATTATTTAAAAATGATAGCCATTTGCTAATAAATAATAATCTAATGAAACATAAGCAAACAGATATAAGCTTTTGTGATTTTAAATGCCCTAAATAAGCGCCTAATTACAATGTTTAATAATTAAATATAAAGCCTTAATGTGATAAATCTATGTCTAAGTAACATTGCTTACAGTTTAGGCATAATCTATTACTTTTAATAATGAATTACGTAAACCACTACTCTAGTAATTAGTAATCCCTAATACTTTAAACATAATGTTCTATTTAGATGAATTATAAACATGATATAAAAAAGAAAGCGTTTGATAATAAATTATCAAACGCTTTCAAAACAAACTAACAAAAAACAAACCTTACTTTTTCATAGCATTTAAATTAATGTTAGTTGTGCAATTAATTGTTTCCCTTAAACTGATTGCAACTATACTTACGTAATTATAATGAGTAAGGTTTTATTTATTTTTAAAACGTGTAACTTAATGTCGTTTTAAAGTTAAAAGGTGTTCCAGGTGTAAAGTGAATCTCTTCCACTGGATCAACTTCATTTTGTAATCTTGACTCGGTTAAAAATTGAGTTTCTTTCCAATCTGTATCCAATACATTTTCAATACTAACACCTAATCTCCAGTGTTTGTTAAACGCATAGTTAACATTTAAATCTGTTACAAAATAGCCTTCTGCTTGCACACTATTATCTTCATTTGCAGGTCTATCATCTACGTATCTGTAGTTAATTCCACCTGAAAAATTATTTAAATCTTTAAAAGATAAACCTCCTACTAATGTAAAATCTAGTGCTAATGGTATATAATCGTTTCCGTTGTCTTCTTCCAAACTTCTTGCTCTGGTAAGTGTAGCATCTGTATTAAAGTAAATATTATCTGTTAATTGGTATCTAACTCCAAAATCTACTCCATAACGTTCAGATTTTCCGCTAGGCTCAATAATTCCTGCATCTCCAACGTAAACAAATTCTTCTTCAGAAAACAAGTACCATAAAGCTGTATTAATAACTAACTTTTCTGTTGGTTTCCAAATGTTTCCTAAATCTAATCCATAAGCTTTTGGTAAAGCGTTATCTATTTCTTGATTTAAAACCACTCTAGAATCGTTTGAGTGAAATCCAATTCCGGATTTAACAAACCAGTGCACATTATTATTTTGATTATACTCAATACTTAATTTTGGTAAAATAGCGACTTCACTATCAGTAAGGTTAGAGTATGTTGGACTTAATTGGTCTTGGTACTGAAATTTAATATATTCTAGACGTAAAGCTGGTGTAATTTTAACTTTACCTAAATCAATTTCAGCATTAAAAAACCCATATAAATTACGTTGATTAACATTACCCAATTGAATATTTTCTAAGGTTTGTTTTCTATTTAAAGTATGCGATAACTCAATATCACTAACATCGTCATATCTTAAACCAACACCAGAATTATAAGTAATATCAAACGTATCGTAGTTTTTATTTTTTTTAAACTGTGTATTAAATCCAAAAATATTGCGCGCTTCTTTTTGCTTTATTTGATCTCCATTTATTGGGTCTTCTAAAAAGAAAGTGAAGTTAGAATATAGCTCAAAATTGTAGTTAGAGTAAAAAGCATTACTCTGCATAGACACGTCGTTATCTAATATTGTACTGTATTGTACATTAAGGTTAGTACGATTGGTGTTACCTCCTTCTGTATCGTCCACAGCTCCAAAATTGGAAAGCGTTCCGTTATCCACTAATCGTTGAGGGATTTGACCTGATGCATCCCATTGACTTGTAAAGTGGCTAAGGGTTACTCCTATTTTAGAATCATTATTTAAATAGGCATTAAACTTACTTACAATATTTAATCTATCAAAATTTTGAGGCGATTCAAAAGGTCCATCAGTCTCAATATACTCTACAGCTACATATGCATTCTGAGAGGATTTGTTTTCTAGAAGATTAAACATTCCTAAAGTTCTTAACGAATTAAATTGACCTGCTGAAAAACTAATTAAGTTATCCTCTAACTTATCTTTTGTTTTAAAATCTACAAATCCAGCTGTATTAAAATCACCATGATTTGCATAATATGGACCTTTACCAAAATTGATTGTGTTTATAGTTTCTGGAATTAAAAAATGCAAGTCACTATAGCCTTGACCATGTGCATGAGATACCATGTTTACTGGCATACCATCTACTGACAAACCAACATCTGTACCATGGTCGACATCAAAACCTCTTAAAAATATTTGTTCTGCTTTACCTCCACCTGCATGTTGACCAATTATTAAACCTGGTACTTTTCTTAAAATTTCTTGTGATGAGTTAATTGGACTTGTTGCCAAATCTATTTTAATCATACTATTCATTACATCTATTGGCTCTGACAAAACTAACTCGTCTAAAACAAATGCTTTAGCCTCTAAATTTATTGTAAATGTATTGTCTAAAAGTGATTGCGTTAAAACAAGTGTTTTCTTTTGATAACCTAATAAACCAACCATTAGGCTATCACCTACTTTTGTTTTATTGATTACAAACTGTCCAAATTGATTGGTATGTGCGTGTTCTTTTGAGGTTTGATTATACACATAAGCAGTTTCTAAAGGTTGGTTATTATCCATAACATACCCTTTAACTGTTTGTGCATTTGCTGTTAAAACAACACCTAAAAATGCTAAATAAGTGATTATACTTTTCATTATCTAAATACTATAATTGGTTTACTACTTTGGTGGTTAATGGACCTAACTCATAACTACTTTCTTGTAATTCTTTTTTAAGTTCAGCTACTTCTTTTAATTTACCATTAGCTTTATATATTGCTGCAATATGGTATTGTGCTTCTGGCTCAAAAGTTTGTCCTAAAACGTATTGCTCTGCTATTGTTAATGCTTTTTTAACGTCACCATTGTTATAATAACTCCAAGCTAGTAGATCATAAGATAATGGCGTTGGTCTATTTTCTACTTCAATTTTAGCTAAAGTAATGGCTTTTTCGTTTTTAGTATCTGCTAATATTTTTGAAGAATACACATTATACATATCGCCATAATCCTTATTATCAATAGCTTCAAAATAACTAGCTAAATACTTGTTTTTAGCGTCTATATTATTTTCATATTCTGCAATTTCTGCTTTAAACAATAAATAGTCTGGAGCATTATGTAATTGCGTGATAGCATCTAAAATACGGTTAGCTTCTGAAGCATTTTTTTCGTGAGAATACACAATCCAAGCAATACCTTTTTTAGCATAAGCATCATCAGGATTTAAGGCTAAAGATTTTAAATAGTAGTTATACGATTTTTCTATTTGACCATCATGACCATAAAAATCGGCAAGGTTAGTATAAGACCATTCCATTAAATTATCCAATTTAGAAGACTCTGCTTTTAACGTTGCACGCTCTAAATAATTAATTGCTGAAGCTAAGTCGCCTTTATAATCGCTCCATTTTGACAATCTGATTAGGTATCCAAAATCGTTTAAATCCTTAACGTCCTCTAGATAATTTTTGGCGATACCAAAATCTCCTAACTCCATATGTACATCAAAAAGCATTTTTTTAGTACCATTTAGATTTTGACCGTTTTCTTCAGCTTTAATAAGCAATTCTAAAGCTTGCTTAAATTTATGTTGAGAAATATAATTACGTGCTAAGGCTCTTAAATGTCCAGCCGAATTATATTGTGTTTGTTCATTTAATGTAATTAGTGATTGCTCTGCAGATTTTAAATGTTTGATGTTTCCTGTAGATTTAAACAATCTTGATTCTGCTCCTGCAATTTGAGATAAGTAAGAGAATTGATTTGGAGTAGCCTCTAATTTTTTAGTCCAGAAATTATAATCTGAAGTTGCATTAATGGTTTCTGTATTAGTTTGTAAAGTTAAAAACTGATTGTAATCCTCTGGATTAGTTATTGTTTTTGTTTTTTCTGAACAACTAGTTGCCATAATTATAACAAGTAGCAGCATGTATAGTTTAGTGTTCATAATCGTGTTGTTTTATTGTTTTGTTTGTTTGAAAAGGGAATTGGCGAAAATAAAAAACCTAGAGTACTATTTATAATACTCTAGGTTAAATTTTAGTCTACCAAGGAGACGCTAAATAAGGGAAAGATGTAGAAAATGCTTTATCATTTGCATCTACATTATCATTAGATAGTGTTGGATTTTCGCTAAAATCCTCACCACCAAAGATTAATAATAATTCTACAGTAATAACATCATCTGCTAAAGTACGTCCTGTTAAAACATTTGTACCATCATAAAAAGTTGTTGTTCCGTCTAAAGACACATTAAGTACATCTGTTGCAAGTAAACCTGTAAAAGATGGAGCATCTAAACCTAGTGCATTTGCATCTCCTGGGTTAGCATACGCTGGACTTAATCCTGTTAAGTTAGTCTCAAACATACTTTGGAACGCTGCATTTTGGCTACTTGGTACTGTTGTGTTAAACATATCTTTAGATCCTGAAGACACAAATACTGTATTTACAGCAGGACGTCCCATTTGATCTTGTTGAGTGTAAACTCCTGTAAAGTCAGGTCCAGAAGGTCCTGTAGGTCCTACTACAGCAGCATCGTCATCATTAGAGCAATTAAAGGCTACTAAGGTTACAAGAAGCACAGTAAATATATTTTTTAAATTTTTCATAATTTGTAAGTTTTAAAAGTTTGTTATTATTTAGACTTAGATTCTACCCAAGTATTAATTGTTCCTGATCCACCAATCATAGATTTTGGTACCTCAACTACAATTGACATTACATTAGTTCCAGCAAATGTGTCTGTTCCTGGATTATTAAATCCTGGAGCTGTACCACCAATAATTGCTGTGTACTGATTAAAATCGAAGAAAAACGGGTCATCTCTTGGTCCTGCAAAAGCAGAAATCCCTGCAGTAGTTTGCACTATTGGAGACGTACCGTAAGATGTAATATCTACTATTGTTTGTGGTCCTGATCCAATAACTGTACTACTTAATCCTGTTGTACCTGGAGCAACTGGTCCAAAAAAGTACATTTTACCATCTCTTGGTAAAGCTTGGATTACTAAATCTTCAACATTGTCTCCAGTGTTGTCAATGTTAAATTCAATCATTACGTTTTCGTCAAAACTAGCACTTCCTGTTGCTGCTGGACTTAAAAGACCTTGTACATTGGCAACAAAAACTAAGTTGTCTGTGTTTTCTCCCTGAAAAGCGTAAAAATCTGTGATATCACTTGTACCACCTTGTACAGCTGGAGCATCAATGTGATCCGCTGATAAGAAGAAGAAACTTGCTGCTGCAAATACACCTACTCCTAAAATAAATTTGAAATTTTTCATAATGTTTTTGAGATTTTTTGTTAATTATTATTTTTGGTTCTCGCAGACACTTACGCAACTTTTGTAATGTTGGTTTTATAAATTTTCTGTAAAAGAGAAAAAAAGACATAAAATAATTTTAAAAAAGTATCTTTGGCACCATAATTAAATAGAACCATGAACCCATCTGCTTCAGGCTGGATTAAAAAACTTATTAACGAGCTAAAACCTCATGAGCTCTTTAAAGACAACGACTTAGAAGTGTATTACAGACACTTTAGAGACTGTGGTTTTATATACGGAAGTAATGTAACTGTTGTAAATAATTGGACTAAAAATAAAGATTATAGTTCTGACGAAATTTGTAAAATAAATTTGGTTATTGCCTTATTAATTACCTACACTAACCACAATACGACCAACGATTTTTATACCGAAGTTGCTAATTTTTATAATACTACTAATAAAGAAAGAATCTCTTTTTTACAAGGAATTATTGGATCTAAGGATGTAAAAGATCAAGCAGAACGTATTATAAATAAACGCGTACAAATAGATGATAATCTAATAGACAAAAGTTTTAATTACTTTATAACTAATGCCTTACTATTTGTAGACGTTTTAGCTTTTAGAACCTATTTAAAAACTGGAAGAGTTGATGATGATGTTATTAAACAATATGAAGCGATTATAGAAAGTATAGTTTTAAACACTTTAAATAGTAAAAAAGTAAAATCCGATTACGATAAAAGTTTAATTAATTTGTTTGAGCAGTCTTTGCGTTACCAACGCGACAGTGTCTTACTTTATAGTGAAGCTACAAACTTAGTCGATACCAATTTATTTGCACGCTACTGTTTGGATCTAGCTGCTATGGCTACGTGGACTGATGCCAAATTAGATAATGAGGAAGAATCTTTTTTAAATACCTTAGGTGAAAAACTTAATTTAACACAACATCAATCAGATGAAGCTTCAAAAACTATTGAGGACTTTTATAAAAATTACAGAGAAAAAGTACCACTTTTAGGATCTAAAAACATTGTAAAAACGTTTTATGATAACTCTACCAATATGGTATTAAAGTTAATTAAACGAAACAGTAAAAAACTAACTCAAGAGCTTTTAGAAAGTAAAGAATTACTAATTTTACTTACACAGTCTACAGTAAGAGATTTGACTAAGGACGAACAAAAAAAAGTACAAGATCAACTTTTAGATGTTTTTAAATCTATACCAAGTCTAGCCATTTTTATATTACCTGGTGGTGCACTACTGTTGCCTTTAGTCGTTAAATTTATCCCTAAATTATTACCAAGCGCTTTTGATGATAATAGGATTGAAGACGAAGAAGAGTAACCACTACTCCAACCATTCTTTAAAATCCTTTACACGCTCTCTGGCTACAATAACCTCATCTTCATTATAGTGATTAAGTTTAATTTGTAAACGCGAGTTGGTGTAGCTAATAATGTCTTTAATAGCATTAATATTTATAAAAAACTTTCGGTTTGTCCTAAAAAAGGTCTCAGGTTCTAATTCGTTTACTAATGCCTCAAGGGTTGTATCTAAAAGGTAATTTCGACCTTCAGTAGTATATAAATAGGTTCCTTTGTTTTCGCTGTAAAAGCACTCTACATCATCAATGTTCACCAATTTTAAATGTTGTCCTACTTTAACAGAAAATCGTTTTTTGTAAACCCTATCAATTGGATTAACCAATAGTTTTTTGATATCCTCAAAGTCTAAGGCGATATTAGTTTTCTGCGGAAGCCTAGTTTTATATTTTGCAACAGCAGTTTCTAAATCCTCATCATCAATAGGTTTTAACAAGTAATCAATACTGTTTAACTTAAACGCTTGCAAAGCATACTCGTCATAGGCAGTTGTAAAAATAATAGCCGACTTTACCTCAACTTGATCAAAGATTTCAAAAGACAACCCATCGCTAAGCTGTATGTCCAAAAATATTAAATCAGGATGTGGATTGGTATTAAACCATTGGATTGATTCTTCTACGGAATGCAACATCGTTTCGGTAGTAATATCAATACTTTCTAGCATACGTTTTAAACGTCTTGCAGATGGTTTTTCATCTTCTATAATTATCACTTTCATTGGTACTATAATTTGGTTGGTTAGTTGATATTAAGTGTTGTTTATTGACTAATAATTGGTTATTCCCAACGTTTATTTTCTTTTTCTTTGTTCATATACTTTTCAATTTTACGTTGTTCCCAGTTTTTACCAAACAAATAATCTGTACCAAAAACACCTAAAAAATGAAATATTAAACCAATTCCCCAAAATATTGGAGTAGACCAAACTGCCATACTTAAAAACGGTTGCCCAGATTGCTTATATATTAGTAACATTATAAAAATATTAACCACAATATAAATGGCTAAATGCCAATAAAAGCCAACAATTTTTTCTACTTTTTTCTTTGCTCTTAAGTAAGCTTCTTCCTTTTCATATCTAGCCTGTTGGTTTTCTTCTAGATACGTATCAATATCATTTTTCATTGTAATATATTTTAGTTCCAACGTTGTTGGTTATCTTCTTCCATAAACTTTTTAATCTTTTTGTCTTCCCAAGATTTACCTAACACACCATCGTTTACAAAGACTTTATAAGCATGAAATGATAGTCCAACTGCCCAACCAAACATTGGAAAGAAAAACCATTTGTAGTCCCAACTGGTTTTATAATTTATAAATATTAAAAACGGGATGACTATACAATATGAAATTAGGTTGTAATAAAATTCTTTTAACTCTTCCACATGTTTACGTGCTCTTACATATGAGTCGTCTAATTGTTGTTTTGGTATTGGTTTCATAACTGATACTTCTTTACTTAGCATAGGTATTGCCACTATAAAGCTAGCTGTATTCTGGCTAATACTTACGCGTTTATTGGTTAATAATTGGTAGCGTTGTTTGATGTTTTCTAATCCCACACCACTACTCTTTTTTACTATTTGTTTAGGTTGTAAATTGTTTTCTACAACTAGGTTTTGATCGGTTTCATAAATTTTAATATGTAACGGTTTACTGCTAGTTACAATATTATGTTTTACTGCATTTTCTAGCAATAACTGCAATGCTAGTGGTACGACTTTACTTTCTGGATCCTTAGCTTGATCTGGTATATCAAAAATAATACTGTCTTCAAATCGCATTTTAAGCAAAGACATATAGGTTTTAGCAAATTGCAACTCTTCATCAACGGTTACTAATTCTTTGTTTTTTTGTTCTAAAACGTAACGGTAAACTTTAGATAAACTAGTGGTAAACTTTTGAGCGCTATTTGGGTTTTCTTCAATTAAACTAGTTAATACATTTAAGCTATTAAACAAAAAATGAGGATCTAATTGGTTTTTTAATGCATCAAACTTTGCGCTTGCAGTACCTGCAATTACTTTTTGTTCTTTTACTTTATTTTCTTGCAAATGCTTTAAGTAAAAAAAGATGTAATATCCTGCAGTTACTGTTATAGCTATGGTTAACGAAAACCAATAATACACTAACTTATCTTCCTTTAAAAAGTCCATTAATGCTCCACCATATATGACAACATTAATAAATAATCTTAAAAAGAAAATGGCAACAACAGATATAACTACAGACGCTAAAGCTGCTAGAATTAAGTTTTTAATTTTAAACAGATTTGCTTTATGCTTTTGCAGCATATACGTTACAAAATAAGCGTTAGACAAGTGCAACACTACAGCATACATTTGATTGTACACAAAATCTAGTAGCAACTCTTGATTGGCTTGTATTGTAGAACCGTTAAGATACATAATCACGATTCTAACCAAAAACACAAGCACACCTACTATAAATGCTTTACCTAATTCTTTAAAAAATTTTGACATTATTATTCGTTACAGTCTTTAGTTAATTGTTCTGCACGCTCTTGTCCCCAATTTGGATCAAACGCAGTTTCTGGTTTAAAGTTAGCAAAAAGTTGCAGAGATTTTTCTATTTGCTCACAAAATGGCTTAGTATCTTTTCCAAAATATTTGGCAGTTCCCATATCCCATTCTGCCTTACTTAGCATAACTCTTGGATTATCAGGAGCTAATTTATATGCTTGTGCGTATAATGTGTTTATTTTACCTGATAAGGTCATTCCATAAGTTGCACCATCGCTAACCACATAAACCATATGCAACATGGCTTGCAATACCATTATTTCGGGATTATCTTTAGATATTGCGTTGGCATCATCCACAAAACCCTGTGCTTTTTTTAACTGAGCCTCTAAAACATCCTTTTGCTTTAGTTTAGAAAATCCATCCAAGATTAATACTTGTGCAGCATAATAGGATGGCAACCAATTGTCTGTTTCAGCAGTTGCAATACGCTCAAACATGTTTGAGGCTTGCGCGATTTCACCTTGTTTCCAAAGCTCAAATGCATTGTTCATTCCGCTTTCATAAGTGGTTTGTGCTTGAAGCATACTTGATGCTAATAATGCGATAATAATGGCTAGTTTATACATTTTAAAGTGTTTTATTGTTACAGGACAAATATCTTGTATAAACCCATCTTTTAAAAAAGGGAATCACCCAACTGTTATATTTTTAGGCTGAATTGTAATGGGTGTAATATTGATACTTTAATGAAGGTTTTATTCCTTGAAAAATTGAATTATCTTTACAAAAAACCTAATACATGACCTTTGCTGCAATAGATTTTGAAACTGCTAAAAGTCATCATATTTGTTCTGTTGGAATTGTAACGTTTAAAGATGGTGAAATTATAGAAGAGTTTCATGCATTAATACAACCGCCTAAAAACGAATACAATTACCACAACGTACAAGTACATGGTATTACAGAGGATGACACTAGGTTTTCGCCTAACTTCAAAGCTATTTATCCTGAGATTAAAAAAAGAATTTCGGGAATTACAACTGTAGCTCACAACGAGTCTTTTGACAGAACGGTTTTACTAAAAACGATGAGCGATTATAATATTCCGCATACTGATTTAGTCATGGAACAGCGTTGGGAATGTACTTTAAAACTATATCGCAATAAAGGTTATAAACCTGCTAAATTAGATGCTTGTTGTAAAGTGCACAATATTCCTTTAAAGCATCATGATGCTTTGTCAGACGCTAGAGCGTGTGGTAAATTATTTTTAATTGCTCAGTTTGAGTCTTTACCTTTATTTTAGATTACAAAACGTAACTAAGCGCGTGCTTTTTTTATTAATTTAATAACTATAAACGCTATTAAGGCTTGCATTAATGCGTTAACTATTACAACCAACCAAAACGAGTTTGTGCTTGATCTATAAATGCCATGTTCTGGAAACAAGCGATTAAATAAGGTTAACGGAAACGAAATAGCTTCATCAATTAAGCGTATTATAATACTATTGGGTTGCAAGACGTGTTCTGCTAGATAACTTATTGAAAACCCTAATGCTATATCTATAATAAATAGAATGATAAATAGTTTGACAAATAATTTCATGCTGTAAATTAATAAAAAAAATACTAACTAAAATATCACACTTCCTCAACATCACTTCGAGTGGTTAGTGAGGTACGAACAAATTGTATCGAGAAGTTATTCACACTGTTACAATTCTTAATACATTTCTTCTAAAGTCGAAGCACTGGAACCGATGTGATATACCTACAAATTATCTAACTGATTATCTGTACCTTTTTCACTTATTGTCCAAAAGAAACCTACAAAGAAAAACTGATCTGCAGCTGGACGCAAGGCACGTCTATTAAACTGACCATTTATATTTGGTGTATCTGAATATTGATAACCATTAACATTTGTAAACCCTAAGGCATTATTAACTGAAAAATACAGGATTTTTTGAGGACTTAAAAGGTAAGCCCAATTAACACTTAAACTATTATAAGCTTTTGTTTTTTGGTTTAGAAAACCTATCAGATTTGGATCTGTATACGATCTACCTGAAGCAAAATTATAACTAAGTCCTACTTGACTTTTCCAGCTGTCAATCCAATACTTTCCAACTACAGACAGATTATGTGTGTTAGCAAAATTAGGTTGTGCAGCTGTTGGAAAATTTTTATAATCTCGTTTAGTATCCAATAAAGAATAACTTACCCAATAATCAATATTTTTGATACTTTTATTATCTCTAAAAAATAAGTCTAAACCTTTAGCATATCCACTACCAGAGTTATTAAAGTTAGTTTCAAAAGTTGTAAAGTCAGTATCATATTTTACCAAATCACTATACTTTTTGTAATAGGTTTCGGCTCTAAATATTTTACCATCTGCATTAAACTGATAATTTAAAATATAATGTTGGGCTTGTTGTGCTTCTAGGTTTTGATTAAACTTTAAAATAGCACTATTTGGTTGCTGAAAAAAGTTACCATACGCTAATGACAACTGACTTTTACTGCCTGTTTTATAAGCTAAGGATGCTCTTGGAGATAATGTAGCTTTATCAAATAAGGCACTATACTCTGCACGAAAACCTGCTTTTAATGCTAAATTTTTAGAGAAGAAAATATCAGCCTCAGTATAGGCTGCAGTTAGGTTATTGTTATAACCATAAGTGACGTTATTAATTATCGCATCGTTATAGTCTTCGCTGAATTGCGACGCAAACTGTTCTGCACCAAAATTTAATTTAAACCGATTACTAATATGGTGTTTAAGTTTGATTTTTGCGTGTACAGAATTTTCAGTTGACTGAATTTTACTATCTAAAATATTAATTTTTCCTTTTGCGTACGTATAACTAAACCCACTAGCTAATGTCCAATTGCTATTTAAAACTTGGTTATATGAACCATTAAAATAAAAATTCTTGTTATTTAAAGTTAATGGTAAACCATCCTCAAGATTTATATCTTCTTGATTTAGACTAAAATCTGAAGTATCAAATGCACCATAAAGTTTAAGTAATCCATTGTCTGTTTTATGTCTAAAAACCGCTTCTCCAGAAAAGGTTTCGAAAGGTTTTTTCCAATCGTTACGATCATCAAACACTTGTAAATAAGGTGATAAATTAATGTAAGACGCATTAACGCTTAGGCTATTTTTACCCCAAATTTGGGTATTTCCTAAACTAGCTCCAACACTCATGATACCAATATCTGTTTTTTCTTGATCTGGTTGATTAATAGTATTAAGCTCTAATACACTTGATAAAGCTTGTCCATATTCTGCACTATAACCTCCTGTAGAAAATGTAATTCCGTCAAACAAAAACGGAGAATAGCGACCACGTGTTGGAATATTATTTGTGGTTGGAGCGTATGGTGTAAACACACGAATACCATCGATAAATATTTGTGTCTCTTCCGCGTCTCCACCACGCACAAATAAGCGTCCATCTTCTGATACTGTTGTTGTGCCTGGAAGTGTTTGTAATGCGCCAACAAAATCGCCTAATGCACTTGCAGTAGTAACTACATCTAATGGTTTTAATACTGATATTTTACTATTATCTCCTGCCGCAAAGGTACCTGCTGACAGTACTACAGCGTCCAAAGTATTAACATCGTCTTTTAATACAATTTTTAAATCTTGTAATGCTGCAACCTCTTTGGTTATAATAAACGTCTCAAAAGACACAAAAGAGATGACTAAACTTTGCTGTCCTGTGTTACTTGTTCTAAAACTAAAACTACCATCTGCCAATGTGCTGGCTCCATCATAAGTGCCTTTTAGGTAGACATTAGCTCCAAGTATGGGTTGTTTGTTTACATCTGTTACTGTACCAAAAATTGTGGTTTGTGCTTGCGTGATTAAACTGATTAATAGGATTACAATGGTAATAAAAGGTTTCATAATATTTAGTTCGAGTTTTGATTGTTTGATGGTACAAAGATGTCTGGATGACTCTTGATTTAAAATAAAATAATCCCGAAGTGTTGATTTTTAAGGATGAGTTGCGTTAGCGGTTGTAGTGGTATCCTTTTTTTTGCTGCCATATATGGCAAAAAAAAGATTTAAACGGAAAACGCGACCCTTGTGGTAACGCCCAAAAAAATAATTTTAAATTTGTGTAACATCTTTATATTTTTAACTACTAATAGTTAAACCAACCAAATAACCATTGAGTAAACCACTAGAACAAAATTTTGTCGAATTGCTTGAGCAGCATCAAAACATTGTGCATAAAGTTTGTAGACTTTATACCAATAATTATGATGCGCACAATGATTTGTTTCAGGAAATAACCATCCAATTATGGAAGGCTTTCCCGAAATTTAGAGGTGATAGTAAGTTTAGTACTTGGATGTATCGTGTGGGATTAAATACTGCAATTACGCTATATCGCAAGTCTAAACGGACTATTAATACTCAACAATTTGATACTGTACAATTTAAAATTAGTGCTGAAGAGTATGACAGTACAGAAGAGGACCAATTAAAATTATTATATAATGCTGTCCACCAACTAAATGATATTGAAAAAGCATTAGTTTTTTTATATCTAGAGGACAAAAATTATAAAGAAATAAGTGAAACAATGGGTATTACTGAAGTTAATGCTAGAGTGAAAATGAACCGAGTGAAAACTAAATTAAAAACCATTTTAAATCCGTAACCTATGGATGAATTAGAATTATTGAAGAAGGATTGGGTTAAAAGTGATGCTAAATTTGAAAAAAAATCTGCCTCGCAAATCTACCCTATGTTGTTAAAAAAGTCGTCTAGTATTGTTAAGACGCTATTTTATATAAGTGTTGCCGAACTAGTTTTTTGGATTGTTATAAATGCGTTACCGTTTGTAATGTCTGATACGTATCGTGCTAAACATGAAGAATTATATAGCAGTAATTTGTTTATAATTTTAAGTGTCCTATCCTACGCTATTATTATACTATTTGTGTATTTATTATATAAGTCATACAAATCTATATCTGTGACTGATAATGCTAGACGTTTAATGAAAAGCATTATTAAAACTAGAAAGGTAATTAAGTATTATGTGCTGTACAATCTAATCATGGCATCTGTATCTATGATATTTGGTTTTTATTACTCTAGTAAACATGATCCCAAATTAGTTGAAAAAATTGAGCATTTTAATAATACGCAATTTATGGTCATGGTTGGTGTGTTTACTTTAGTGACAGTTATTTTTGTTACTATAATCTGGTTGTTTTATAAATTAATCTATGGTATTTTATTAAAACGATTAAATAGAAACTACAACGAGCTTAAAAAAATAGAAGTATAATGCAGACTTTTGATAACTACATTACTTTTTTTAAAGGCTTAAAAACTGAATTATCTATAAAAAAGGAACGTCGTATATACGACAACTTTATTAGAGTATTTAACGATTTAAATCTGCGTGATTTTAACGATGCAGAATTAAAATCGATACATAATGAGCTGGAGCTAATTAACTTACAATCTGACACAAACACTAAGGTTTTGTCTAAAAAATTACAACAGTTATTAGCTTATTTAAAACAGAAGTTTAATTTAATTACTATTGGTCATTACGCCAACACATACATGCCAATAGGTATGTGTCTTGGATTAGTGTTTGGTATGGCTTTAGGACCATTAAGCTTAACTTTTGGGCTACTAATAGGTATGGTAATTGGTATGGCTTTAGGATCCGAAAAGGACAAAAAAGCAAAAGCTGAAGGTCAGGTTATGGATGTAAAAACGTCTGAAAGCTGTATTTAACCTAACTACTATTACCCTAAAAATTCACGTTGTTTATTAAGTTCTTCTTGAGCTAATAATTCTGCTTGAGGTATCACTTTTAAAAACGATGGATGTTGCTCAATAGCATATTCAATTTGCTCTACAATATCAGCAATAGAGTCGTTTTCGTAATCAATTTTTAAGGGTTCTTTAATCTCAAAAGATTGATAAACATTTTTCTTTTTAATACGTAATCCTTTTTTGTCAAAACTACGTCTAAATCCATCAATTACTATAGGTACGACTATTGGCTTATGACGTTTTATAATGTGCGCTGTTCCTTTACGAATTGGTTTAAAGGGTGTGGTTGTCCCTTGTGGGAATGTAACTACCCATCCATCATCCAATGCTTTTTTAATAGCCGAAATGTCAGACATTTTAACTTGTCTATTAACGTCTTTACCTTCGCTACGCCAAGTACGCTCTATACTAATAGATCCTGTGTATGCAAATATTTTAGGTAATAATCCAGCCTTCATTGTCTCTTTAGCTGCAACGTAATAAAAATTTAATTTTGGATTCCATAAATAACCTACATTTTTAATCGTGTCCTGTCTATCACTTAATGCTGCATTAAAGACATGAAACATTGCAATTACATCTGCAAAGTACGTTTGGTGATTAGATATAAATAATACGTTTGTATCTGGTAAGTTTCTTATAATATCAGACCCTTCAATTTGTAACTCATTAAACCCTCTATAACGTCTATGTGTTAAGACACCAAGGATTCTAATCAACCATTTTTTAACAAAAAGTATATGTCCGAAAGGATTTTTTTTAAATAAACCCATAGTTTTATTTTACATTTAGTAAATACAAATATAGAAAAACCTTTACGTTAAAGGGTTGCTTTTAACAAGTCTTTGACTTCGCTAAGCATCATAGCTGTTGCTCCCCAAACCAAATGATTACTCAAATTAAAGGCAGGCACCTCAACCTCAGCACCATAACTAGTCTTAACTTTTTTGGAAGTTAAATTACCATCGCTTAACAAATCCGTTAGATAAACCTCTAACAAATCCTCTACTTCTGTATCTTGTTTAGTAAATATTGGTGTTTGAGAAGCCAATCCAATAAACGGTTGAACATAAAAATTACTTGGCGGAATGTAAACTTGTGTTAGTTTTTTATAGACCGTAACTAATTCTGGATGTACGCCAACTTCTTCATGCGTTTCGCGTAATGCTGTATGCATCAAATCCTTATCCTCTAACTCAACTTTTCCACCCGGAAAACCAACTTGTCCTGAGTGAACTCCTTTATACGTTTTTCTTAAAATTAAAATAAGTTTAGTTTGCGCTTCCAAATCCGGATAAAACAAGGCTAAAACTGCACTTTGTCTGGCATTTTTGATATTATCACCTTGTTGCTTGACTAAATCTTGCCTGTATGGTGGCACCATTTTAAGCTGTGATGCTTCGGCTGGCAATGGTATATTTTTTATTTTTGGTAACGCTATGACAAATTCATTAAAATTCATTTTAAAAATGCGCGTATTATTATTGGTTGGTTTTTGTTTAATCTTTCTTAATTGTGAAGATAAACAATCCAAATCTAAATCGACAACAAACTTATCTAATACAACTATTGATACTATAAAGAAAGACACCACTCCAACGCGTAAATATCCTTACTTGACAGAGGATAACGCAATGGACTTTTTTTTAGAATACGAGACTAAAAACAAAGAAAACAAAGTGCGGTTGGTAACAAGCATGGGTAATATTGATATTTTATTGCATGACATTACAAAGTTTCATCGTGCCAATTTTATTTTTCTGACTAAACAAGGTGCGTTTGACAATACGCAATTTCATCGTGTGGTTAAAAACTTTATCATTCAAGGTGGTAATACAGACAATGTAAAAGTTGCTGCCAAACGTGGTAAAATTGGTCATTATCTATTACCAACAGATACCAAACGTGGATTTACACATAAAAGAGGTGTAATCTCTATGCCTAGTAGTGATATTGAAAATCCACATAAATTAGCCTCTCCTTACGAGTTTTTTATTACTCAACAAGATGCGTTTCATTTAGATGGTGACTTTACTATTTTTGGAGAAGTCATCAATGGTTTTGATGTTGTTGATAAGATTAATGCAGTAACTGTTGACGAGTCTGATTGGCCACTTACCAATATCTATATTAAAACAGTCAAAATTCTAGAATAGTGACTTACTTTTAAGTATTTTTAAGCTATAATTAACTAAACTATGAAAACAAATGCAATTTACTGCATCCTAACTTGTACTATCATTTTACTAAGTACTAGTTGTAAAAAAGATGCTACAACCAACAACAATTATAAACCTATGAGTGATAACCTATTACTTAAAGACTTTACAGGACCTTATGGTGGTGTTCCTGCTTTTGACAAAATGAAAGTTGACCAAATCCAACCTGCTGTTTTAGAAGGCATTGAAGAAGGTCTAATTGATATTGAGACTATTGCAAATAATAAGGAAGCACCATCTTTTAAAAATACTATTGAAGCTATGGAACGTGCAGGTCATAGCCTAGATAATGTATTTACGTATTATGGTATTTTTAGTAGCAATATAAGTAGTCCAGAATTTAGAGATGTGCAAAGTGCTTTAGCTCCTAAATTATCTGATTATACTTCTAAAATTAATCAAAACGAAGCTTTATTTAAACGTGTAAAAGCTGTTTATGATGCCTCACAAACCAACCCGCTTCCTGCAGACCAGCAACGTGTTACAGAACTGGTTTACAAGCGTTTTGAGATGAATGGAGCCGAATTAGACGACGCTAAGAAAAAACGTTATGCTGAAATAAATAAAGAATTATCCACACTATATAACAAATTTGGAGATAACGTTTTACATGACGAAGAAAACTATATCACATATTTAACTAAAGACCAACTTGACGGATTAAGTGATGGTTTTATAAAATCTGCAGCAAAAATAGCAACAGATAATGGTAAGGATGGCATGTATGCTATCACAAATACAAGATCTTCAATGGATCCATTTTTGACTTATAGTACTAAACGTCAATTGCGCGAGCAAGTTTGGACCAACTACTACTCTAGAGGAGATAATGGAGATGCTTATGATAATAAAGCGCTTATCGCAGAAATTTTAAAACTTAGAAGAGAGCGTATAAAATTATTAGGCTACTCTAATTATGCCGAATGGCGTTTGCAAGATCGTATGGCAAAAACACCAGAAAACGCTATGGCATTAATGGAAGCTGTGTGGCCTGCAGCTATTGCAAGAGTAAAAGAAGAAGTTGCAGATATGCAAGCTGTAGCTGATGCTGCTGGTAAAAATATAGAAATTGCACCTTGGGATTATCGTTTTTACGCTGAAAAAGTACGTCAAAAAAAATACGATTTAGATAGTGACCAGGTCAAACAATACTTACAATTAGACAAATTAACACAAGCCTTATTTTATACAGCTGGACGTTTATTTAATTATAAATTCACTCCAGTGCAAGAAGGAAAAGTACCTGTTTTTCATGAAGACGTTAAAGTTTGGGAAGTTACTGATTTAGATTCTGGAAAACACATTGGACTATGGTATTTAGATCCATTTGCTAGACCAGGAAAACGATCTGGTGCGTGGGCTACAACCTATAGAAGTCATACCACTTTTGATGGTCCAAAAACAGTATTAGCATCTAACAACTCTAACTTTGTAAAAGCTGCTCCAGGCGAAGCAGTTTTAATATCTTGGGATGATGCCGAAACTTTCTTTCATGAATTTGGACACGCATTACACTTCTTTTCATCTAATGTAAAATACCCAACATTAAATGGAGGTGTTAGAGATTATACTGAGTTTCAGAGTCAATTATTAGAACGTTGGTTATCTACAGATGAAGTTATTAATCAGTTTTTAGTGCATTATAAAACAGGAGAACCAATTCCTGAGAAACTTGTTGCTAAAATCAAAAAAGCAGCAACATTTAATCAAGGTTTTGCTACTACAGAATATCTAGCATCTGCCTTAATGGATATGAAATTACATTTAGCAGACCCAACAGATATTGATATTGCTAAGTTTGAAACAGAAACTTTAGCGTCACTTAACATGCCAAAAGAGTTACCAATGCGTCACAGAACACCACATTTTGGTCACGTGTTTTCTGGCGAAGGGTATGCTACAGCTTATTATGGTTATATGTGGGCAGATGTCCTAACTAGCGATGCTTCAGAAGCATTTAAAGATGCGCCTGATGGCTTTTATGATAAAGCTTTAGCAGATAAATTAGTTAAGTACTTATTTGCACCAAGAAATAGTATGGATCCAGCCGAAGCTTATAATTTATTTAGAGGTCGAGGTGCTAAAATTGAAGCTTTAATGCGTGATAGAGGTTTTCCGGTTACAACAAATTAATAATTTATTATAGTTTAATAAAATAGCCCTATTTATAATTTCTAAAACTTATTTATAGGGTTATTATTTTTTTAAAGATAGCTATTGAAGCTTTCAAACATTTTAACAATATGATAGTTACTGCTAAACAAGATGAAAGAATTGCTAAAATGACTTTTGCTTCCGTATATCCACATTATGTAACTAAAGTAGAAAAAAAAGGACGTAAAATTGAGGAATTACATCAAGTCATCCAGTGGTTGACAGGCTACAATTTTAAAACAATTGAAACCTTAATTGACAAAAAAGTATCATTTAAAACCTTTTTTGAAGAGGCGACACTTAACCCAAATGCTAACCTTATTACAGGTGTAATTTGTGGTTATCGTATTGAGGACATAACGTTTCCTTTAACACAGCAAGTAAGGTACTTAGATAAATTGGTCGATGAATTGGCTAGAGGTCGTAAAATGGATAAAATTTTAAGACAGAATTGATACTTTATAACTCTATTGTTGTTTCCCTCATTCAATCATCCTTTGTTATATTAAATCTATTTAAATACTTTATTTTTGGTTAAAATTAAATAACTCTGCTAAATATATGAATTGGATTATTTTAATCATTGCTGGATTATTTGAAGTAGCTTTTGCTGCCTGTCTTGGTAAAGCAAAAGAGTCTAGTGGTACAATTGCCACCTATTGGTATATTGGTTTTATAATATGTCTAGCTATAAGTATGTTATTACTTTTAAAAGCTACCAAACAACTGCCTATAGGAACAGCCTATGCTGTATGGACAGGTATTGGAGCTATTGGGACAGTTATTTTAGGGATTGTAGTTTTTGATGAGCCTGCAACTTTTTGGAGACTATTTTTTATATCCACTTTAATAATATCTATAGTAGGATTAAAAGTAGTTGCTAATTAGTCTTTATATAAATTAGGTAAACTAATTTTAAACTTTACAGCAATGAGTCTTACGGTTATTACTACTGCTCCAGCAATTACAAAAACAAAATCTGATGCTATGGGTAATTTAATGACAACAAAATAGGTCGCTCCACCCAAAATACAAGCTGTTGCATACACTTCTTTTCTAAAAATCACAGGAATTTCATTACATAAAATATCTCTAATTACACCTCCAAAACAAGCACTCATTGTACCTAAAAAAATGCAAATAATAGGATGTAATCCAGCCGAAATTCCTTTTTCAACGCCAACAACTGTATACAATCCAATACCAATAGTATCAAATAAAAACAAGGATTTACGTAAATAATCAATTTTAGATCTAAAAACAACAGCAAAAATAGTAGATGCTATAACAACGTAAATAAAAGTCATATCCTTCATCCAGCTAACAGGTGTTTCGCCAATTAAAACATCTCTTAAAGTACCTCCTCCAACAGCTGTGACAAATGCGATAATTAAAATACCAAAAGCATCCATACGTTTATTTAGCGCTACCAACACACCTGAAATTGCAAAAGCAATTGTTCCTAAAATATCTATAATGTAAAACATAGTAAATTTAAAAAGCAAAATTAGTTTTTATAAAATAAACCTAAGACCTTAAACTATAATAATTATCAAAATTGGATTTAACAAACGACTTATACTAGTTAATCTGTCTAAGCTAACCGTTAATCTTATTAGTTTTAATATTATTATTATTTAAACTATATTGGTCATGCTATTAACCAATATTCTAAAAAAAATGAAACGATTAGTTTTACTACTAACTGTTGTTCTGCTACTATCTGTATCTCAAAATTTACAAGCGCAAGATGTGTATTCTCCATGGACAGCCAGTTTAAGCACTAATGCAATTAATAATCCTGTATTAAAAGCACCCAATAATTTAGGACGTTTTAAAACTTGGAATTGGGAAGCTGCTGGTTTTAAAGGCGCAATTTCTAGACACCTAACAGGTAATTTATCTTTGGAAGGTTCTGTAACATTGACAGGAATCAAACAAAACTATATTGATGTTGACAAAAAGTTTTCATTAATAGCTTTAGATGGTCTAGCTAAATATAACGTTATAAATAATTTTAATGTAAACCCTTATGTTGCTATAGGAGGTGGATTAACTTGGGTTGATACACTAGGTAAATCACTTACAGCAAATGCTGGTGTTGGATTAAATGTTTGGTTGACTTATAATTTTGGATTGACAGGTCAATCCATATATAAACATGCACTGGATGATTATGGTATAAGCCACTTCCAACATTCTGTTGGTATAATTTTTAAATTTGGTGGAACAGATAACGACAACGACGGTATAATTAATAAAGAAGATAATTGTCCTAATGTATTTGGTTTAGCAATGTTTAATGGTTGCCCAGATACAGATAAAGATGGTATAATGGATCAAGAAGATAATTGTCCAGATATCGCTGGAACTTTAAATGGTTGTCCAGACGCTGATAACGATGGTGTTGCAGACCCATATGACAAATGTCCAAATTTTGCTGGAGACAAAACTAATAACGGTTGTCCTTTACCTGATACCGATAATGATGGTGTACCAGACAAATTTGACAAATGTCCCTCTGTTAAAGGACTAAACAACAATAATGGTTGTCCTCCTGAAGCTGATATTAATCAAATAAATATAGCATCTAAACCAAAAGCTGTTTTAATTTATTTTGAATTAAGTAAATCTGAAATCACAGCTGAAAGCAAAAAAATATTAGATAATGTTGCCTCTTACATCACAAAATCAAACATTAAAACTTACGAAATATCAGGACACACAGATAATACGTCCTCTGCAGAAACTAATTTAAAACTGTCTTTAGCTAGAGCCAATGCTGTTAGAGATTATTTAGTTGCAAAAGGTATTGATAAAACCAAACTAATAACGCGAGGTTTTGGTGAAGAATTTCCTGTTGATTCTTCTAATACGGAAGAAGGCAGACATAAAAACAGACGTGTAGAAATCATACCAATGATTTAATTCTACAATTGAACTATAAAAAATAACAGTTGAGTACAGTTTTTTAGTCTAATAGTTGTCTTTATTGCAAATTTGAAGTGTTAACCAATTAAAACAACACCTTATGAAGACTTTTAAAACATCTAAAAAACAGTACTTAACTTTTGTAAATAGCTTAGTAGTTTTTATTCTTAGCATTTCATTTTCCTTTGCACAAGTAGATGCTGATGAAACTACAGATACTGGTCAAACTATCACTGTTGTAGTTAATAAAGTAAAAAACAATTCAGGACAAATAATGTTTGCTTTGCATACCAATGATACTTGGATGAAAAGTCAAGGCATACAAAATATAAATAGCTCGATAAAAGATAATACTGTAACGGTAACTTTTAAAAATGTAAAACCTGGTGCATACGCAATAATGGTATTACATGATGAAAATGAAAATAATCGTATGGATTTTGAAAACGGTATGCCTCAGGAAAACTATGGTATGTCTAACAATCCGCTATCTTATGGTCCTCCTAATTTTTCTGAAGCTAAATTTGAAGTAACTAATAAAAATTTAAACTTTGATGTACGCTTCTAGGACTATCCAAAAAACAAATTAAAATAAAGCCACTATATCGTGGCTTTTTTAATTTTGCATTTTTTTTCAACATTATCTTTTTTTTTGATTAACTTAGTGATAACCAACGCTCTTAATTACCTACTTAATAATCAATATATGACCTATCGTCGAATAATTTACTCTAGTCAAGCCACACAACATTTTAATAAACGTGATTTATTAGATTTATTACATGACGCACGTGCATTTAACACAATAGATAATATTACAGGTGTCCTAATGCATAAGGATGGTTTATTTGTTCAGGTTATAGAAGGAGACCATAATATTATTGACGACCTGTTAAACCGTTTACGTCGAGATATAAGACATAGTAAAATCAAAATAATTGATGATCAAACAGTAAAGACTAGACTTTTTGGTATTTGGAGTATGGGTTGTGCAGATTTTGATGATCCTTCATTAAGTTTAATTCCAGGTATAAGAACAGATTTAAGCGATCCTAAGGTTGTAGAAGATTTAATTAATAGACTTCCACAAGTTGCAGACATATTATTAGAAAACATTGCTATGTAAATCTGACCCTATTTTAAGTAATAATTTATTGTAGTGTATACTTAGTTGTTACAATTTTACCTTTCCCTTCTTTTAAATTTATAGTTAAAAGCGCTTCTTGAGATGTAATCTTAAAATTAAAAGGTGCTTTTAAAACATCCAAACCACTCTGCTTTTTAAGTCTAATACCTTGTCCCGAAATTATATCTTGATTAGGTATAAAATCAAATGATGGAATATGCTCTGTAATGATAACATATTTGTAAGCCTTTAGCTTTTGCAATATGTTTTTAACTTCTTTGTTAGATAAATGTTGTAAAACTTGCCTAATTAAGGCACAATCTGCAGACGGTAATTCGTCTAAAGCAATATCCAAACAACTAAAGGACAAGTTATTTGCTATAAAATTGCTTTTGTTATAATCAATCAAGCTTGGTACAATATCTACAGCAAAATATTTACTAGCATAATTGTACAAATTACTTCCAATATTAAAATCGCCACAGCCTAAATCGCAAACACTTATTGGTGTTTTGAATGTTTTTAAAAAAGATACAATAACCTCTATATAAGGATTAACCAAATCCGGATTATGCGAACCTTCACCTGAATAAAATTCTGACGCATTACTTCCCCAAAGGTTTAATTTATAAACCTGTTCCATAGCTGCTTTGGTTGGCCAAGGTGTTTTTGGAGTCTTCATTATCTTAACTATTAACACACAAAATACTTACTTTATATAAGTATATTTAGCAAACCTACAAAAACTATGTTTCAAAAAAAAAGAGCTACTTATGTAGCTCTTTTTTAATCAAAAATTAATGTCATTATAAGCTTTTACCTAACCAAGCATTCATCATCCAAATGGTTTTTTCTTGCTCAGAGATAAAATCGCTAATCATAGCGTTAGTACCTTCATCATTTGCATCTCCAGAAGCATCCAAAATGTCACGTTCTAATTTTAATAATTCTGTTAAAGATGTTACAATTAAAGCTACAGCGTTTTCATCTTTAGATACATTATGTCCTACTGGTACTTTAGCTATTTTAACGTAGTCTTCAAAAGTATGCAATGGTGTTTCTCCTAAAGTTAAAACACGCTCTGCAATTAAATCTACTTTCATGTTTGCATCTGTGTATAACTCTTCAAACTTAACATGTAACCCAAAAAAGTTTTTACCTTTAATATTCCAGTGGATTCCTCTTAAGTTTTGATAATATATCTGAAAATTAGCCAGTAATTGATTTAATTGATCTGCTAATTCTTTAGTTTTTTTTGTGTCTAGTCCTAAGCTATTGTAAGTCATAGTATTGTTTTTTATTTGTTTAACCAAATTTACAACTAAATAAACCAATTAATATATAAGTTTTATTGATAGATTTTATATTTTTATAGTCTTAAACTATATCGATGACAATAACTCAATTATCCTATGTACTTGCTGTTGCAGAAAATCAAAATTTCACAAAAGCAGCTCAAAAGTGCTTTGTAACACAGCCAACCTTAAGTATGCAAATACAAAAATTAGAAGATCAATTAGATGTTTTAATTTTTGATAGAAGTAAAAAACCAATAGAGTTAACAGAAGTAGGTAAAAAAATAGTAACCCAAGCTAGAAATATAGTTAATGAATCCTACAGAATCCAAGATATTGTAGATCAAGAGAAAGGTTATATAGGTGGCGAATTTAAGATTGGTATTATCCCAACCGTTATGCCAACATTATTACCTATGTTTTTAACCAATTTTGTTAAAAAATATCCTAAGGTTAAACTTAAAATTGAAGAGTTAACTACCGAAGAAATAATATCTAGAATTAACGATGGTCATTTAGATGCTGCAATTGCTGCAACACCTTTAGAAAACGAAAATATTAAAGAACGCGTCCTATATTTTGAACCATTTGTTGCTTACGTACCACAAAATCACAGGTTAAAAAACAAGAAAAAGTTAGAAACCTCTGACTTAGAAATAGATGACATGCTTTTACTAGAAGATGGTCATTGCTTTAGGGATGGTGTTATTAATTTATGTAAAGCTTTTAAAAACCATAGTGACGATAAGTTTCAAATAGAAAGTGGTAGTATAGAAACTTTGGTTAAATTATCTAACGAAGGTCTAGGCATGACATTAATGCCTTATTTACATACCTTAGACTTAAATGATAGAGATAAAGAGAATCTACATTATTTTACAGAACCTTCACCTGCAAGAGAAGTTAGCTTAATATATCATAAAAGCGAGCTTAAAATGCAAATTATTGAAGCAATGCAAGACGTGATTTCTGGTATTGTTAGAGGTGCTATTGCTTTTCAAAACGTGCAAATAATTAGTCCTGTATCTAAAAAATAAAAAAAAGCGACCAAATGGTCGCTTTTTTTTAAAGAGCAAAATTGACATAAACGGACAATCGCTGTTTGGACTGTACATTATCACCAAATAAGTTTTGACTAACTGGTAATGTGTAGCTAGCTCCAAAGATAAATTTTTCGATAGCCAACTCGGATCCAAAGCTAAAGTTTAAAATATCTCCATCTGTATCTCTTAACGTTTCGTCGTATTGTGTAATAGAATCATATACATCTCCTGAAAGTCCAACAAATGGCATGATATTCATTTTTTGTCGCGGAATTGCAGTAAAAAAGTTTACCGCATAACTAAATTGATCTCCAAATTGGTAGTCATTTTTATTTTCGCCTTTTAAATAATAGCTAAGTAGCGTATTGACACCAAATTTATCACTTCCATAATTATAACCTAAAGAAAAAACACCATCAACACTACCTGTACCAACTTGAAATCCAGGATTAATATTATCTGCTAATCTTTGTTCAAACTGGCCAGTGGGTAATTTAACACCTAAACCAAACTGCAGACTATGACCTGATGGTTCTTTATTAGGATTAAAGTCTACGACGTTTTCATCTTTCTTTTTATAAAACACGTGTTTGTACCATCCTATAACACTTGCATCTCCTAATCCGTTTAAATTTTCTTTTACGTTATTAAAGTCTCTTGTCAAATCTTGATATGGTAGACTTGTAGTGACATAAAAAGAATCATTAATTGGTATTTGAGCCCATAATTGTATGGTATTAAAGGTTTCCTTGCTTATTGGAGAGTTTTCAAAAATCCCGTTTTTAGACTCAAAATTTTGATAAATATATCTTAAACCAACAAAGTTAGCATTGCTTAAAGTTCCAAAACCAAAACTTCCGCTACTTGTAGAGCAGCCACATAAATCACACAATACCTGAAATGGTTCATGTTTATTACAAGGGTTTACGGGATTATGTGCTTCCGCTTTAGCGACACTAAATAAAACGACTCCTATTATTAAATATTTAATATTCTGCAAAACGCTCATCTTCTAAAAATTGATTATCGGTTAATGTTTTTAAGAAAGCTATTAAACTCTCTTTTTCGTATGCTGAAAGTGAGATACCGTAAGTCCCATCTGTTTTTTGTAATGACGCATCCACATTACCATTATCCACAATACCAGAATTGTAAAAATCTAAGACGACTTCTAAGGTAGAAAAACGTCCATCGTGCATATAAGGATAAGACACCTCTACATTACGTAAGCTTGGCACTTTAAACTTATACAAATCGTCTGGGTTTTCTAGTATATTAAAACGTCCTTTATCGTTTAATTGCGGATTAATTGGCAAACCATTGTTTCTAAAGGTTTGATCGGTAAAAAGGTCTGAAGCATGACAGCTTGAGCACTTATTTTGAAACGTATTTAGACCATCCAACTCTGTTGTTGTTAATGTAACATTATCTTCTTGCCTAACATACTTGTCGTACTTAGAGTTAGAAGAAATCATCATTAACATAAATTGAGACAATGCTTTTAACATGTTTTCCGTATTGACTTCTCCTCCATCAAATGCTTTAGCAAATTGCTCTTGATAATAACTGTCCTGTTGTAATTTTACAATAACATTGGATAAGGTTTCACCCATTTCTAACTCGCTAGTAATAGGAAGTATGGGTTGCAAATCCAAATGCGATGCTGCACCATCCCACATAAAGGATGTTTGATAAGCTAAATTTTGGATAGGTTGTGCATTTCTTAAACCAATTCCTCCATTTACACCATGACTTAAATTATGTCCATGGTGTGTAAAAGCAAAAGCTTGCTCATGACAAAAAGCACAAGCTATTGCACCATTAGAGGATAATTTACCTTCGTAAAATAGTCTTTTACCCAATTCAAAACCAGCGTCTGTTATGGGATTATTATCCAAATTATAAGTTATATCTGGAAAATTGGATGGCAAATCTAACTGTAAAGGTATGGGAACATAGTTTGCTGTATCTGTACTATTAGAACACGCAAACAGTGTAACCAAGCCCAAAATTATAAGGCTTAACTTTTTCATAATAATGAGATTTAAAACACCATTAAAAGCACTTAGCCTTTAATGGTGTTATTAGATAAGTTTTAATCGTTATGTACGTGATGTACCTCAAACATTGTAGCTATGTTTGTTGCGATTATTGGTGTCTCATTAACATCTGTATGTACTTGATCATAACCATCAGCAAAATTAGCTGTTGTTGTACCATCAAAAACTTTAGCTATATCTGCCTTAATATGTACTTCTGGTGTTTTATCTGCTCTAACCAAAACTGTATTTGGAAAACTTAACGTTACTTCCTTATAATTATCTAATGCTGTCCCAACGCTTCCCATATGCACTGCTAATGGTTGGTCAGACACTGCACTTGTAGAATAGGTACCATCTAATCTTATAAATTTATATCCCGAAGCCCAACTCCACATCATACCTTGGTCTGTTGCATAGTCTAAAAAAGTACCTTGACCTGCTGCACCTAAAGCAAATCTGTCTTGGTCAATCCCTACACCAAAAGTAACAGATACGTAATCTGCTGCGTCCACACCTTCTAATGTCACAAAGATTTCGCCTGCGTTATTACCATCAAGCTCGTTGATAATAAAAACGTTATCCTCTGTTGGATATTCAAAAATATTACCATTAGAATCCGTAAATCTTACGTTACTAATCATGTATTTTAACGTTTCTAATTTAAAAGATTCTGAATTAGATTTATTGTAAGTGGTACCAAATATAAAATCCTGATCACCAACTCCATTGTCATACTTAAGTGTAATAACACCTGTTTGTCCTGTTAAATCTTCTGGTTGATTATTATCATCGTCTGATGAACATGCTGTAAATATTGCACACACTAATAGTGCAAATGTGTATTTTAATAATTTCATTTGTATTGTTATTTTTTATTTAAATAGAATGTAATTAAGCCTGTTTTGGCTTAAGTCGAAAAATAAAAAATTATACTATTGGAGGTTTAAAATGAAAATAATCAAAGTTGTAAGAATACCTTTGGTTATAAATCGTTGTATTTTTTTGATTAAAAAACACTAGCGAAGAAGCGTCTAGAGCATATTGGTATTCCAAGTAAAATACAGGGAAAAAAGACTCTGCCAAAGTAGTTATAGCTTTACTATCATTATCATCACTTATTGGTGATTGCAATTGTTTTGCTAAATGACATTTACCATTACAAGCTAATTGTGGTTTTTCTTTATTAACACAATAGGTATCTATAATGTAATCTATATTTAACTGAAAATAGGCCACATAACCAACGTAATACATAGGTCGTATTGCAAAGGATAAAAACAATAATATTGTAAACAGCTTTTTCAGAAAAAATAATTTTTGCAAAGTTATAGCATTTAGTTCAAATTTATAACATTACTTAAGTTATTTATATAAAAAAAACGACCTGTTGGTCGCTTTTTAGTTTTATATTTTTAAGTGTTTAGATATATTAAACATTGGTCTAATTTTGGGTTTTGCTGTACTAAAGACTCAATATACACTTTAAGCTCTTCTACCTCATATGGTAAAAGTCGCTCTAAGGCTTTTTGGACTTCTTTGCAAAACAACGTGGTATCAAAACTAACTTTTTGCAGTACAGTTTTAGTGTACTCAAACATTGCTCTTGCCATAATTAATTATTAGGTTTAGTTAAATAAAAAGTAATAGTATGCTATAGGCAAACGGTTTAAAAGTTTCGATTAAAGGTAGCAAAAAAACAGGTTCAAAATTGATGTATCCAAAATTTTAACAGTTAAAAACACGTTAAAATTATTTACTTAGAAGCGATTATCACCATCCAATAAGTCTCCTAAACCACCAAGAATACTACCTTCGCCTTTGCTTTTCCCTCCTCTTGGTACACTTTGCAATACACGTCCTGCTAACCTACTAAATGGTAACGATTGTATATATACGACGCCTGGACCTTCTAATTTTGCAAAAAACAAACCTTCACCACCAAAAACGGTATTTTTAATACCTCCAATAAACTCTATATCATAATTCACGTCCTGAGTAAAGCCAACTATACATCCTGTATCAACCCTTAATGTCTCTCCTCGTTGCAATACTTTTCTTGCTAAAGTTCCTCCTGCATGTACAAAAGCTAATCCGTCTCCTTCTAATTTTTGCATTATAAAACCTTCGCCTCCAAAAAGACCACGACCTAATTTTTTACTAAATTCTACACCTACACTAACACCTTTAGCTGCACATAAAAAAGCATCTTTTTGACATATAAACTTACCTTTGTATTCCAGCAAATCAATAGCTACAATTTTTCCAGGATAAGGTGATGCAAAACTTACTTTACGCTTTCCTGTCAAGTTGTTGTAAAATGCTGTCATAAACAAACTTTCTCCAGTTAACAATCGTTTTCCTGCTCCAAATATTTTTCCTAAAAAACCAGAATCGTTTTGAGAGCCATCACCAAATATGGTTTCCATTTTAATACCATCATCCATCATCATAAAGCTTCCTGCTTCTGCAATAACGCCTTCTTGCGGATCAAGTTCTACTTCTACATATTGCATTTCTTCGCCATAAATTTTATAATCTATGTCATGTGCATTTAAACTGTTTTGAGGTAATTCGTCTTTTGGATACATATTTGTAAAGTTTTAATTTATTATATGTTGCTTAATTGTACAATTTGTTACAATTGGAGTTTAGCTTTTTACTTTAATAGACCATTCAAAATTAAATGTTGATACTACTACTCCATCAGCATTAGTACCAATAGCCTGCATCCAAATAGTTTGACCTTCTCCAGTTTTTATAGCATTTTGTAATGCTTGATCTACTTTTAAACCATCATTACACACAAAGGTAATTCTGCCTGTCGCCTTTTTAGTAAACGTGGCATTATTAGAGGTGACTAACATGGATACTTTTTTACCTGTTTCTTGTATTTTCATCATCATCATGGCACCAGTTGCAAATTCCGCAGCCATACCTTGAACAGCCCAAAACATAGAATTAAAAGGGTTTTGATTAAACCATCTATGTTTTACAGTTGTTACGCATTGTGTATCATTTAAAACTTTTGTTCTAACACCACACAAAAAAGCTGATGGTAATTTAAGCATTGTAAATGTGTTAAGTTTACTAGGAGTTATTTTCATTATATATTCGATTTTCAGCTAAATTATCGAAAATAATTGACATTACACTATGTTAAAAATATGTTAATTTTTAGTACTTTGTATTGCATAATACCTTTTTAAAGATATATATTTGCATAAGAAACTATTATATACTTTTGAATTATGGTTACCAGTCATCAAAAAAATCTAGCAACATTTATTCATTTATCAACTTTTTCTAGGTTTATATTTCCTTTCGGAAATTTAATAGCACCAATAGTATTATGGGTTGCTAATAAAGATAAATCAGAGTTTATTGATGCTCATGGTAAACAAGCTATTAATTTTCAGTTTAGCATTTTATTATATGCTGTAATCATAGGCACATTATGTATACCGTTTTTTGCTTTCACTTTATTTAACCATTTAGACTTATTAGATTTTCAGGCTTTTGAAGGCATTAATATTAATCTTACCAAACCGTCACCTCTATTTTATATTGGTGGTAGCATTGGACTACTGGCAGTATTTGGTTTTATATTAGAAATTATTTTTATAATTAATGCAAGTCTAAAAGCAAGAGATGGTCAAGCATACAAATATCCATTTACAATAAAATTTATCAAATAACACACATCATCAATCAATCAAATCATCAAAAAACGAACAGTTTAATTATGAAACATCTTACAGAATTATGAAGATAGAAAACACAAAAGCACAAATGCGCAAAGGTGTTCTGGAATACTGCATCTTGTCAGTCTTGAAGGACGAAGATGCATACGTTGCCGAAATATTAGAAACACTTAAAGACGCTAAATTATTAGTTGTTGAAGGCACAATATACCCTTTACTAACACGACTTAAAAATGCTGGATTACTTAACTATCGTTGGGAAGAATCCACCTCTGGACCACCACGTAAGTATTACGGATTGACAGAAACAGGTCATCTTTTTTTAAAAGAATTAACCACGACTTGGAACGAATTACAAAATGCAGTAAATATAGTAACATCAATTAAATCAACTAAAAATGAATAAGACAGTCAATATAAATTTAGCAGGTATATTTTTTCATATCGATGAAGATGCATACTTAAAACTGCAGCGTTATCTTGAGGCTATAAAACGTTCATTTACAGACTCTCAAGGTCGTTCTGAAATTATCGCTGATATAGAAATTAGAATTGCAGAGTTATTTTCTGAACGCATGAAAACAGACCGACAAGTTATTGGTAATAAAGAAGTTGAGGATGTTATTACCATCATGGGACAACCAGAAGATTATTTGGTAGATGACGAAATATTTGAGGACGAACCTACTCCAAAAAGTCATGCTTCATCAAGATCTAAAAACAGTAATGCTAAAAAACTATTTAGAGATACCGAAAACAGCTATGTTGGTGGTGTCTGTTCTGGATTAGCACACTACTTTAATATTGATGTTATTTGGGTAAGATTAGTTTGGATACTTTTAGTATTTGGAGCTGGTACTGGTATTTTCTTGTACATATTATTATGGATTTTTATTCCAGAAGCAACCACGACTGCTGATAAATTAAACATGACTGGAGAGGAAGTCACTATTTCTAATATCGAAAAAAAAATTAAAGACGGATTTGACAGCGTATCAGAGAATGTAAAAAATATAGATTTTCAAAAACATGCGGACAAGTTTAAAGAAGGGTTTGGACAGGCGTCAGACAACATATCAGATTCGGTAAAAAAGATAGATACAAATAAGATCAAATCTAGTAGTAAATCCTTTTTTGGAGGTTTAGGAAACGTTATTTCATCTTTATTTAAAATATTTTCTAAATTTATTGGTATTGCACTTGTAGTATCATGCGTTGCTGGTATCATAGCTTTAGCAATTGGTTTAATATTTGGGACCTTTTTTAATGCCGATTTTGGCTTTTTTACCACAGATTATGTTAGAACATTCAATGATGGTGATGGGCTTTTTTGGTTATTTCCAGTCTTAATATTTATAGTATCTGTTATCCCAATTATTTTCTTTATTTACTTAGGCTTAAAAATATTAGTAAACAACCTAAAACCAATGGGTAGTGTTGCTAAATATAGTTTAATTGGATTATGGATTATGGCAATAATTGGCTTAGCCATTATTGGTAGAAGACAAGGCTTAAGCTATAAAGAAAAAGCTGCAGACATTAAAACAGAACAATTAGCAAACATTAAAACTAATGATACTTTAGTGATTAGCATGAACTATAACGACACCTTTGCTGAACGTTTTAGACGTGATTATGGATTACAACGTGCTGACGACGATAACGGAAACGAGGTTGTGTTTTCTCAAGGGATCAGACTAATTGTTAAGTCTACTAAAGATAGTGTTGCTAAACTTAGAGTGGATAAATCTGCTAGAGGAAGCAGCTACAGTAAAGCTAAAGACAGAGCAAAAAACATAAGCTATAATTACACTTTAAATAACAACAACTTAATATTAGACAACTACTTTACGGTATCTAACAATGACATTTCAAGAGATCAAGAAGTAGAACTAACGATTTATCTACCAGAAGGAAGCGTATTATTTGCTGAAGAAAGCACTTATAATTACCACAGAAACAACAGTCATTATTATAACGATATTTTAAATAACGGAATGGAAGAACACTTTTTACTAGTAAAACGTGCTAAATTAGAATGTTTGGATTGTGATGACGATAATGACATGGCTTCAGATAACGACAACACCTCAACCATTGTTGTAAATCAAGAAGGTATAGTGGCAAAAACAGACACTATGGATGTTATTATTAACGACGAAGGTGCAAAAGCAAGTACAAAAAACGTAAAAGTCACTATTAATGAAGAAGACGGAATTAATATAACCAATAATAAAGATCAAAATTAAACCATAATCATTAATCAAATCAAAAACTAACCATTATGATCACATTAATCGAGTATCTAGTAACCTCCATCGTGTCTATTTTATTTTAAACAGGACGGATAATTTTATCAAAAATCAATCAAAAAAACCAGCCATCTCAAGCTTTAATCAAGTTTGGGATGGTTTTTGCTTATATTTGTACTAACAAATCAAAATACATAAATGTCAAAACAATTACTTACAATATTATTACTTCTTGCAACTACATTTACGTTTGCACAAAAAAAAGAAAAGGTTAAAGGTAGTCGTGTCCTTACCAAAGTATCCACTCCTGTCAATGCTTTTCAGCGTTTAGTTTTAACAGAAGACTTTGAAGTTAATTTAGTACAAGCAGATTCTACTAGAATTGAAATTACTACAGACGAAAACTTACATAATTACATTAAAATAATATCTCAGGATAACACCTTAAGTTTAAAAACAACTGCAAGATTGCAAGAAAAAAAACTTGAAATAACCATATTTTATAATTCGCTTTTAAATACTATCGAGCTTAAGGAGGATGCAGAAATCAGCTCTAAATCTAGCTTAAAATTTGATGACCTAACATTAACAACCTCTAGTAGTACAGAAGCTTACTTAACAATAGACAGTAATTTATTTAAATTAATAAATAATGATAAAGCTAAAGCTGAATTAAATATTACTGCAAAAGCTGCTACTTTAGAGCTAAACGGAAGCAGTAAGGTTGAAGCATTAATTAACGCGTCTAAAATAGTCGTTGATATGTTAGAGAGTGCGGATGCAAAAATTGAAGGTGATACAGCTAATTTAATATTAAATGCTGATAACTCGACGGATTTTAATGGCCAAAATTTAACATCAAAAAACGCAACTGTAACTACAGAAAATAGAGCTGAAGCTTACGTAGATGTTAGTGGAGAATTAGTGGTAAAAGCCTCAGGATCTTCAATAATAGAAATCTTTGGAAGCTCTAAAATCACAATTGAAACCTTTGAGGATAATGCTATTTTAAAGAAAAAATAAGACTATTGTATTCCGAAAATATATGAATAAAAAAAACCGAAGCAATTGCTTCGGTTTTTTTTTATTTTAAAATTTAAATACTAGTTATAAGTAGAAGTGCTAACCTCAAAAGAAGAATCTTTAGCTGCTAAATAACGTTCTGCATCTAAAGCTGCCATACATCCTGTACCTGCTGCTGTAATAGCTTGTCTGTACACATGGTCTGCAGCATCTCCACTAACAAAAACACCGTCTATATTTGTCTTAGATGTTCCTGGTTTAGCATTAATAATGTAACCTGTTTCATCTAAATCTAAAAAGCCTTTAAAAATATCTGTATTAGGTTTGTGTCCAATTGCCACAAAAAATCCAGTTGCTGGAATTAAGTGTGATTGCTTTGTTTGATTATTTAAAACTTTAACACCTGTTACAACCTGACCGTCACCAATAACTTCTTCCGTTTCGGTATTATAAAGGATTTCTATGTTTTTAGTATTTTTAACACGTTCAGCCATAATTTTAGACGCTCTAAACTCATCACGTCTAACTAACATGGTTACCTTAGTACATAATTTTGATAAGTAATGAGCTTCTTCACAAGCACTATCTCCTGCTCCCACAATTACCACTTCTTGATTTCTGTAGAAAAAACCATCACATACAGCACAAGCAGAAACTCCACCTCCTAGTTTTAAATATTTTTGTTCAGACTCTAAACCTAAATATTTAGCACTTGCTCCAGTTGATATAATTACGGTATCACAGTGGATTTCTTTTTCACCATTAACCCATACTTTATGTACATCTCCAGAAAAATCTACCTTAGTAATCCAACCATCTCTAACATCTGTTTCAAAACGTTCAGCTTGCTTTTGCAGCTCCATCATCATTGCTGGACCAGTAATACCATCTGGATAACCAGGAAAATTCTCAACTTCGTTTGTAGTTGTTAATTGTCCACCAGGCTGTGTTCCTTGGTATAAAACAGGTTTCATATTAGCTCTTGCTGCATATATTGCTGCTGTATATCCTGCAGGTCCAGAACCTATTATCAAACATTTTACTTTTTCTATATTCTCTGACATATTATATTCATTTTTATCTTCTACAAAAGTAGAATTTTTATAAGAAAACTTACACTAGACTTATTAAAAGTTATTATTAAAGAATAAAGAGTTCTTATAGTCTATTTTTTTTCTTTTTTTTAAGAAAACTTTATTTGAAATATTCTAACTTGAAACTCTAATTTAATTTTAAAAACCAATGGGTGTGATAGCGACCAACACTAATAAAAATACATTTTACTATAATTCTAACTCTAATGTAGATAAACAAACATTAACGTACATTCAAGATAGTGTAAAAAAAACGTTAACAATTGATATTTCAAAAACTAAAGTTTCTGACACTCAATGGATAGAAATTGCTGCTAAATTAAATATAGCTGTAGCTGAATTAATAAATAAGGAGCATCCAGATTTTACTAAAAATTATGATAATAAAGCGGTATTAACGGATGAGGATTGGATTAAAGTAATACAAAATAATCCAGAAGTACTTGCTAATTCTATATTAGTAATTGAAGATAAATTTTATAAAATTGAAACACCATCTCAAGTAAGACAGCTTTTAGGTACTAATAGTTAATTTATAAGTTTTTAATGTTCTGATATAAACTTGTAAACTGTACCAATAAATAAAGCTACAAATACAAAAAAACACAGCTTAGCCAAAAATGCTAAGTTTCCTGCTAGATCACCAAAACCAAAAATAGCTGATATAAATGCAAGAATTATAAAAAAAATAGTCCAGCGCATAATTAATTGTTTTAAATATTATTCAAATTTACAATTTATGCAACCTTATATAATACTGTTTAACACTCATTTACAAAGACTTTAACTGCACTTAACATAAGCACACTGCTATTTAAGACGTTATTAAGAAATCCCAATTAAAATTCTGGCTGATATGATTTTAAAAGTCGCATTAAAGCGCTTTCCATGGGTGTGAAGTGACTTAAAATTTGTTTCTTTTTTTTAGGAGATTCAAAATAGTTCACAATGGTACCTTCTTCGTAGTTTTTAATAATTGCAGGATGTATATAATATTTACGACAGACATTTCTTGTATTTCCTAATTGACTAGAGGTAACATCCATGGCGTGTAAAATATGTTCCTTATTTAATTTTGGATCTTCTGTGTATCCTAATTCCTTCAAGGTTTCAAAACAAATTATACTTGCAGCCCATGTCCTAAAATCTTTTGCAGTAAAAAGCGTCCCACTTAAATCCTGTAAATACTTATTTAACATAGCACTATCAACCTTTTGTTTTTCCCCATTAGCATCGTAATATTGAAACAACTCCCAACCAGGAATTTCTTCACATTTATTAACTAATTTTATTAGCTTTTTATTTCTAATAGAAACTTTGTGCGCTTTACCTTTTTTACCAACAAATTCAAACTGAATTTTATCCTTAAAAGTATTTACATGTTTTGACCTTAATGTAGTAAGACCATAGGTTTCATTACGTTTAGCATATTGTGTGTTACCAATCCGTATATGTGTTTCTTCCATTAATCTTACAATCAATGCTAATACTTTGGTTTGCGTCCATGTAGTTTGGTCCAAATCAACCTCTACTTGTGCTCTTATATTAGGTAACTGTTGCCCAAAAAGATACATTTTATAAAATTTGGTTTGATTTCTAATTTTATTCCATTTAGGATGGTACCTATATTGTTTTCTATTTTTAGCATCACGACCTACCACTTGTAGGTGACCGTTTTCTAACTGAGAAATTTTTACATTATTCCACGCTGGAGGAATAACCAACTGTTTAAATCTGTTTATTTCATTTTCCTCCTTGATGACTCTATTTCTAAGTTTAAAAATAAAGTCATCATCTAAGCGTTCTCTAATTATCTTTAAATGAGAAGGATTGGTATAAACCAAATCAAATTCTTCTATAACCTGTTCTGGCTGTAAAAGAATTTGATTGTAAATATCTGTATGTAAAGCTTTCACTTATAAATCTATAAATTAGTATCCATATACGATCTATAATCTTTGGCTAATGCTGTTTTTTGGGTGTCATTAAAAACTTTTCCTGCCAACTGAAAAAACTTATGTTCTTCATCTTCTAGATGATGCTCTACTTTTTCTTTAAGATCTTTAGCTATTTTAAGCCAAGCTGAAGAGCTATATTCCGTATCATCCAATTGCTCTAACAATTCGTCAATTTCGTGATGCTCGGCAATACCATGTCTAGCTTTTTCCTGCATCATGTCATTACTTATAAGTGGTTTATAAAAATGACGTTCTTCCGCTTCTGCATGAATATTTAATTCATTTTTTAACTGCTTATATATTTTATCTCGTTGTTTACTATCTCCTGTAGTTTTTACTAACTGATCTAGTAATTCCCTTTGGGTATCATGGTCTTTTCTTATGGATTCAAATATGGTCATTGGTTGATTTTTAATGGTTAGATTATTTTATTATTTTTTTGAATAACATCATCATTCCAAATTTTGTAAACATTTTATAACCTGTTTGAAGCCAATTTGGAGGTTGCACAGCTTCTTTAAAGTCTCCTTTAATAGATTTTAATTCTTCCCACGCAATTTGCTTTTCAAGACTAAGTCTTTTTAGGTCATTCTCTAAATCGTGTTCTGTTTTATATTGTTTCATCATTATTCAAAAAATGTTTTTGATAGTGATTGAATAACCTTACTATTTATCTGTTTTCTTATTAAATAAATAACTGCAGAAAATAAAATAAAAATAAGACCGACAATTAAAAAGCCAAGTGAAAAACTATCTAACATGTTACCTATAGCAATTGCTCCAGCAACAGCTACAAAAACAAATCCTATAAGTATTAATCCACCAATTAATAATGATTTTAAAACTAAACTAATTGACATTGTCAATTGCTGAAAAACCTTTAGCTTATAATACTCATGGGATTTTTTTAAATATTCTTCACCTTTATCAATCGCTTGATTAGAAGTATCTTGTATGGATTCAAAAACAGTCATCTATTTTTGAAGTTTTTTATTCTTCGCTTTTAAATCTTTTAATTTACTTTCTAACGTAGTAATTACATCGTCTGCTTTATAACTAGCATCAGAAATTACAGTTTCTAACTGAGAATCTAAACTATGTTTTTGTGACGTTATAGTACTAGCTACTTGATCCTTTAAGTGTAAAGCACTATCTGCTAATTTATCTTTAGTAGCAATTGCGTCGTCCTTAAGTTTTTTTCTTGTATTGGCACCTTTATCTGGTGCAAATAATATTCCTAAAGTTGCTCCAATTGCTCCTCCTAATAATAGTCCTAACGCTGTATTTGTGTTCTTGCTCATTTTATTTTTTTTTATGGTTAATAATTATACTGATGGTTTGTATCAGCCTGAAACAAAGATAAAATATAAGCGTTTAATTATTCTTAATAAAACTTTAAATAAATTGATAAATCTATGTTAAAATAAGATTTAAATCATAAATTACTATGGATTATTTATAATTTTAACAAAAAATAAAACCAATGAAAAAGCAAATAATCACAGCTAATCCGCATACAGGTGACGTAATTAATAAATATAATTATCACACGCCAGAAGAAATTTCTAATATATTAACTGTTTCAAACACAACGTTTGAAACTTGGAGCCAAACCGAAATTCCTAACAGGACCAAATTATTAAAAAATTTAGCTAATCTATTAGAAGAAAATAAAGAAGATTATGCCACATTAATGGCAACCGAAATGGGAAAACCGATAGCACAAGGTATTGCCGAAATTGAAAAATGTGCTGTACTTTGTGATTTTTACATTGCTAATGCAGACAACTTTTTATCTGATCAAATCATTAAAACTGAAGCTTCAGAAAGTTTTATAAGCTACGACCCTTTAGGTACAATATTAGCCATAATGCCTTGGAATTACCCCTTTTGGCAAGTTTTTAGATTTGCTGTTCCAACATTGACAGCTGGTAATGTGGGGCTTTTAAAACATGCATCAAATTCAACAGGTACAGCAATTGCGATACAAAAATTATTTATCGATGCAGGTTATCCTGAAGGATGTTTTCAAGCTTTACTAATTAACCACAAGGATTTAGAAGCGGTAATCCAAAACGATATAGTAAAAGCTGTGACACTTACTGGTAGCGAAAAAGCAGGAAAAAGTATAGCAGCTGTTGCTGGAAAAAGCCTTAAAAAAACTGTATTAGAATTAGGCGGTAATAATGCTTGTGTTGTATTAGATGACGCAAATTTAGATAAATATTTAGACACAATGGTTAGCGCCAGAATGCAAAATAATGGTCAAAGTTGTATTGCTGCGAAACGGTTTATTGTTACAGAAATAATTTATGACACATTTTTAGAGCAATTCACTAGAAAGGTAAAAGCTTTAAAATATGGTAGCCCTGAAGACAAAGACACCTATATGAGCGTCATGGCAAGAGAAGATTTAGCTGAAGAATTAGAAAAACAAGTAACCAAGTCATTAAAAAAAGGCGCAACTGTGCACTATGGTAATACCAGAGAAAAAGCAAAATACCAACCAACTGTAATTACTAATGTTACGCCTGGAATGCCAGTTTTTGATGAAGAAACTTTTGGACCTGTAGCAGCAATCATTAAAGCTAAGGATAAACAAGATGCTCTACAGCTAGCTAAAAATTCTAGATTCGGTTTGGGCACAATGATTTTCACAGAAGATATTGATGGCATTTATGATAATATCAGTCAAATCCCTGATGGTGCTTTATTTATAAACGAAATGGTAAAATCTGATCCTAGATTGCCTTTCGGCGGAACAAAAGCCTCAGGTTACGGTAGAGAATTATCAAAAGAAGGAATATTAGAATTTGTAAATACAAAAACAGTATACATTAACAAATAAAACTAAAATATGAGTTTAATAAAAGATAAAAACGAAGATAGAAAAGATTACATTTTACAAAAAGACAAAACAACTAAATTAACAAGTGGCTTTGTAACAATAATATTACTATTGCTTGTCGTGGCAGTATTAATTTCTGGTTTCTTTTTCAAATGGTTTTAATATGGTTTAAATATATTCTGTACTAACAAAAAAGTTTTCATTATTTTTTCGTAAATTGTAGTAAATCAACAACTTAATTAACGAATTATGAAAAACACAATACTACTTTCAGTAATTCTGCTATTATTATTTTCTTGTAATAATAATAGTGACATAAACCGCGAAACCAGCACAAAGGATTTTACAGAAATTAAAACAGACAATAAAAGTAAAAATCTTCAAGGTGCCTGGCAATTAGTAAGTTTCTATAACTATGTCAACGATAAAATCAAAGATTCCACAATCTCCAATGCCAATCAAAAACAAATTAAATTGTTTACCGATGGAAAATTTATGTGGAGTAAAAAAAGGCCTGCAGATTCAACCGAATGGTTTGCTTTTGGTAGATACAACATTAATGATAATATTCTAACGGAACATGTTGAATATGGATCATTAACTATGGATAATATCATGAAACTTCGAAAAACCTTTGAATACGAACTAATACTTTCAAAAAATAGATTTAGTCAAGTAGAATTGGACGAGAATGGATCAAGAATATATTCAGAGAATTATATAAAATTAGAATAAAAAAAAAGCTTCAGTAAAACTGAAGCTTTTTTTGGTCGGGGTGGCAGGATTATACCCTTTCCCCATAATATTATATATATCAATCAGTTACAGATTCCGAAACTTTACTGTTAGCCGATTTGTTGACGATATTATAAATGAACTTAAAGTAAAATGCTTTACTTTCTGATGGTGCAAATATATAATTTGTATTATTTCAAACCAACATAAAAAGTCATTTATTTTATGACTCTTAATACTGCTTCAAATTTGGTTCATTATGCCTTATCATTTCTACTAAATATCTTTAAGTTAATCATTCTGGAAACACATTAAATCGAGTAATCAACTATTTCATTATAGGTCTTTTAAGTGATGAACTTCTATAGAAAAATTTGAGGTAGAGAGTATTCATACAATATTACCGAAATATAAACGTCGCAAAATATTTTTCGGAAAAGGGACGGCATAAAGCCATCGCTTCTTCCCTCGCTTATTTATTCCGTTTCCTTTCCACTCTAAAATTTTGTCTTCCGTTTGGGTTTTGCTCAAATATTGTTTAATCTAAAATCATTTAATTATGGAAACAAAAGTAAAATCAAACGGAACAGCAAAAAAAGTAAATGCAACCGTTAAAAAGGAAGTTCAAAAGAAGTTGACCGAGGAAGCTATCGGAAAAGCTGTTACACCGGAAAAGCTCGTGGTAGCCAAAAAACCAGAGATTAATTTGGATGACAGAATTCAAAAGTTTGAAAAATTGAGAGGTTTGGCCAATCAACGTGAACGGTTGACGGAAACATTGAACGAGCTTACCAAGTTCAATTACAATCAGGATGGTTCGAGTTCCTTCCATATAAGGGACTCACGTAATCTGGAATTCAAGACGACCAATACGAATTTAATCAAGTTGGTAACTACACATTTACAGTCCACTTTGGAACAACGTAAATCAGAGATTGAAGAACAGATTCTAAAATTTGAACTTTAATGAAGCTAATGTCTTCAAATGTGAAAGCCTGCTCGCAAGAGTAGGCTTTCTTTTTTTAATCATATCTGTCTTCAGACAGGTCTAAAATCAAATATTATGTATTTAAATCGTTTACAACAAGATGAAATTTTCGTTTCAAATGAAATGAAATCGTTAAAAATTATTACTGGTATGGAGTCTCGAAGAGGACTTGAAAATGCCGTTATTTCCAATGACAAAATTGTGAATGTGGTCTCGAACAGTTATGGCCATATTCCAAATGAATTGTTTTTCAAAAAAGCCGAACAGCTATTACTGGATGCCAATCTGAAATATCATAAACGCACGATTAACAGAAATGACAGGTCTTTCATTACCGACTTTATAATCGAGGACCATAATCAGTTTTCGTTGAAGAATGAACAGGATAAGATATTACCGATGTTGCGTTTCAAAAATTCCTATGACGGAAGCGAAAAGACTTCCGGGCATTTTGGATTTTATAGAGAAGTATGCACCAATGGCTTGCACGTTGCTCAATCAGAAATAGCATTTTCAATAAAGCACAGCAAAAACAATACAGATTTAATAATGCCGAAATTGAATTTTCTATTCGAGAAGTTCTTGGATAACGAATACTACGAAATCACAAGAAAATTCAGGGAAATGGAAGAAATCGTACTTATCGACACCAAAGCATTCGTAAAGGAAATATTGGAAAAAACGAAACTGTTCCGATATGAATGTAGCGACAAAAACGATAATCCTTCAAAGAAATCCAGGGAATTATTGGATATGATAGCCGAAGAAGGACACGATTATTATACAACGCCCACATTATGGGATGGGTATAACGCCTTTAATTGGATGCTTCACAATACCTTGAAAAAAACTTTTTCGCAACAGGAAAGGTTGGATAAGGTTTTGTTCGATGAAATATATGCAATGGTTTAAAGAAACATTGTTAAAGGTTTATCCAGTACCTAACTAAACTGGATTTTTAATTATACTTCTGCCATATTATTCCGTTTAGCACATTTCCCTACATTTCGTTGCTCTACATTTTGGAAAAAGAGCTTCACTCAAAAAAGGTCTTGGACACAACTTCAAAGATTCCGATTTCCATTCCACTTGCCCACTCATTCCCGAGAAAATTCGGGAAGTGGTCAAACTCTATTCCAATCTACATCTTTAAAGTCAAGTCCGCTTTAAAACCCTACTTCAAAAGAATAATTCGTTTTATAAACCGTTCAGCACTTTACCGCTACATTTCGCGAAAAGCTACATTTCGGGCAAAGAGCTTCTCTCTAAAAAATCTTGGACCCAATCCCCGTTTTTGGCTTTCCATTCCGCTTCCCCTTCCCGCTTCGATGGGAAGGAACGCTACATTCCCAAGCCAAAACCGTGAATCCAGTCCGCTTGTAATCGGAAAGTCAAAGCCTCGATTTTCTTAACAGAATTAACGGCAAAGCCTACTTTGGTCTTTGCTCGATAATTCTTAAAAACCGAACCTTTGCCTCACACATTTTAAGGGGTTTATAATACAAACACCCCTTAAAATTTAATTCAGTTTAAATCAAAAAGGGAAATATTAATCTTTTAAATCTTTTATTATGAGTACTATTAAAAATCACGTTCAGTTAATTGGAAATGTTGGGCAAGAACCAACTATTACGAACCTTGAAAGCGGTAAGAAAGTAGCCCGTTTATCATTGGCAACCAATGAATACTACAAAAACGGCAAGGGCGAAAAGCAAACGGACACCAATTGGCACACCGTTGTCGCTTGGGGCAAAACTGCTGAAATTATCGAAAAGTATGCCGAAAAGGGCAAAGAAATCGGAGTTGTTGGAAAACTAAAGACCCGAACCTATACCACGGACGATGGCAACCAACGCTATGTTACCGAAGTGGTAGCCGATGAAATCCTATTATTAGGTAGTAAGTAAAAAGTAAAGAGGGCACTAATACCAGTTTTCAATTAGTTTGTGCCCTCTTCTTTTCATCATTAAATCTAAAAAAGACATTACAATGAAAGCACAAGTTAACGAAATAAAAGAAGGATTGCAACATTTTCACGGTTCTGAAATGTTCTATCAAATCCCATTGATACGCACGCGATTTACAAACGGATTGAAATATTTAGCCAATATAGCGGACTGCTTTTGGCTCATCACAGATGTTTCCGTAATTGCCAAAAGTTTGTTGAACCGAAGTCATTTTATCACAATAGATTTTAAAAGGCTATCGGAAGAAAAACAGGATTATTCAGGCTATGAAGCTGAAATAATTTACAGCGATGGAAACGGTAATATATTAGAAACACATCGATACAACTTTTCGGATTTTCCTTTGGATGAACTGCGTTTATATTTTGTGGATAATACGCTGATGCTAACAAGCGAATATTAAAATGAAAGGCTATGATTTATCTGAATTATAACAACCTCGATGACGAAACCCAACAGCATCTGCTTTCCGTTTCAAAAGAAGAAATAGAGAGCAAATTTGGGAATGACCTAAAAGCCTACGCCAATAAACATCATATAGATTATAACACTATATTGGACGAAGAAGCGATAAAAAACCTATATACATATACCTACGTTTTTAACATCTAAATTGAAAACAAGAATTTAGACCTTTGAACTTTCAGAGGTCTTTTTTTGTGCCTTATTTTTTCACAATATTAAGAGCCAATATTCTGAAACTCGACGTCTTAAATTTACTTTTTCATAAAAATCCTATTTTTTGGTATCAAAACAAACCAATTGGAAACAATCTGTATTTCAGTATTATATCTAAATAGAATATCTTTAAAAGACTGTTAAGCAGTATCAATTTAAGTATCGTAATCCCATTTTGATTTGACTTTCGCCGATAATGATACTCACCAAAAATTAAACATATCGGAATTTTCTATTCCGAAAAAAAGCAACTGACTTTTTAGTCAGGTTGTTTGAAAAATTTTGTCCCTGCGGGACGAATTTGGAGAAGCAAGAGGGTAACACGCCAAGGCGATGTTAACGATTGGTTTTTAGTTGTAATTATTTGATATTCAAATAATTACTGGTTATATAAAATAGAGAAATAACAAAGTTTTACAGTAAATCCTTTTGAAACCCCTATAAAACGGCAATTTTTTACAGTAAATGAGTTCAAATCATCAAAAGAAATACAGTTTTTCTGCCATTAGTATTAAACCTAAAGTGGCAACTCGCTTTCGGAAATTTTCCAAGGAAATTACCCATTCACATACTGATACGTTGGAAGCAATGATGAACTTTTTCGATTTGAACGAGCTATCCCCAAATGAATCTTTGGGTGCAAATATGAAGACTTTAGAGAATAGCTTAAAAAAACGAATCAATGCACTTGTAGCCATTATTAGGGATATTGAAAAAAACCAGACCAAACCCACCAATGCAATGTTGGAACTGCTCTTTCAGGAGAATCCAAAAGAGGAAGAAGCACAAGAAGAATTATTTGAATTTGAACAACAGGAATTGATTACAGAAAATGAGGAACTGAATCATTATCGAAATCGGTACGAAGAAGTTCAACAACAATTCCATTCCGTAAAATATGATTTAGAAAAAATCATTGATAAGACCACTTATGTTAAAAGCAGTTTTGGAGGTGGCTATTTAAAACTGGATTTAAGCAAAGATGAATTTGAAAACATTAAACAAAAATTATAATGTATATCACAGTAACCAAACAGACATTAGATGGCAATTATGCACAGAGCGTTTCCGATTTTGTCGCTTATCTCGAAAAAGAAAACGATGACAAATCCATTGATGAAATGGAACATTTTTTCAATCAGTATGGCGAAGAAATATCAGGTAAGGAAGTCATCCAAGAAATTGACGGAAATACGGCTAAACTCAAAAAGACCGAACCAAAGTTTTATTCCATTACAGTCAATCCGAGTGCTTATGAATTGAAGCGATTGCAAAATCATTCCGAGGAACTGAAAAAGTACACCCGAGAATTGATGAAAGAGTACGCTAAATCTTTTAATCGGGAAATAAACGGACGAGCTGTTACTGTAGATGACATTATATACTATGCCAAAATTGAGCATCAGCGTACGTATAAGGGAACGGATAGGAAAATTCAGGAGAACCAACCTTATGCCACCAAGATACTTCAAATTAAGAACGATATCCGGAAAATTAAAAGTGGCGAATTAGAAGGCAACATCAAAAAATTACAGCAAACGATGTCCCGATTGGAAAAAGAAGCACCACATCAACAAGATGGAAAACGCATTGTTAGAGGGATGCCTAAAGAAGGCTCTCAAAGCCATATCCATATTATTGTGAGCAGAAAGGATATGTCCAATAAATACAGTTTGTCCCCTGGTAGCAAGTACAAAGCTTCGGAAACCGTTTTTAATGGCAAACCTGTAAAACGTGGTTTTGATAGGGACAAATTCTTTAAGGCTTCTGAAAAAACGTTTGACACTCTATTTCAATACAAACGAAACTATGTTGAAACTTATAAGGCACGTAAAACATTCCTGAAAAATCCAAAGTTGTATTTCTCAATTCTTTCGGGATTGCCAACCAATGAAAAGGCAACTGCCTATAAAATACTTGCCAAATCTGGTGTACCCATAATGAATATTCCAACAAACAAAGTACAGTTGGCATTAAAGATAATCAACAAGTTTAAAAAAGGGATTGACCGAGCAATACAGTCGGGTTCTATTGGGATATGAGTATGTCAATACCACATATCATCCTTTTTATTGTTGTTCCGGTATTGTTTGTCAGTACAGTTTTATATGTGTTTCTTCATCAAGAAGAGCCCAAAAACGGAGATAAGAAATATCAGGTACGCTTTAAACTTCGTCGTGGAAAATTTCAAATCGAAAATATCAAGCGAGGTGCATCGATTATTGGCTCTGCGGGAAACGGTAAAACAGAAAGTGTTATCTATAATTTTTTACAGCATTTTGGTACCCATCAATTTTGTGGTATCATACACGATTACAAGGATTTTGAACTTACCGAAATTGCCTACCCATTATTTAAAGAAAAGGATATTAAATTCTACACCATTGCCTTTGACCAAATCCATTATCGTGTAAACCCAATTGCCCCAAGATATTTGCCCAATGAAGAAAGTGTGAATGAATTATCCAAGGTACTCATTGAAAATCTTTTGGAGTTTAACGAATCCAATACAAACAGTACCACAAAATTCTTTAGTGATGCTGTTGAAGGTTTGATGGGTGGAATGATTTGGAAACTAAAAACGTCCAATCCTCAATATTGCACCCTGCCCCATTTGATTGCTATTTTTCAATCGATGACTACCAAACAGTTGGTTACTTTTGTGAGTTCAAATATCACTTCCCGAAGTATGGCAAGTGCTTTTATCAACGGAATGGATTCTGACAAGCAAACGGCGGGTGTAAAAAGCACATTGGCCAATGCCTTTAAAAAGATAGGTTCACAACAGTTGTTTATGGCTTTGTCAAAAGATGAAGTACCATTGAATATCAACAGCAAGGATAATCCTGCTGTTATCTGCATTGTGAACCATCCCAAATATGAATCGGCTTACTCGCCTATCATCGCTGCAATTATGCACACAGTCATCAAGCAAATGAGCGTGAGAGGTCAACAGTCGTCCTTTTTAATGATGGAAGAAGCCCCTACCATAAAGCTGCTTAATATGCACCGCATTCCCGCAACTTTAAGAAGCTATGATATTGCCACAATTTACGTGATGCAGGATAAAATACAGAATGATATGCTATATGGAGACAAAGCGAGTAAGGCTATTTTGAGTAACCTTTCCTATCAGTTTTTCGGCAAAGTTAATGACCCAGATACTGCAAAATATTATGAGCGTTTCTTTGAGATTGTCCGTATGGAAACCACAAGTATAAATCGTGGACACAATCTAAATTTTGATACACGGATTACCACAGGCGAAAAAGAAGTTTCCAAACGCAGGGCAGATGTTTTCTTTCGTTTGAAACAAGGCGAGTTTATAACTTTTGCTGATGGCGAGGATAAAAGAGTTCAATTTAAACTACAAGTGATTAAAAGGGAAATACCATATCCTCATCGACATTTTACAACCGATGAATTAAAGCTCAATTTTGAACGGATTTATAGAGAGGTAAAATCTATATTTAAGGTTAACTAAAATTAGTCTATAAAGAACAACCGTAGTTTTTGCACAGCCTGTGCATCGATTAATTTGTATCTTTGTCAAACTTTATGAAAATATTCTTTTCCATATCAATGTCAATTTTATTCTTTTTTCAGGGAATTAGCATTGATATGGACTTTTGTGGACCAATTAAAGAAATTTCAAGCATTATTACCCATTATCAAGACCATAAAGTTTATGGAGACTCTTTCCTTGAATATGTAGTTGAAGATTACATTGACAATGATGCAAAAAATGAAGGGCATCATAATAACCCAGATAAGGAGAATACACCAGTCCATTCCCATCATCAATGTTGTCACCCTTTAGTATTAATTATTGCGAACAACAATTCGGTTTTAACCAATCGACTAAAGTTTGAAGAGAAAAAACAGTTTAACTTACATAAAGTAAACTTCACTTCCAGATATCTGGAATCGCTTTTCCAACCCCCTAAAGTATAATTCAGTTTTTTTTAGGATAGCTATATCCTACCGTGATGCTTTTCAAAGTAAGTATCGCATCATAAACGCATTGCATTTCTTTGCATTGCGATGTTTAAACTGAATTAATACTTTTTCTATGATTAACAAAATCATTTCATTTTCCATTAATAACAAGTTTATTATTGGGCTCTTTATAGTGGCACTTGTAGGTACGGGCATTTGGTCTATGGCCACTATAAATCTGGGTTCTGTACCCGATATTACCAACAACCAAGTACAGGTTATTACAGTTGCCCCAAATTTAGGTACTGAAGACATTGAACAATTTGTTACTTATCCGGTAGAATTGGCAATGGCAAATCTACCAGACGTTATCGAGCTGCGTTCGGTGTCTCGTTTTGGATTGTCAGTTGTTACTATCGTATTTGAGGACGAGGCAGGCACATATCTTCCCCGGCAATTAGTGCAAGAGAAATTAACCGAAGTTGCCGGAGAAATCCCCGAAGGCTTCGGCACGCCATTTATGGCCCCAATTACCACAGGTTTGGGCGAAATCTACCAATACAGCCTAAAAGTAAAGGAAGGCTACGAAGATAAATACGATGCAATGGAGCTTCGTACCATCCAAGATTGGATTGTAAAACGCCAAATGGCATTAGTTCCAGGAGTCGTCGAGGTAAATGCTTTTGGAGGATTTGTGAAGCAATATGAAGTAGCCATAAACCCCAATAAGCTAAAAAGTTTCGGTATTACAATGAACCAGGTCTTTGAAGCCCTTAAAGTGAACAATGCCAATACTGGAGGTGCCTATATAGAAAAAAATAACCAAGCCAATTTTATCCGTGGCGAAGGCTTGGCCCGAAGTATCGCCGATTTGGAAAACACAGTTGTAACTACTCAAAACGGTAGTCCCGTTTTAATACGGGATGTCGCTGAAAAGGTTGGATATGGCAGCCAAGTACGCTATGGCGCTTTTACCCAAGATGGACACGAATCTGTGGGCGGACAAATTTTAATGCTGAAAGGCGAAAGCCCAGGCGACGTGATCGAAAATGTGGAAAAGCGTATTGTAGAAATTCAAAAATCCCTGCCGGAAGGCGTTTATATTGATGCTTTTTTAAGTCGAAGTGAACTTATTGAGGCAACCACAAGTACCGTTAAAACAAATCTAATAGAAGGTGCCCTTATTGTCATATTTGTTTTGGTCTTGCTTTTAGGAAGCTTCCGTGGTGGCTTGATAGCAGCGTCGATAATCCCTTTATGCCTATTATTTGCATTTATTTTGATGAAACAATTTGGCATTTGGGCAAATTTAATGTCCTTGGGTGCGATCGATTTTGGGATTATTGTAGATGGTGCGGTGATTATCGTGGAAGGAGCGGTTTTCCACATTCATCAACGGATGAAAAAATCCACAACCGCCATTAACCAAGCTGAAATGGATGAAATCGCCTATGACTCTTCAAGTAAAATGATGAATTCTGCCTTCTTCGGTCAACTAATTGTTCTTATAGTTTTTACACCTATTCTGTTTTTGACCGGTGTGGAAGGGAAAATGTTTCGACCAATGGCATTTACATTTGGTTTTGCCGTTTTAGGGGCAATTATTCTTTGCCTTACCTACGTACCAATGATGTCATCATTATTTTTAAAACCTGCTAAAAATCAAAATAGTTGGTTTGCCAAATTTGAAAACAAGATTGATAGGTTCAGTGATAAAATTATGGGGGTTCTGAATCGTATCTATCTGCCTATATTAAATTTTGCACTTCGCTTTCGGGCAGGTGTGGTTATAGGCGCGGTTGCCTTGCTTTTGATTGCAGGATTTATTTTTAGCAATATGGGAGCAGAATTTGTCCCTAAATTTGATGAAGGCGATATTGCATTTCAAGCATTGATAAAACCAGGGAGCAGTCTTTCAGAATCTATTGAGGCCTCAGAGAAACTTCAGAATTTAATCAATGAGTTTCCGGAAGTAAAAACAGTAGTTTCAAGGATTGGTGTGGCTGAAATACCAACAGACCCAATGCCTATGGATATTGCCGATAGTTATATTATTCTTGAAAAGGACAAGAGTAAATGGACATCCGCAGATAGTAAAGAAGAACTCATAGAAAAGATTCAAGAAAAAATTTCAGTAGTTCCCGGCGTAAATTTTGTGTTTACACAACCTGTAGAACTTCGTTTTAATGAATTGCTGACTGGTGTCCGTGAAGACGTGGCCATCAAATTGTACGGAGAAGATTTGGACGTTTTGGCAGACAAGATACAGGAAATCGCGGCAGTAATTAGGACCGTTCCCGGAGCGGCTGACATTAATGTGGAGGCTACAAGTGGTTTGCCACAAATGACGGTGGTATATAACCGTGCGAAAATGGCACAATACGGTGTAACCGTTGATAAGCTGAATGATTATGTAAGTGCTTCATTTTCAGGAGAACAGGCAGGAGTCATTTTTGAAGGGGAAAAACGGTTCGATGTGGTCATTCGTTTGGCAGAGGAATATCGACAAGACATCAATAGCTTAAAAAACCTTTATATAGACCTGCCAAACGGTGCACAAGTACCATTAAAGGAGGTGGCAGATATCAGCTATAAACCCGGACCAATGCAGATTTCAAGAGACAATACCTCTCGTCGTACTTCCGTGGGCGTGAATGTTCGTGGGCGCGATGTAAAATCGATGGTCGAGGAAATTCAACAAAAATTGGAAACGGATGTTAAACTGCCACCAGGTTATTTTGTAACCTACGGCGGATCATTTGAAAACCTACAACGAGCATCAGACCGATTGATGATTGTAGTCCCAATCGTTCTATTAACAATATTTGTTCTGCTTTACTTTGCTTTGAATTCAGTTACACAAGCCTTGATGATCTATATGGCAGTGCCTTTGGCGGCCATTGGTGGCGTTTTCGTTTTGTTGATTCGTGGAATGCCTTTCAGTATTTCCGCGGGAGTCGGATTTATCGTGCTCTTCGGAGTTGCCGTATTAAACGGACTCATACTCATAAATAAGTTCAATGAATTAAAAGACAGTGGAATGACAGATTTAAAAAAACGTATATATGAAGCTACGCACGAACGTTTACGTCCAATTTTATTAACAGCCATTACAACAATTATGGGCTTTATCCCAATGGCGATTTCTACCTCTGGTGGTGCCGAAGTACAGCGGCCCTTGGCGACAGTAGTCATTGGAGGAATGCTTACGGCAACATTTCTGACCTTGGTGGTTATTCCTATTCTTTATTATTGGCTTGAATCGAGAAAGGAACGAAACAATAACGATGGAGGTGTAAGCTATGTCAACAAATCAACGAACATTGTAACCGTATTATTGATGGTTGGCGGTTTGATGGCTTCTGGAACTGCTTTTGCCCAAGACACCAATCAAAATGGAACAATGCCAAAAACCTTGACTGTAGATGAGGCCATTGCTATGGCAAAACAGAATTATCCATCGCTTAAGGAAAGTCAGGCATTTATTGAACGGGAAAAGGCACTAAAGGGAACGAGTTTTGACCTTGGTAGCACACAAGTTTTCACGGGCAAAGAAGAATATGGCAATAATCTTCCTGGAGTGCAAACAACCGTTGGCGTGCAACAGGGCAATATCGATTTGCTTTCAGGATTTTCAAAATCGAAGTTTTATAAAGAGCGCATTGCCTTGGGAGAAAAGTTTTATGTGGCCAGTGAACAACAGTTGGTGCGCAATGTGATGCAAGCCTATGACCAAATTAATTATTACAAGGCACAGTTGCGTTTTGCAGACCAATTGGACAGTATTTATGCCAATTTTAAGTCCGCTGCCCAACTTCGGTATGACACTGGAGAAACAGGCAAGTTGGAATTTATTTCAGCCTCTTCCGAATTTCAACAGATTCAAGTGTTGAGGCAACAAGCTTTTGATGATATTGAAATTGCCAAACGTGCCTTAAAACAATATTTGGGAACGGATGAAACCATCGAGACGGTAGATGGTTTTTACGAGCCATTGGATTTTATGGCGACATTGGATTCAACTTCGGTTGCCAATAACCCAATGTTGCAATATGCCTTGCAAAATGCCGAAGTAAGTAAAGCAAATGTGGGCGTTGAAAAATCGCAATTCCTACCGAAATTCAGTTTATCATATGGCAGGCAGGTTGTGGATGATGTTTCAGGGTTTAATACCTATCAGGCAGGTATTAGTATTCCGTTATGGTTTTTTCCGCAGAAGTCAAGGGTTAAGGCAGCCAAGGCAGACGCAATGGTAGCAGAGAATCAATATTTGGAGCAAAAAGCGGTTACAGAAAGTCGTGTTTCACAATTGACCAAATCACTCGAAAAAACAAAGAAGATTTTGCAATATTACGAAGAAGGCGCACTATTGTTGGCAGAAGAACAAATTACCACAGCGCAGTTGGCTTCTAAAGAAGGCGAAATAGATTACGTCAATTATATCACCATTCTTAATAGTGCCATCCGTATTAAACAAAACCATTTACAATACATCAATCAGTATAACCAGCAGACCATTGATATGCAATATCAATTGGGCAATTTATAACCTTAAAAAAAGAGAAATGAAGAATATACTATTAGTTAGTACCGTATTATTTACACTTATGTTTATGAGTTGTAATGATGCCCAAAAATCTGAACTTGGACATAATGAAGCCGAAGGTGTATCAAAGACCAATGAAGTTGGAGAAGATGCACACGGCGAAGAAGGCCACGTTGAAGGAGAGGAAGAAGGTGGTCACAGCGAGGAAGAAGGCGTTGTAGAACTTACAAAGCAACAAGCTGAAACCATCGGTTTGGAAATGAAATCTTTGGAGGAACGGAATTTAGGGAACAACATTAAGGTAACAGGTACGCTGGAACTTTTCCCACAGGATAAGGCGAATATCAGTCCGTTTGTTGGTGGAAATGTGAGTTCCATAAAAGTAATACCTGGAGATAATGTAAGTAAAGGACAGGTATTGGCATATATAGAACACCCAGATATCATTGCAATGCAACAGGAATATCAGGAAAAAAATGACGAACTGGTCTTTTTGAAACAGGATTTTGAGCGCAAGCAGACTCTTTATGACAAAGGTGTTTCTTCTGGAAAGGAATTTCAGATGGCGCAGTCAAAATTTCGTTCCACAACATCCAGCGTCAATGGTTTGCGGTCCCAATTGAGACTGTTGGGCATTAATCCGGACAAAGTGGCTGAAGGCCAAATATATTCCGCTGTTCCCATTACCACACCCATAAGTGGCTATGTGGATGAAGTAATGATTAGCCTTGGCGATTACGTGGCGCAACAATCCAAAATGTTCTCAATAAGCGATAATTCAAAGATTTATGTCAACTTCAAAATATATGAGAAGGACATAAAGCAAATCAAGAAAGGACAACAGATATATTTTTCTACGGCCTCTCGTCCAGATGAACTGCTTAAAGCAACCGTTCGGTCTGTGGGTAAAACATTTAACACCGACCCAAAAGCTTTGGAAGTTCTGGCAGATATTGAAAACGAGGATAAAAACCTATTGCCGGGTATGTACGTGGAAGGGCGAATAGTGCAAGGTGAGAAAAAAGGTTTCGCCGTACCGGAAGCCGCCGTTATAAAAGAAGGCGAGCAATCCTTTATTTTTATTCTGGATGAAGATGGAGAAATGGAAGCGAACAAAATGAAATTTAAAATGATACCCGTAACGGTTGGTATTACTGATTTAGGCTTTGTTGAAGTCAATCTGCCTGCCGAAGTTTCAAAGGACGCCAAAGTTGTCATAAACGGAGCTTATAATCTCTCTTCGGAAATGGTTAAAGGCGAACTGGAACACGGACATTAATTCAATAATAATCAAAGATTTTGATTCCGGGTTTGTTTATCGTCTTAATTAGTTAGTTAAAAATTAGAAAACAGGCTCGGTTCAAAATTGATTTAAAATATTCATAATATGAAGGAAATAAAAGCATTTATAAAACCGAACCGAATCCAAAGAGTCATTGAAGCACTATCAGATAATGGATTTAAAAGTATGACCCTTTCACAAGCAGAAGGAACTGGCGCCTTTAAGTCAAAAGGTGCAAGACCGTCGTTGGATTTTCACGTGACAGATAGTCCAGTGGTTAAGTTGGAACTGGTCTGCCAAAATGAGGAAGCCCAAGTGGCCATTGAAACAATTATAGCCAACGCCAAAACCGACGGACCTGGAGATGGTATTATTTATATAGCAAATATTGAAGATGCCTTTCAGATTAAATCTGGAGATTCCTTAAAACGGTACGACCTATAAAACACTTTGTTGCAAATGGAAAAAATAGTCCAACTACTTGAAAGCAAAGGGATACGACCTACGGCTATGCGCCTAATGACTTATAAACGTTTGGTGGAATTAAAGGTAGCCATCAGTCTTGGCGATTTGGAAAAGGATTTTAAGGTCAGTGAAAGAAGCACCCTATTTAGGACTATGAAAGCGTTTGAAGAAAAAGGTATTGTGCATCAAATTGAGGATGGGACAGGTGTTATAAAATACGCCCTTTGCGAAGAAAATTGTGAGTGCGAGGTCGGCAACGACCTTCATTTACACTTTCATTGCAACAATTGTAATGAAACTGTCTGTTTAACAGAGCATAAAATCCCTCATATCAACTTACCTGATGGCTATATTACCGAGGATATCAACTTGGTGGTAAAGGGCATTTGCGAAAAATGCAGCGACAATCTGGATTAAACGTTTGGTTTTTAAATTCAATTATCATTTATAAATAGTGAGCAATGATAACAATCTATAAAAAAGAGGCTACTGTATATATGGTGGCAGAGAATAAGCTGGATGCCAAGGATTATGAAAACTTGATACCGGTCTTAACAGAACATATAACTGCATATCAGGAAGTTTCCTGGTACATTGAAATGCAAAATTTTGAAGGCTGGACGGTAAGTGCCTATTGGAAGGGCATTGAATTAAATCTTCCGAATGAAACGCATTTAAAGCGTGTTGCTTTAGTGGGTAGCGTTAAATGGCAGGAGCAATTTACCGAGGCATTGCTTCCTTTTTCAGAAGCTCATATAAAATTTTATAAGCCAGAAGAAAAAGACGATGCCAAAGAATGGATAAAAAAAAATAGTAAAAAATGAAAAAAATACAACTAAAAATTCCAGTTATCCTTCCGCAAGTTCCAAACGAAAAAGATACTTGTGTTGAGCGGCTTATAAAAGAATTACAGGCTAAAGAGGGCATCGAAAAAGTACACGTTGCCGATACAAAGGAAGATGACACACCACAGCTCTGTTTTCATTATGACCCCGATATCATTTCTATAGACCGCATTCAATCCCTCGCCGAACGGACTGGTGCTGAAATTACCGAAAAATACGGGCATTTGCTCATTGAGGTTAAAGGAATCAGACATACAAGACAGGCACGTTCCATAGAGAAAAGTCTTTTGGCAATCAATGGGGTTTTGGAGGCTTCCGTTTCGGCCTCTGGAATGGTGCGCCTTGAGTTTGATAAAAAGCAAACAAATTTTGATGAAATAAGTAAACAGATTGAAAAGGAAGACCTTCAGGTTAAGCGGAGTTCTTCAAACGAAAATAATTACACCGAAGCATCCAAAAAAAAACAGGAACGTTCAAAGAAGGAAGATACTAAAGAGCAAACTTCCACAGAGGGCCACGAGCACAAGGAGGGCGAGACCCACGAGGAAGGAGAAGAGCACGCCCACGGTGGGGTTTTCGGTAAAAATACGGAGCTTATTTTTTCCATTATCTGTGGGGCACTTCTCGGGATAGGTTTCGGGCTTTCTTATGTGGAATCCATCCCGGATTGGGTCAGTCTTACTTTGTACATTGGCGCGTACTTTTTCGGTGGTTTCTTTACGGCCAAGGAAGCGGTTCAAACTGTGGCCAAGGGTGGTTTTGAAATTGATTTTTTAATGCTGGTCGCTGCCATTGGTGCCGCCATTCTGGGAGAATGGGCAGAAGGTGCACTGTTGTTGTTTTTATTTAGCCTTGGGCACGCCTTGGAACATTACGCAATGAACAAAGCAAGAAAAAGCATTGCCGCGCTTGCAGACCTTGCACCAAAAACAGCCTTGCTTAAAAAAGATGGTAAGACTGTAGAAGTTGGGATTGAGAAATTGAGTATTGGCGATATTATAGTGGTCAAGCCCAATAGTAAAATATCCGCAGATGGCGTCGTGGTCAACGGAAAAAGTAGTGTAAACCAAGCACCAATTACTGGGGAAAGTGTACCTGTGGACAAAATCCCTGTGGAAGATAAGGACAGAAACTATTCGGCAGACGATGATATCAAGGATGAAAACCGTGTGTTTGCTGGAACTATCAACGGTAATAGTATGTTGGAAATTAAGGTAATCAAAGAAGCCAAAGACTCTACCCTGTCCCGATTGGTTAAACTGGTCAACGAGGCGCAGACCCAAAAGTCCCCCACACAGCTGTTGACCGATAAGTTTGAAAAATACTTTGTGCCATCCGTACTGATATTGGTTGGTGTCTTGCTCTTTGCCTTTCTGGTCATTGATGAACCGTTTAGTGCCAGCTTTTACCGTGCAATGGCGGTATTGGTAGCTGCAAGTCCCTGTGCTCTGGCCATTTCAACACCAAGTGCCGTATTGAGCGGTGTGGCGCGAGCAGCGCGTGGTGGTGTACTCATTAAAGGTGGGAGACCGCTGGAAGATTTGGGCGAATTGACCGCTTTGGCTTTTGATAAAACAGGCACGCTTACCGAAGGCAAGCCCAAACTTACCGAAGTAGTACCATTGGGGGATATTGAAGAAAATGAACTGTTAAAGATAGCCGTTGCCGTTGAAAACTTGAGCGACCACCCTTTGGCCAAAGCCGTCGTAAGGGATGGGAAAGAGCGTCTGAAAGGTACTGATATTATCGATGCGTCAGATTTGGAAGCAGTTCTCGGAAAAGGTATCAAAGCTTCTTTGGGCAAGGATAAAATCTATATTGGAAACCTTGACTTGTACGAAGACCTCGATGAAGCAAAACCATCCGAAGATATATCGAATAAAGTAAAAGAACTTGAAGGTGGTGGAAATACTACGATGCTCATAAGAAGGAACAAAGAATATATAGGTATCATCGCCCTGATGGACACCCCACGGGAAGCGGCCAAGGAAACACTGAAAAAATTAAAGGAAATCGGTATCAAGCGGATGATAATGCTAACCGGGGATAATCAAAAGGTTGCCGATGCCGTTGCTAAAGAAATTGGGTTGACCGATGCCTGGGGAAGCCTGTTGCCAGAGGAAAAAGTAAATGCCATTAAAAAATTAAAAGAACAGGAATCCAAAGTCGCAATGGTAGGCGACGGTGTGAACGATGCCCCTGCAATGGCAAACAGCACCGTAGGTATCGCAATGGGTGCAGCGGGCAGTGATGTGGCCTTGGAAACTGCGGACATTGCCCTAATGGCTGATAAACTGGAAACACTGCCCTTTGCCATAGGTTTGAGCAGGAAGGCAAAGGCCATTATCAAGCAAAACCTTTGGGTCAGCCTCGGTATTGTGGCATTGCTTATCCCATCGACCATTATGGGTTGGGCCAATATCGGTATTGCAGTGGTCATCCACGAAGGCTCAACATTACTTGTGGTTTTTAATGCGTTAAGGCTTTTGGCTTATAAGAAATAAATTTAATAAAAAGGGTTGCTTTTGAATCAAGGTTAAAATGACCAAAACGGAAAAAATATTATCATATCACGGTATTCGCCCTACTAAAATGAGGTCGAAGATATACAAGTTCCTGAAAAGGAAACAAAGTGCCGTGTCCTTTTCCGATTTGAAAAAGGCTTTTGTTCAAAAGAGCGAAACCAATAAAACAGCAAACAGAACTACCTTTTATCGCAACCTCAAGATTTTTGAGGATAAAGGGTTGATTCATCAGATTAATGATGGGGTCGGAGTGGCAAAATATGCGATTTCTGATGAAAACGCCAAAGGTAAATACGGTACAGATTTACATATGCACTTTCATTGTACCGATTGTAGGAAAACAATCTGTTTACCAAATAAAATATCGGAAGAGAGCTTGCCAGACGATTATGAAGTGAACGATGTGAACCTTGTATTGAAAGGAATATGTGAAAAATGCAGGAAAAAATAACAGGTGGGAGTACTTGAACCTTGAACCTTTGCGCCCAATGGTCCAGTTCAGGTTTTTTCCACCCTCTTTAACTAAAAAATATGGCAGAACTAAAAAAATCTTTGGGTACGCTTCGACTTACCTTTTATGGCGTTGGCACGATTGTGGGTGCAGGAATCTATACCGTGATTGGTGCAGCTGCTGGACAAGCGGGCACAGACCTTTGGTTGAGTTTTATTTTTGCAGCAATTGCGGCTAGTGTCTCTGCAATGTCCTATGCAGAGTTGTCCTCTACCTATCCCAATGCTGGTGCGGAATTTATTTTTGTACGCAAGGCATTTCCAAAAATTGATATTCCGTCTTTTCTCACGGGTTGGACGATTGCGTTTCATAGTTCGGCCACCATTGCAGCCGTGTTACTTGCCTTTTCGGGGTATTTCAATACGTTTTTTAATATGCCCTCTCTTCTAATAAGTTATGGCATTTTATTGGTGTTGTCATTAATTAGTATTACAGGCATCACAAAATCGTCGACAGCAAATATTATTATGGTCAGCATTCAACTTTTGGGATTGTTATTATTGATAGTATTTGGACTTTTGGAAACTGGTCCACCCAAAGCAGAATTTTTTAAAATTGAATCGATTTCTGGAACTTTGGCGGCCACAGCTACACTGTTCTTTATCTATACTGGTTTTGAACATATGGCAGCTTTGGGTTCGGAAGTTAAGAACCCAGGGAAAACAATTCCCCGTGCATTTTTAATGACTATGGTAATAACTACAATAATTTATTTATTTATTGCTTTTACGGTTTTGAATATTGCAGACCCTTCCGCTTTGGCAAACGTGGATTCGCCACTTTCTCTTGCAGCTTCCAATCTCAACAATTGGTTGCCTGTGGTATTGGCTATCGCTGCACTTTTTGCTACGGCTAATGCTGCTTTTAGTGGTATCATATCCATAAGTAGGCTGCTTTTTGGAATGGCCAGTGTCGGAGAACTTCCAAAGTTTATGACCAAAACCAATGCACAGAAAGTACCGTGGGTTACTACTATTGTAGTTATGGCAGCAGTTGCGGGATTTTTATTGTTGGGCGATATTAAGATTGTAGCAGGTATGTCTTCTTTAGGCGCTTTACTTGTTTTTGTTGCCGTAAATGTCGCACTTATCGTGCTTCGGTTTAAAGCACCAGAGCAAGAACGACCATTTAAAGTTCCTTTGGCTATAGGACGAGTGCCGATTTTACCCATTTTGGCGATACTTATAAGTCTATCATTGATAATCCAATTTAATTGGCAGGTTTATTCAGCGTTCGTAGGTGCTGTTATCGTGGGTATTGTGCTTGATTATTTTTTGGACAAAAAGTCAAAAGATGAAATAGACCCTGAAAAAGAAAAGGAACTTTTTAACCATTAAAATGAAGCTATGGACTGGATGTTTGAAGATTTTAAAACTGACCTAGATACCTTAAATCCTATTGTACGAGAAAAAGCCCTGTCCATAGCAAAAGAACTAATTGAAAAAAAAGATATTTCAGCAAAAGAAGCTTTATCAGAAGGCATCATAAGGGCGGAAGAATGGTTTTACGATTTAGAAGGATAATTATTAATTAAAAACTATATAAAATGTTACAGATAATCGAATTAAAAGAAAAAAATATTGTTGCAACAAAAGCTTCGGGCAAATTGAGAAAAGAAGATATAGAAAAAATCCATCCACTTATCCACGCCATACTGGACAAAGGAATGAAAGTCCGGTGGTATTTTGAGATGGTCAACTTTACAGGTTGGGATTTACCTGGTTTATGGGAAGACCTAAAAATGGACACAGCCCACGCCACGGACTATGAAAAAATAGCAATGGTAGGAGATAAAAAATGGCAGAATTGGATAACACAATTTATGAAGCCTTTTACCAATGCCGATATTAAGTATTTCAATATAGACCAAAAGGAAGATGCCAAAAATTGGATTGAGAGCCAGTAAGCTTACTTCCGTAAAAGACAGACGATGAATAAAAAAAGCATTCTTATTACCATTTTAATTGGGTTTGCCATAGGTGTTTTTATCCTTCAACCTTTTGGGATAACAATTTTCACGTTTAGCAGCCAGAATTACAAAATCAATTGATGGCAATATTTAATAAATAATTTCATTGAAATTTTAAATATCAATGGGAATCAAATTTTTGAGAACACTCTGTTTGGCTTATTAGGTGCAAGTGTTGCGCTAATTTATTATTTCGGTAAACGAGAAAAGGATATAGATAACAAGTAGCGGTAAATCGTTATAGGAATGAGCGAAATTTTTTATTTAAATAAGTTAAGTGAAAACTTAATTAATAGCAGGCAGCTTTTATGATGCTTTTTAAAGCAAAATGATTAATAGTATTAAAAGCAAAAGTAGAAGCTGCTTTTTTAAATTATACAAGTAAAGATGCGCATTATGAATATTAAACATTGTTTTTTAATAATCTTGTTGGTTAGTTATTATAAGGTAAATGCCCAAAAAGTTTATACAACTGAAGAAGGTCATATTATGATGATGACTTTGGTTGATGATAAACCCATCAAGGCAGAAAGCCATAAATTGGCACTATATCTTGATTATGATTCCAAAGTGGTCAATGGTGTACTCGACCTTAAGACTTTATCAACATATAGTCCTAAAATCAATGCCCTTTTAGAACAGCGGGAAGACCCTTTAATACTTCGGTTTACTGGCACTATTCCATCACAGGATTTTTTATCAAAACGGCACGACCCTATCAACTTTAATTGGCTGATAGATGTTACTTATCAAGGGAAATCCTTTAAATCACAATTTAAAGCAACCATTACCCATATAGAACAAGGAGTAAGTATGTCCTGCCTGATAAGTGCAACCGGACAATTATTGGTTTCAAATACTGGTTTGGATTCCTTAATAGAGGGTATCGATGATACCATAGAGGTGCAGTTTGCCCAATTGGTGTTGAGATTGGAATGACTGTGAATTTAAATAAAATTATAATTGATATAAATGAAAAAAAAGAAACTGAATTTAAGAGATTTAAATAAAACTTCATCCGATAATCACAAGCGCAATGATGGCCACAACCATAGCAGTCCGGAAAGTATAGGGAAATTTAAAATTTATGTACCAGCAATTTTCAGCTTTGTAATGCTGATTATTGGTATTGCGATGGATTATTTTGACGTAGCTTTTTTTAAAGATTGGATACGTATTGTCTGGTATGCAGTCGCATATCTTCCAGTAGGTTTTCCTGTGATAAAGGAAGGTTGGAACAGCATCAAAAATGGCGATTTCTTTACCGAGTTTTTATTGATGTCCATCGCAACCATAGGTGCATTCGCCATTGGCGAATATCCCGAAGGTGTGGCAGTAATGTTGTTTTATGCGGTAGGCGAATTGTTCCAAAGTGCCGCCGTTAAAAGAGCCAAGAGAAGCATCAAGGCATTACTAGATGTAAGACCTAATGAAGCCTTGGTCTATAGGAACAACAATTATGTTTCTGTAAATCCCGAAATCGTTGCTATTGGCGAAAAAGTGCAAGTCCGTGTGGGCGAAAAAATTCCTTTGGATGGTATTTTATTGTCCGAAAAAGGCTCGTTCAATACCGCAGCATTAACGGGCGAAAGCAAACCTGACACCATTGCAAAAGGAGAAAAAGTATTTGCAGGAAGCATCAACCTTGATGGCGTTATTGAAATCGAAACCACCAAGGAATTTAAAGACAGTTCCATTGCCCGAATCCTTGATATGGTCCAGAATGCCACGGCTCGTAAATCAAAAACCGAATTGTTCATTAGAAAATTTGCAAGAATCTATACACCTATTGTGGTATTCTTGGCGATTGGATTAACATTTTTGCCCTACTTTTTTGTGGATGATTATGTGTTTAACGATTGGTTATATAGAGCATTGATATTCTTGGTAATTTCCTGTCCGTGTGCCTTGGTTATCTCTATTCCGTTGGGTTATTTTGGTGGATTGGGAGCAGCTTCAAAAAATGGAATTCTCTTTAAGGGAGCATCTTTTTTAGATGAAATGACAAGGATAACCACAGTGGTAATGGACAAAACCGGAACCGTGACCAAAGGTGTTTTCAAAATCAAGGAAATAAAAACCATTGATTGGGATGAACCCGAATTTATGAAATACCTAATGGCAATGGAAGAACAATCCACCCATCCCATTGCCAAGGCCATAATGGAATATAAAGCCGATGGCGAAGATTTTCAGGCAAAAGAAGTAACCGAAGTCGCAGGAAAAGGATTAAGGGGAATGGTCAATGGCAAAACTGTTTTAGTTGGGAATAAACCATTGATGACTTCAAATAATATCGAAGTTCCATCTGAAACCGACAACATTGTAGAATCCATCGTAATGGTTTCCATTGATGGTAAATTCGCTGGCTATGTCATCATTGCAGACGAATTGAAAGAAGATGCCCACGAAGCCATCAAACAAATTAGAGAATCTGGAATTTCCAAAATCATAATGCTTTCCGGCGATAAGGATTCCATAACCCAACAAGTGGCAAAAGAAATGGGTATTGATACTGCAAAAGGCGGTTTGTTACCAGAAGATAAGCTCAACGAAGTTGAGCATTTGAAAAAACAATTTAATACTAAAGTAGCCTTTATAGGCGATGGCATCAACGATGCACCGGTTTTGGCAGCGAGCGATGTTGGCATTGCAATGGGTGGTTTGGGCAGCGATGTGGCGATAGAGACCGCAGATGTAATCATCCAAACAGACCAACCAAGTAAAATAGCTAGAGCCATAAAAATAGGACGTTCTACAAGACGCATCGTTTGGCAGAATATTGGGTTGGCCTTTGGTGTAAAAGCAGTGGTTTTGGTTTTGGGCGCAGGTGGTCTGGCAACGATGTGGGAAGCAGTTTTTGCCGATGTAGGCGTGGCCTTGTTAGCCATTCTGAATGCGGTTCGATTACAGAAGATGAATTGGAAATAGTATAAAAGAATGTCTCAAAAAAGAAGAAATAGAAGAAACAAAAAAAATCGGAAATCATCGAATACCGACATCACAAAAAGAGATAAGGTCAAAGGTATTCTTATGATAATCCTTATGGTAATAGCCGCATTTCTGCTTTATTTTTTTGTGCTAAAAGGAAATATTCATAAGCATTAATGAATTAAGATAATAAAATATTCCAAGTGGTTTGTGTGGCTACAAAAATTGAAGTGGAAATGATTGATATATAGTAAAAATGATATTCTATGTCGGAAAATAGACGGAATAGACGAAATAAAAAAAGCAATAAAGTACCCTCTGTAAAAAATAGTATTACCAAAAAAGATAAAATAATTTGGATTAGTATTCTAATCGTTGTTATTGTGTTAATCTTCTTTGTACTGTTCTTGCAATTCCTAAAGTACTTTATATCTATTTAATTAATTACAATTTTAAATGCAACGCTATTGCAGAAGATTAAGTGAAAATAATGATACCCAGAATGAATGACGACAAATTACGACGATATATTAAAAAAATTAGACAATAAATTAGATATTCTTGAAATAGAAGAACAAGATATTTTACTCAAAGCTGAAAAAGGGATTAAACTTGCAAAACAGACCCTTAAATCAGTTAGAAGTATCGTAGTTGATTATGAATTTGAAACCAAATTAGAGGAAATTCATTTCTTTAAATGTACTAAACCAAAAATTTATAGCAAACTTATTTATTACGTAAAATTATTTAACATTGAAAGTAAAAGACCCAGGGGAAGCAATAAATCGCAAGTAAAGTATTTGAACAATTATATTGAGAAACTTCAAACCTACTTTAACGACAATCTTGATTTTTACCATTATTACCGCAGGGAAGCTACTGTATTTGATGAGCAATATTTTTTAAGAGGCAAGGCAGATATTCGGTTGTTCCCAGACTCATTTCACTTTTTTGTTGATGAAGAATTTGCAACAAGCCACGATAGTACCGTGGCCTCAATTTTAGCCTACGACCTTTTGATTGTACACTTAAAACGGGAAATTGATAAATTGGAGAATAATGGAAATTATGCAAGTTTAAGATTGTTACAAAGTAAAACCAAAATTACCTGGACAGCCCACAAAATATATTTAATTGAACTGATATACGCTTTGCACAGTACAGATGTCATTAATAATGGTACTGTTGACATTAAAGATATTGCCTATTTTGTTGAAAAAACATTTAAAGTAGACTTGGGCGATTATTACAGGGCTTTTTTGGAAATACGGATGCGTAAAAATGGCAGAACCAAATTTTTGGATATTCTGAAAAAGCAGTTGACCAAACGGATGGATGATACTGATAACGTAAAATAAAACACCCAAGATGCTTCAACTTGGGTGTTTCTTGTTTTATGGAAAATCTCATTTTATTTGGTGGTTTTTAGATAGGGTATTTTTTCTGAAGAAGTACCAAAACCCTCTATTGTATTACATTGAAAATGAGAGAAGAAAAACACCCAAGTAGGCCTAACTTGTGAATAAAATCCAGCAAACTACCCCAATTTTGTAGAACGAAAGTCAAATCAGGTCAGGGGCTATCATTTTAGATGAAAGCAAAACGGTAGTCCCTTTCTTTTAATCCGTTCTATTATGCCCACAAGTATTATTACCACAGACGACCTTCGAGAATTCAAAATGGAACTGCTCGATGATATCAAGGAACTACTCAATAGCCAATCTGGTCATATTACCAAAAGGTGGCTAAAATCCCCTGAAGTAAAAAAGCTTTTGGGAATCTCTTCTGGCACGTTACAGAATTTAAGAATTAATGGCACATTGCCCTACACCAAAGTAGGGGGTGTACTCTATTACGATTACGAAGAAATAATTAGCGTAATGGAAAATAATAAAGTTCATAACAAATTCTAAATCGTTTTGGAGCAGGTCAATTACATTAAGCACCTAAACGCTGTATTCTTACAATTCTCAAAGGATAGCCGTTTAAATCCCACGCACATAAGTTTGTACGTGGCATTGTTTCAATTATGGAACAACTATCACTTTCCGACAGAATTCTATATCAATCGAGAAGAAGCGATGCGGTTTTCCAAGATTGGTTCAAAAACTACCTACCATCGCTGCATCAAAGAACTACATCATTGGAAATACCTATTATACGAACCCTCACATAATCCATTTAAAGGCAGCAGAATCAAGATGTTCAATTTTGGGACAAGTGATGGACAAGCTCTGTACCCAAACCCTACCAATATCGGAACAAGCAATGGACAAGCGGTGGTATCTATAAACAAACATATACAAACAGGAAAAAACAAAGCAAATGATACTAAACTTGACCAACCAAAAAATGAAAATGAAGTCATTGATTTTTTTGAAAAGGAAAATTGGCCAGAATTGGAAGCCAAAAAATTTTACAACCACTACCAAGGCATCGGTTGGAAAGTAGGTGGAAAAACAAAAATTGTCGATTGGCACGCCACAGCTCGAAACTGGATGATAAAGGCCGAAGAGCTAAAAGAAGAAAAAACAATGGTTGCAGTTAGCCAAAATACGGACAACCTAAAGACAAGTTCCAACAAAAATTATAATGAACCATTATGAATCCCCACAAACCACATATCATTACCGAGGGTAGCGTTCAATACACCTTGGGAGAACTGAAAGACAATCAAATGCTTTATGATTTTGATAAAATGCTAATTTATCTCAATGCCAAAGGAAAACTACTTTTTGGCAAGAAATTCAAAATTTTTGAAGAAGACCGTGATATTATATTCAAGCTCTGTAATTATTTTATCAGGGATGAAGCTAATTGCAAAAAATTAGACATCGACCGCGATAAAGGGATTTTGCTTTCTGGTCCTGTTGGTTGTGGAAAAACCAGTTTAATGAAACTGTTACGCCATATTGTGCCACATCAGAAATCGTATGAGGTTATACCCACACGAAACATTGCCTTTGCCTTTAATAATATTGGGTACACCATCATTGAAAATTACGGCGACAAAAAGTTTTATTGTTTTGATGATTTGGGTGTAGAACCCACCGGAAGGCATTTTGGAAAAGATTGTAATGTAATGGGCGAAATCTTACTTTCACGTTATGATTTATTTTTAAGTCATAAAACTAAAACACACGCAACTACAAACCTCAATGCTAAAGAACTGGAGGAACGTTATGGGAATAGGGTACGTTCAAGGATGCGACAACTGTTCAATTTAATTGCCTTTGATAAAAGCAGTCGTGATAAAAGGGATTAAATCTAATTTTGGTTTTCTTCCTCTAAAAGAAGTAGTTCGTGTATCATATCGCTTTCATCCAAATATTGAGCCAACCATTCTTGTTGGGAAAGCCAATTGATATACTCTTTATCAGATTCCCAAATAGCTTCAACATATTCCCCTCTATATTTACCGAAACTAAATTTCGTTCCAGAATCTTGTCCCTCAACTTCAGTATCGAACAATTTGTAATAGGTTTCTAATAAACCTTCTTCTCTACACCTGTAATACAGCCATTGTTTTTTATAGCCTTTGTATTGCCTTCTTTTTTCAAGATATTTTACCATTTCAACATCAGATAAGGCCTTAAATGAATTTCGTTTGGTTTTTGGTTTAAACAACCATCCAAAAGTCATCCCCAAAGTATTTTGAAGTACGTTCAAAAAGAAAATTGCAATTGCTCTCATTTTATTTGCACTAGAGTTTATAACACTCTAATTAGGCTTAATTTACGAAAAAAAACCAAAATTTTGACTTCCAGAAGTAAAGATATATTCTTAATAAAATTTTAACAATTTGTAGGAAACCGTAAGAATTTAAAAAGACATTTCAGTATATTTATAGGCGATTACGCTTAAAATATTAATGTTTAAAAAGCTAATGGGAAATCATTGGCTTTTTTATTGTTTCAAAATAATTATTATGCATATAAGTTCACTATCCATTAGGAATTTTAGAAATTTCTATAAATCAAAATTCATTTTTAAAAAAGGTATAAATACTATTTTAGGAGAAAACGGTTCAGGTAAAACCAATCTCTTTTTTGCTTTACGAGTTTTAATTGATGATAAACTTCCAAGATATATAAGATTTAATGAGTCTGACTTTAACCGAGGTCTGGGTAAATGGGCTGGACATTGGATAATTTTATCGGTTACTTTTGACGAACTGGATGCGAGTGAAGAAGCACAGGTACTGGCAGTACAATCTTCGGGAGATATGGAAGGCAGCAAAAAGACTGGAAGTTACTCGGTGTACTTTAGACCAAAATATCAGTTTAGAAAAGAATTATATGATTATTCACAAACCGCAGGTAAAAGTGTAGCAGGGCTTCAGCTTTTTTTTGATAAACTTACGATTGATGATTATGAAACGTCTTACTTATGCAGAGGCTCTGGAGATTTTAGTGATGACACTACCTATAAAAAGTATGTTGGCGATTTTGATGCTGTTGAATTCCCAAACCCAGATGATAAAGAAGAATTGATTTTTGGAACGTTTCTGCCGAGGGAAATAAGTGTGCACAACGAGGTTTCTTGTACGTTCATTAAAGCACTTCGAGATGTCGAAAGCGACTTACGTTCCTATTCTACTAATCCATTGATTAATTTATTACGAGGAAAGGAAAAAACTATTGAAGTTTCAAAACAAACGGACATCATTGATAGCGTTAACAAACTTAACGACCAAATTAGTTCTCTCAAAGAAGTAAAGGATGTGAAAGATGGAATTGACAAAAGTATTAAGGAAGCTGTGGGTACTACTTACGGCCCTAATATAGATGTCAAATCAGAACTTCCAAATGATATGGAAAAACTACTGCAATCACTCAAACTATGGGTTGGCGACCCAGATGAAGAAGGTTATATGGGTAAAATATGGGAGTTGAGTTTGGGAGGTGCAAATATGATTTACCTATCACTAAAGCTATTGGAGTATGAAAAAATCAGAACGGATAGAATTGCAAATTTTCTTTTAATAGAAGAACCAGAAGCACATATTCATACGCATATTCAAAAAACCCTTTTTGATAATGTGCAAACCAATAAAACACAGGTTATTATTTTAACGCATTCTACTCACATTTCATCTGTAAGCCGAATAAGTTCAGTAAATATTTTAAGCCGAGGAAATATGCAGACTTTGGTATATCAACCATCTAACAATCTTGATGATGATTATATAACAAGAGCCGAAAGGTACTTGGACGCCATAAGAAGCAACTTGCTTTTCGCGAAAGGCGTTGTTTTGGTTGAAGGCGATGCAGAACAGATTCTCATTCCTCAAATGTTTAAAAAAGTCTTTGGAATTTCGCTCGATGAAATTGGGATAAGTCTCGTAAACATTGGAAGTACAGGTTTTAAAAATGTTGCAAGGCTTTTCCATAAGGATAGAATTCAGAAAAACTGTGCCATACTAACTGACTTGGATGCCAGTATTGTCAATTTACCTGCAAATGAAGTTGATGATTCTGCTTATGAAAAACATTGTAGGGCATCGCAAATTAGTGGAGCTGAAAGAAAAAAGGAATTGGATAAATTTTGTGACAAAAACGACTTCTTGATTCCTTTTTACTCTAAATACACCTTTGAAGTTGATTTCCTTTTGAATGGGAATAGCCACGAATACGTACAATCACTTCCTGAAATTTTCAAACAACAAGCAGCTATTGATTCTTCAAAGAAAAAGTTAGAAGAAAAATCAGTTTCGATTGCAGGTGTAGAAGTTTTACGATTGGCTGATAAAAAAGGCAAAGGTTGGCTGGCGTTGGTTGTTGCAGATAATTTAGTTTACAATACTTATATTCCTGAATATATTTTGAAAGCCGTTGCTTTTGCATCTTCGCATTTAAATAATGCCTCTAAAGCTAAAACCGCTAAATACAGGTTACGAAAAATTAGTCGTAGTAAAAATGATAGTTATTACGATGTAGCAACAAAAATTAGTTTTAAGGATAAAGAAGACCAACAGGTTATTGATGACTATATAGCCAACTTTCCTAATGACCAATTTACTAAATTTTTATCGTTTATATGATTTTAGATACTTTAAGCGACCAACAAAAAGATGCCGTTGTTAAAGATGGAAATGTACTTCTTACAGCTTGCCCAGGAAGTGGAAAAACACGAGTGATTATTCATAAACTCGCTTATGCTCTAAAAAATATTGATGTAAACAGTAAACAAAGGATTGTCGCTCTAACTTTTACCGTAAGGGCTTCCGAAGAAATATATCGCAGATTAAACGCAATGGGAATTAATAGTAATCGGGTTTGGTCTGGCACTTTGCATTCATTTTGTCTCGAATGGATTATAAAACCCTATTCCTGTTATTTACCTGAACTTGAAAACGGCTATTTAATTGCCGATGAAACTTATGCCTCGGATATCATAAGTGAACTTAAAGAAAAGCATAAGTTAAAACCTATTGACCCGATTAATTTCAGATTCAATAGGGACGGCACATTTGCCGAACCAAAAACAATTCAAAAAAGAGTCCTTAAGGATTATCACGAAAGGCTACAAACAGAGAAGTTAATTGATTTTGAGCTTCTACTATACTATTCATACAAACTCTTAACCAAGCATCCTAAAATAAAAAAAACGTTATCGAACATTTTTAGCCTTATATGTGTTGATGAATATCAAGACACGCAAGATTTGCTTTACGCAATTATTTCGTCGATTGTAACAACTGGGGAAGGTAGCTCAAATCTATTTTTAGTAGGAGATACAGACCAAGCAATTTATGCATCTTTGGGTGGCATTGCCAAAAGTTTGGAAGAAATACAGGAAGAGTTAAACACTTTACCTATTGAGCAACTTACGCTTTCTGGAAATTATAGGTCCACACAAAGAATTATCGACTTTTACTCTATATTCCAGACAAACCCAATTAAAATTGAAGCTATTGGTACTAATAAAGACGTTGATAGTATAATAACGTACAATAACACCATTGACAAAGGATATTTAGTAGATGAAATTGGACGACTTATAGAGCATAGTTTAGATAATGGAATTCCAGAAGATGAAATATGCGTATTGGTTCCGCAATGGTGGTTAATAACTACTATCACAAAACAGTTGAGAGCTAAACTACCAGATGTAAATTTTGATGCTTCAGGTTTAGCACCAATGTCAAAAAATCGAAATAACATTTGGTATAAGTTATCGAGGTTGTTCTTAACGCAGCCACAACCAAAAATATATTCATTGCGATACAAATGGTGTTCTGAAGTAATTGAAAACTTTAAAGAACATACCAATACTGAATTCAGCGAACAATATCAAACAGAGCGAAATGTATTGAAATTGATTAACTCGATAACATCCAATGAAACTGAAGGTATCGATTATCTTAATGATTGTTTTGACCAGTTTTTAGAGGCTGTTGGGATTGACCAAACTATTTACGCACAACTTCTTATAAATAGGAAGACCTTTTTCGATGTAATAAAGAGCCGTCTTGAAGACCCAACGTTTCAAGTTCCAAGTGACATAGCATCATTTATGAGTTTTTATAGAGAAATGTCAGGCGTCGTCATCAATACTTGCGTTGGTGTTAAAGGAGAAGAATTTGAAACCGTTATTGCTTATGGTTTGCTAAATGGGTATATCCCACATTGGAATGACATTTTTACTGGAGACCCTGTTGCCGCTTCAAAAAAACTACTTTATGTTATCTGTTCAAGAGCCAAAACCAATTTACACTTGATATCAGAAACTGGCAGACAAACCAAAAAAGGAAACCCGTTAGAGATTACCCCAGAATTGCAAAATCTTAATTTTGAATTTGATGAAATATAAAAAATGTTGTAATCCATTTGTAACGATTTGAAAAATTAAGGATAGTGTTTTTAGGATAAAATGAAGAAAATAGATTTAGAGAAAAAATCATTAGAAATTCAAAAAATAATCTCTCGTTATACAAAAGAGAGCTTTGTATGTTTTTTTGCTGATTTTATTAGACACCATCCAGAAAGAAGCAATATTGGATTTTCAAAAAAATTCAAGTCAAAATTAAAAGATTCTTTATATCTGATAATGTTAAGACTCTCTACACCATTGGCAGGCAAGGAAGAACTTCATTATTCAGAAAAAAATGATTTAGTACTTCAGCAAGTTGCTGACATTCTTTTAGAGATAGTTAGTTTCTATTTATCAGAAAATTATGAGGGAAATGAATTTGATGAGATTTCTGATAAAAGACAAAAATTACTTGTTCACGAATTAGCATTCAAAAATTACTTTCAAAACGGAATATTAAATTATAGAGAACAAGAGGTAAATAAGGTTATTAGGATGTTTAAACCTTATCAAGATAAAATACAGGAAAGATTAGAAATCGATTTAAAAACCTTAATTAATTTATGCAATCATTCTGAATTAATTTATCGTGCAAAGTCAATAAATTCAAAGTCATTTATTTTAGACAAAGGCTTTGACAAACTGGCTCGACAATCTGCAAATGGATTATTAGCAGAGAATGAGTTTACAGATAAGCTGTTAGAACTTTCGAATGAGACCCAAGAAAGTTTTTTGAATTTTTTTGAGAAACCCCACCAATGTTTACTTTTTGCCAAACAAGATTTTCACCTCTCTTTTGAAGAAAAACATATTGATATTTTCTGTGGCTTATTTTCAATTGATATTAAAGATAATCATAGTAATTTATTTTATTCCCAACAAAATCCTTTAGAAAATAAACCGATTATAAGAATTAGTGATAATCAGTATTTAAACGTATATCAAAAACAATTGCCTTCAGCTCTATATGATTTACTTTATACCACGCTTACTCAAACAAAAAAGGAAAAAGAACAAGTAAATTTCCGTAGAGGAAAAGTTGTTTTGGAAAGCCATACTTTGGATATATTTAAAAAATTCTTCAAAAAATCAAAAAGGATTAAAATTTTCACCAACTATTACATAAACAACGAGCCAGAAGAAAAAGATATATTAATCCTTGTGGATAATAACGCCTATATCATTGAATGTAAGGCTTCAAGATATAGAGAACCACGAAGGGTTACGGAACAAGCATACCAAAGAATTAAATCTGACTTTAACGACTGTATTCAAAAAGGTTATGACCAATGCTATCAGGTTGAACAGGAATTGTTAAACAATGAAAAGGTTATTGTTAGCTTGAAAAATAAATCGGAGGTAATTATCACGAATGAAATTCACGAGATTTTTTGCATTGTAGTTACTTCAGAAAGATTTGCTTCCATACAAACCGATTTAGGATTAATGCTTAAAAGGAAAAATAATGAAGACCCTTACCCTTGGTCAATATATGTCGATGATTTAGAAACTTTTTTGAAAGTGCTTTACAATAGTTTCAGTAATCCATCCAGAAAGATTTTTAACTTTTTGGAGCATAGAGAATTACTACACGGAAGATTAATAACCAATGATGAATTGGATGTATGTGCTATGTTCCTAAAAGACCCAAAGAACTTCAAAGAAATATGTGAAAGTGAATATGTTGTTTTTACTGACCCAACCCTACAAAATTATTTTGACAAGTTATATTTTGACAAAAAACTAAAATTTAGGATTGAGGATTTTTAGTTTTAATTATCTCTTTGAAGATAGTTATAATAATCTTTCTAATGCTTTTTACAATTTCCATAAATATTTCCTTCATAACCCAACATTTAAATAGTTATACAATCCCATTAAAATGGCCAATGCCATTGCTCTTATATTTTTGGGCTTTAAAAAATAATCTGCTTCATCGGTGCTCGAAATAAAGCCCATTTCGATGAGTATAGCAGGGCGAATTTCGATATTTTCACGTAGCACTTGAAAATTTGCGAATCGAACTGCTCGTTTTTTAAAGTCCAATTTCAGAGTGCTTTCTTCCAAAATGGACAATCCCATTCCGATAGATTTCTTTATAAGTACTTCTTCATCGTTGGTATTATGCACGTAAATGTCCATTCCTTTTGCCGATGTGTTAGAGGCATTGCAATGTAACGATACAAACACATCAGCCTTTAAGCTTTCAGCTAATCGACTTCTATCGGATAAAGAAATTAAAGTGTCCATATATCTGGTCGAATACATATCAAACTCGTTATTTAAGAGGGTTTCATTTAGCCTTATAATCTCTTTGGCAATACTTAACGATACATCCTTTTCTTGAATACTATTTGTACCGATTGCACCAGTATCTTTTCCACCGTGTCCAGGGTCGATGATAATGACTTTTTGTTGACCGAAAATCACACAGAATTGTAGCATCAAAATCACAAAACTGACGTTTTTGGGCGTTACCCACTTCCAAAATTTTAGAGTTATCAACATCGCACTTTTCAATTTTCATAAAATTTGATACCAATTCGCATCAAATAAAAACAATTGACATCAAAACTTATTTTATTCACAATTTACTGATTATCAGTTCTTTGTATTGCAATATACACTATTTTTCAAATATCAAAATTGACGTAAAATCTAAATCACTTTGATTATGAAAAAATCACATTATGTAACCATCTTATCATTACTTATTTCAAGTACAACTTTTGCACAAATTGGAGGTATCGAAGATTCCGTAAACGATGTTTCTGATACTATCCGAACCATTTTCCCCATTATTTTGGGCGTTATCTTTTTAATTGGATTCCTATTTAATGCTGGACATTTCTTTGGCGAAAATGCCGATTTAAAAAAAGGGATTACCCGCGTACTGGTCTTTGTATTGATTGCGGGAGCAGTCGTGGGCATCTTTACGTACCTCATTAGCATCGTAGTGTAATGAAACGATTCGAGGTCTATAAAAACATACGCAAGCGAGCCGTGATTATGGGTCTGCCCATATCATTGTTCGCTTTAATGATGACCGTTGTTATCGGTTCATTGCTGTTCATCATCTTTTCGTTCAGCTTTACTGTTATCATTTCAGTATTTCTATTGAACGGTGCACTGTATATCGTATTGACTCACATTACCAAAAACCCTGCATTGATGCACATCAAAAAGGTATTCCCACAAACAATTAGTAACAAAAAAGGAAGTCGTCTGTACTATGAAGAAAATTAACCTATCGGCATATCATCCTATTTTGGATATTCAAGACCATATCGTGTTCGCTAATAACGGCAATGTGGTATTGGGCTATCAAGTGGACAATCCTGAAATCTATTCCCTCGCGGAAAAAGATTTTGAGGATATTCACGGTTCGTGGTTTCAAGCGTTTAAATCATTGCCTATTGCCACGGTTATCCACAAACAGGACATCTATCAGAAAGCTGAATATTTGGCGGAAGAACTTCCGAACAAAAGCTTTTTGCAACGTGCCACACACGATTATTTTAAAGGTCGGGAATTCATTAAACATTCTTCTTACCTATTCTTTATACTTCCGCACAACAAAGCTTTGAACGCACCGAAGTTTACCAACCCATTCCGCAAGGTCGAAAAGGGTATTCATAAGCAAATGGACCATAACGTTCAGGAATTTATTGCTTCTGTTAACGATGCCGTTTCCTTTGTAAATAACAGCCGGAAAGTGTCATTGATACCTTTGGGTATCGATAAAGTCTTGTCATTGACCAATGCTTATTTTAATGGATTCAACGAAGGATTTGATACCGACATTCTATTGAAAAAAGCGAATATTGAAATTGGCGACCATCATTTTGATGTGCTGGCCATCAATAGCGAATTGTGTTATGGCGATGTGGTTCAGAGTAGCAAGACCAATGATAAATTTACTTCGGACGACTTTGTATTCCACCAAGGATTTATTGACGGATTAGGGTTGAATCTCAATGAAAATCATATTGTCAACCAAATCATTTATTTGGATGATAAGCACAAATGGCGAAAGCTGTTGGACAAGAAAATTGAAGAACTCAAAAAGAGTTCCAATTTTGAAACACAGAACAAAGTCATCTTAAAGAAGATTGAAGACATTGTTACCAAAATCAATGAGGACGATAGTTCAAGAATTATTAGGGGTCATCTAAATATTATATTCTGGGATAAAGATGAAGCACAATTAGAAAGAATTGCTTCCAAAATAAAAACCGAATTCAAAGAATTGGATATAGTGCCTTATTATCCAAAAGGCGAAGAACGCAAGCAATATTTCTTAAACTCATATTGCTGTTTTACTTCCAATTTTTCTAATGAGGATTTATACGTAACCGATTTAAAACACGCTCTTTGCCTGTACATTAACAATACCAACTATCAGTCAGATGCCACAGGTGTCATCTTTAATGACAGACAACATAACATTCCTGTACTTAAAGATGTCTGGGATGAAAAGAAGAAACGCATCAAGGCAAGGAACTTTGCCATTTTCGCACCTACTGGAGAGGGAAAATCTTTTTTGGCAAACAATATTCTACGCCAATATTTTGAACAAAATGTTCGATTGGTCATTATTGATTTAGGTGGTTCATATTCAAAATTTGCCAAGCTCTATCCAGACGACCATATCATCCTTCGCTATGAACAGGGAAAAAATTTGGGTATCAATCCATTCTATATCTCTGATGTCAATGATTTGACACCAGAGCGATTGGAAGATTTGGCAATCTTCCTTTTAGAGCTCTTGGCTTCGGGCAAAGCAACGACTAAAGCTGAAGAAGTGGCGGTCAAAAAAGTACTTCGGTACTACTATCTACAAAATGTGGGTGGTACACATTCTTTGGAAAATTTATACCAGTTCGTTGATACAAAAAAAGACACCTTTTTAGAAGAACTACATATTCAAGAGCAACATTTCAACATCTACGATTTTCTGCACATTCTCTCTGAATATGTGGATGATGGCTTGTACAGCTTCCTGTTCAATGTAAGTGAAGACCAGACCTATAAAATTGAGGATAAAAGACTGATTGTTTTTGAACTTGATGAAGTAAAGGACAATAAGGAAATCCTTTCCGTAATGTTGAAGCTGATTAAATCTGCCATTCAAAGAACCATTTGGAGAAATAAAGCCGAGAGGGGAATCATCCTATTCGACGAGTTTGCCAAACAGCTCAAATTTGGAAATGTACTCGAAAGTGTAGAATTCTATTATCAAGCCATTAGAAAACAAAATGGAGCGATTGGGATTATACTGCAATCCATTAACCAATTGCCCAACAATTCCACATCGGCGAGTATTCTTGAAAACACCCAAGTAATTTACAGCCTTCGTAATGAAAAAGGCTATGCCGAATTAAAAAACAGGCTCAACCTTACCAGTCACGATTTAAACCAGTTAAAATCCATTCGTAACAACCTTACAGGAACACGAAAATATACCGAAATGTTCATCAAAATCGGAAAGGAAAGCAACATTTTCCGATTGGAAGTACCGCCCGAAGTCTTTGCTGCTTACCTCACGGATGGCAAAGAAAACGAAGACATTATGAAACATTTTGAAGAACACCAAAATATGGAGAAAGCCATTAAAATATTTATTAATTCTTAAAAATAAAAATTATGAGACACACTATCAGAAATCTAATGTTATCCGCACTATTTGTAGTGCTAATTGGAAGTAAGGCTTCGGCCCAGGGGATGCCTGTGTATGACAACACAAACTTTATCTCTTTTGTAAAATCATTATTGGAATCAGGTAAACAAACCGCCAATTTAATGAAGACGGTAAAATTCCTTAAAACCCAAAAAGAGAATATCGATAAGGTAAACAATGTCATCAAACAACTTCAAGCAGTCAGGGAACTGGCAAGAAACAACCAACGATTGTTTGATGTTGTACAGGATGATTTGAGGGAAATCCTCAATTCCCCTTTTATTAAACCAAATGAAGTTACACGCATTTCAGATTCCTTTGATGCCATCCTTCAGAACTCTATGGCTGGTATGGAATATATCGACCAAATATTGTCCAGCGACAATCTGAAAATGACCGATGCCGAACGTGCCGAAGTCCTTAAAGAAAAAGAGCTGGAATCCAAGGAAATGGTAGCGGAAATTGAGGCAAAAACCAGACGCTATCGAGAGATTATTCAATTTCGAGAAATGCAGTACAAAATCAATAACCGAGAAACCGATTACTAATGTCAGGTATTTTTTTAGGCATAGGGTTAGAGTTTGTGGACACTATTTTTCAAACGATAAAAAATAGTGATTTCTCACAATACACTATTGTAGGAATGAAGACACTCGCCCTCTTGTTTTTTCTCATCAACATCCTAAAAAAGTACAATGAAGGTGTAGCCAATAATGAGGGTTATACGTGGGGATTGACCCCTGCGGAACTGGCCAAAAACTTTGCAATAGTGATTTTAGTCATTTTTTCCACACAGGTATTAAGTGTTTTCGACACCATTTTGGTGGCCATTGAAAACCAATATCGGGACACGGCACCCGCACTTCTTCCTTTACAGATGCAAGATATTGACATCGAACAGGATGTAAGTGCTTGGGATGCCACCAAAAAAGCAATGGCAATGCTTTATGAAGCATTAGTAACACCTTTATACGGCTTAAAAATACTATCCTTTATTGCCGGAATATTTCTCTGGCTATTGGATTTGTTTATTTACCCCTTATTCCTTGCAGAACGATTCTTTTTGCTGGGCATAATGCAAGCCTTTTTCCCTTTGGTCATCAGCTTGGCGGTTTTTGAAAAGTTCAGGTCGTTGGCATACAACTTTTTTAAGCTTTACGCTGGCGTATATATGTTAGTTCCTGCCTTCTTTCTGGTCAATGTTTTCGTGAATAATCTTTATACCGAAATCAATACAAATTTCTGGAGCGACTTATTTGGTACGGATTGGGGGAGTAATTTTTTCGCACCGCTTTTACAGTTAGGGTCTATCGGATTTATTGTATTGCTGAAATTCAAATTATATAAACGAGCGACCTCGTTCACTTTTAAACTCTTTACAGGCTGATAAAGCAATAATAATTTACAGATGAAAACACCATATAAGAATATTTACAACATCTTAAAGCTCAATCGCTTTATAGTATTGACCGTCGTTATTGGAGCTGTGCTCACGTGCGTCATTTCCGTTTTGATGGTCATAAAGCTGCATAAAGAAACAGTTAATAATGCTTTTGTAGTCAATTCGGACGGAAGTGTTATTCCCTTGAAACTGGTATCTCAACAAGAAAATTTAAAAGTAGAAGTCTTGGCACAATTGGAGTTGTTTCACACTTATTTCTATAACATTGATGCCAGCAATTACGAAAAGAACTTGGAGAAAGCCCTTTGGTTGGGTAATAGTTCTGTAGATGCTCTGTACCGACAGAAAAAAGCCGATGGAGTTTATAACCGTTTGTTGCAATACTCGTTGGTTCAAAAAGTATTGAATATCGAATCCAAAGTTGATATTCAAAACGAACCCTACAAGTTTGAAACGAAAACCATTTTTGAAATCAATAGAGGTACTATCACAGATACTTATGAGTTGACCACTATTGGAAATTTGATTCACGTAGATAGAAACTTTCCAAACAATACCCACGGACTGCTAATTACCAACTTTTTTGAAAGCACATTACGAAAATTAGAAAATTATGAAAGTAGAAAAAAATAAAATAGTCTTTGCCATCGTGTTGGTATGCATCCTGCTTTTTATAGGTGGCTATGCAATGCTTATATTGGGCGAGGACGAAGAACCGACCATTGAGAACAACCAGATTCCTGTACCGGAACTGGAAGACGACCAAAAGGAATACGATTCCAAATTGGATGCCCTAAACGACTTAAAGGAAGTTAGGGAAACCAACGCACCCAGCATTTATGATGAACGGCTGTTGGATTCCACAGGCGTATATGACCCTGATTTATTGGACAAGAAAAAAATGCAGATGGTAGATAGCATTTACCAACAAGGGCAGATTCGATATTCAGATAGAACGTTTGAAAATATTAATCCAAGATACTATCCACCAAAACCACCTGTTAAGAAGGAAAAAGACACAACGGATGCTATTGAAGAGCAAGAAACGAACGTGGAAGCCAAAGAACGTGCTTTGGAGCATCAACTCTTTTTTGCTTCGCATCCTATTGAAAATGAGGATTTGAATTCAAAAAATACCGATGATTTCATTTATGTACGAGTAGATGGCACACAAACAGTTAAAACCAATTATCGCTTACAAATGCGGTTGATAAAAGATGCTACCATTTATGGACAACGCTATTCCAAGAATACGCCTATTTATGGATTTGTCAATTTTAAACCCAATCGCACCATCATAGACATTGAGAATATCAATCATCAACCAGTAAAATTGAAAGCCTATGATTTTCAGGATGGTAGCGAAGGCATTTATGTTGAAAACAGTTTTAGAGCAGAAGTTACCAATGAAATTGTTGGCGATATGGTGGACGACATTAATATTACTGGTGTTCCGCAAGTAAGCGGTTTCAAGAAAATATTCCAACGTAACCATAAAAACGTAAAGGTTACGATAACCGATAATTACAAACTCATTTTAAGACTTCCTAAAACAAAATATCAAGGAAAGCCCATAATGGGCAATTAATAAACTCACTCTTATGAAAACATATATCACATTACTGTTATTGATTTGTTCAATGTCAATTTCAGCACAGCAACCCCTTGACACTATTTACGCCAACGACCAGAAAAACGTTGCCCTGTTTTTTCCAAACCCTATTCGACAAGGAATTACAGGAGCTTCCAATTTTGTATTCACCTATAATCGTGAGAAAGAGCAGTATTTCGGTTTGTTACAGGCGAAGCCTGGAACAGAAAGCAACCTATTGACCGTTACAAGTGATGGTCGCGTTTATTCTTATATTTTGAAATATTCTGAAAAACTTCCAGAACTGAATTATTTTATCAATGAAAATGAAAGCATTGGCAGTGAACTTCCGGAAAAGATTAAGCAGAAGCCAGAAGTTAAACCGTTGAACGAATATGCAAATAGAATAACACATTTTCAAAAATTCAGCGAGTATTTATTAAAATCCAACTTTGAGCGTATTGAAACCAAACGCAAAAAAGGAATTAAAGTCCAATTACAAAAAATAGCGTATGATGCTTCTGAAGTGTATTTGGTTATAGAGGTCAAGAACAGGTCTGGAATCGATTTTGAAATTGACTACATTAAAGTTTATAGAACCAACGGAAACAAAAAGCGTAAAGCCTCTTACCAAAGATTACAACAAGAAGTTATTTACAAACACAAAATGCCATATTCCATTACTGATGGAGAAAGTCAATGCTTTGTGTATGTAGTTCCAAAGTTTGTTTTAGGCGACAACGAAAAGTTAATGCTGGAGCTGAAGGAGCTAAAAGGGAGCAGAAAAATGATTTTGGAAACCAAAATTTAAGAGGTGTTTATCACCTCTTTTTTTTGTGATTAAAAAAGTATCTTTGTTATAAATATAACAAATTTATTGACAACTAAAATTAGAATGAATAACGAACAAACCGCAATACGAACAACTTATTTCAGCATAATTGGGAATACTGCTTTAGCCTTAATTAAAGGACTTGCGGGATTTTTTGGAAATTCTTATGCTTTAATTGCAGATGCGATTGAATCGACAACGGATATTTTTGCTTCATTTTTAGTTTTATTAGGTTTTAAATATGCAAAACGACCAGCGGACGAAAATCATCCCTATGGACACGGCAAAATTGAGCCATTAATTACCTTTGGAGTTGTTACATTCCTTGTTGTTTCTGCCACAATAATCGCCTATGAAAGTATTCAAAACATTCAAACACCTCATAAAATCCCGAAATCTTGGACTTTGATTGTGCTAGGTCTAATAATAGCTTGGAAAGAAATCTCATTTCAAATTGTAATTAAAAAAAGTAAACAAACAAATAGTTCATCATTAAAAGCAGATGCTTGGCATCATAGAAGTGATGCCATAACTTCGGTAATGGCCTTTATCGGTATTTCGATAGCAATCATATATGGAAAAGGTTATGAAACAGCAGATGATTGGGCTGCCTTATTCGCTTCTGGATTCATTTTATATAATAGTTATTTAATATTACGTCCAGCTTTAGGAGAAGTTATGGACGAACAACTTTATGACGAACTGATAATTGAAATTAGAGAAAAATCAACAGAAGTTCAAGGTGTTTTAGGAACAGAGAAATGTTTTATTAGAAAATCCGGAATGAAATTCCACGTGGATTTACACGCAATTGTGAATAATGAAATTTCGGTAAAATCTGGTCACGACATTGCTCATAAGTTAAAAGACCATTTACAAAAAGAAATACCGAATTTAGGACACATACTAATTCATATTGAACCGAATTAATAAAAGCAATATATTCATAAAAATTGTCTATTCTGATAAGCAAAGAAAAGTTACTAATCTTTCCTATCCGTTTTAAAACCAATTCGTTCCCTGTTATGCTGTTCAATCTGTACCTTGTCCTTTTGCAGTAAATAATTCAAAGCCTGATGAATGTCCTTAAATTTGATATTCATTTCTTTTTCAAGTTGGGCTATATGTTCTTTAAGGTTGCTATAATCTGTAAGATGCTGCCGTAACGCTACAAATGCACGCATAATAGATATATTTACGTCAATGGCCTTGTCGCTGTTAAGTACGCTAGAAAGCATTGCCACGCCCTGTTCGGTAAAGGCAAACGGAGTGGCAGGACTAAATTTAATGTTCTCTGGAAGGTTGTCACAATTTGTGATAACCTCTTTCCACTCATCTTTTGAAAGCTGAAACATAAAATCATCGGGGAAACGTTTAAGATTACGTCTAACCGCTTGTTTTAGTACTCTAGTTTCTACTTCATAGAGTTCAGCAAGGTCAAAATCAAGAATAACTTTGTTTCCTTGAATATTATGGATTTTATTTTTTATTATAGATAGTTCCATTGTATTTTTAATTAACTGGAATTATGAATTTTGAGAAACCACTTTAGAGATAGATTCATTTTCTATCTCATTGAATTGAGCCCTTAATTTTTGCATATCATCACTTACTTTACGTTCAATGACTTTAGCATAAATTTGGGTTGTAGATATTCGGGAGTGACCCAACAATTTTGAAACCGTCTCAATGGGCATACCATTACTTAATGTAACCGTTGTAGCAAATGTATGTCGGGCAATGTGGAAAGTAAGGTTCTTTTTAATACCACAAACATCAGCAATTTCCTTTAAATAAGAATTTAGTTTTTGATTTGAGATTTTAGGAAATATACTTCCTTGTGATATTGATTTACGGTTGCTCTTGTATTTTTCAACAATTTGCATCGCCTTTGGCAACAAAGGTATTCGTATGGGCTTTGTCGTCTTTTCCCGTTTGTAATAAATCCAAAGTTCGCCATCGATGCCAATACAGATATTATCCGCAGTTAAATGGATGACATCGATATAACTTAAACTGGTATAGCAACTAAAAACAAACAAATCCTTTACCAATTCCAATCTTGGAATGCTAAATTGTTTATTTTCTATCTCTTGAAGCTCTTCGAGACTTAAAAAGCCTCTTTCGTTTTTAATGAATTTAGATTTGAAATTGATAAATGGGTCGCGTTGAATCCAACCCAATTTAAACGATAAATTTATCATCTTTCTAAAACGCTCGATATGCTTCATTACGGTATTGTTGCCCATTGGCTTTTGATGGTCTTCTGGTATGTAGTCCCGGAGATATTTCTCAAACTTTATGATAAAGTGATAATCAAGTTCCCGTAAATAAAGGTCTGTGGTCTTATAGGATTTCGATAAAAATTTGGAGATATAACTCTGTGTAGTGTAATAATTTTTTTGTGTTCCCCACTTTAATTTGTTTACCATATCTTCATTATGGTAATTGATAATATCTGTAATGGAACGATTATTTTCGTCATTACCGAAATATCGAGCCTTAACGACCTGTGCGGTAATCAATTTATGCTCATTCATTAAATCGCGATAACATTTAAACAGATGATTGTAAGTTTCATCTAAATAACTGTTTAGAATTCTTGATTTCTGATTTGTTCCCCGAGCTCTGTTTTTATGGACATCCCAATCAGAAACTAAAACTTTTCGTTTTAAACTGATGGTAGCCCGTTTACCATTTACCGTAATTCTTGCGTAAATTGATGCTTGGTCATTTTTTGCCCTGGAGAAGTCCGCCCAGAACAAAATACTGAAGGTGGAAGATGTTTTCATTATTTCGTCTTTTAGTTAACAATAATTCGTTGTTATCAGACGAAAGTCAAATCACTTATAAAGATACATTTATTTATCGATTAGCAGACAGTTAGCTACAAATCTGGTCAACACTTTTTGATTTTTCAAATTGTTATCCGATTTGTTGACGTTTTTAATCAAAACATATCAATTCTTATGATATTCTTAAAAACAGAAAAACCTGTAAATCATACGATTAACAGGTTTTTGTTATAGATTGATACTATAATTTGTCGGGGTGGCAGGATTCGAACCTGCGGCCTCCACGTCCCAAACGTGGCGCGATAACCGGGCTACGCTACACCCCGAATTGATTATCATTCCCGCAAAGGGTTTCCTTTTTGGAGGTGCAAATATACATTTTTTCTTTTAACTAAAACCAGAAAAAATATTAAAATTCTAAACACACAGGACTACAACATCAAAACATATTAAAAATCAATGATTTAACCTTAAAAATTTATTCTAAAATTATAAAACATTTCACTTTATTTTTTATTCTAAAGCTAAAGTTTATAAAAAAATTTCAGCAAGACTTACACAATAACAATTTACCAAATTAATACGTTATAAAAATACCAATTAGATAACTTAGAATTATTAAATTTGTCACCAAAGATTTAATAATAGAATATGCTTATAATTGGAATTGCAGGAGGTACTGGTTGTGGAAAAACAACAGTTGTTAATCAAATTTTAAATCAGTTGCCTGAAGGCGAAGTTGGGATAATTTCTCAAGATTCGTATTATAAAGATACAAGTCACTTGTCGTATGACGAACGAATCAAAATCAACTTTGACCATCCAAGATCCATAGATTTTGATTTGTTAGAACAACATCTAAAAGATTTAAAAGATGGACAAATCATAGAACAACCTGTGTATTCATTTGTAAAACACAACAGAACAGGAGACACCATCAAAACAAAACCTAGAAAAGTTATGATAGTGGAAGGTATTTTGATACTAACACATCCTGAGCTAAGAGAAATGTTTGATATTAAAATATTTGTTCATGCAGACAGCGACGAACGATTAATAAGAAGATTAAAACGAGATATCACTGAACGCGGAAGAGATATAGACGAGGTTTTAGCAAGATACCAAAATACACTAAAACCAATGCATCAACAGTTTATACAACCAATGATGGAATATGCTGACATAATAATACCTAACAATAAATATAATACTGTAGCAGTGGACATTGTTAAGACTATTATTAACGAAAAACTACAATAACAAATACAATGAAGTGGTACAAAAACATATATATAATTATCCTTATCAGTTTTGGTGTATGGATGATTTTTTTTGACACCAACTCATTAATAAGTCATCACGAAGTCAACCAAGAATACAACAAGCTGGAAGACGAGAAAAATTACTATAAAAAAGAAATTGCAAAAGATAAAAAAGCTATAAAAAAACTAAGTACAGAAGATGGTTTAGAGACTTTTGCAAGAGAAAAATATTACATGAAAAAAGAAAACGAGGATATTTATATCATCGAGTATGAAGACAGTTTAAAAATTAAAAACAATGACTAAATCCCTTTTTTCTGCATTTGAAAAAGTATCATCTAAAGCTTGGAAACAAAAAATCCAAGTAGACTTAAAAGGTGCTGATTACAACAATACACTAATTTGGAAAACGACTGAAGGTATTGATGTACGTCCTTTTTATCATCAAGATGAAATGTTGGATACTTTAAAACTACAACCACAACAATGGTCTGTTGGTCAAATTATTTTTGTTCAAAATGAAAAAGCATCTAATCGTAAAGCCATAGATGCTATAGAAAGAGGTGCAGAAACCATTAAATTTATAATTCCAAATAAAGAAACTTCAGCTTTAAAAACACTTGAGAATATAGATTTAAACGCTACTAAAATACAATTAGAATTACTATTTTCAGATTCAGAATATATTAGTAACCTAAACACAATAAATTCTAATATACAAGTTATTGTTGACCCTATTGGACATTTGGCAGCTACAGGAAATTGGTTTGAAACCACTAACAATGCGGTTGTTTTATCAAATCAAATTACAGTCAATACCACGACTTATCAAAATGCAGGTGCTTCAATTGTACAACAATTAGCTTACGGATTAGCACATTTAAATGAATACTTTAACGATAAAACCAACAATAGTGCGGAGTTAAAAAAAGTTTATTTTAATACAGCTGTTGGTACTAACTATTTTTTTGAAATTGCAAAACTTAGAGCCTTACGCTCGCTATACAATACCTTAGCAGCAGAGTACAATTGCCAAGCTCAATTAATTATTAATGTTATTCCTACCAAACGTAATAAAACAATCTACGATTACAACACCAATATGTTACGTACTACTACAGAATGCATGAGTGCTATACTTGGTGGTGCAAACACAGTATTTAATTTACCTTACGATGCCATTTACCATAAAGACAACGAGTTTGGAGAGCGTATAGCACGTAATCAACTTTTAATTTTAAAAAACGAAAGCTATTTTGACGTTGTAAATAATGCATCAGATGGTAGTTATTATATTGAAACTTTAACAACACAGTTAGCTGAAAAAGCTTTAATCTTATTTAAAGATATTGAAGCTAATGGTGGTTTTATTGCTCAGTTAAAAGAAGGCATTATTCAGAAAAAAATTAAAGAAAGTGCAACCAAAGAACAAGAATTGTTTGATAATGGTAAAATTATATTATTGGGAACTAATAAACATCCTAATAAAGACGATAAAATGAAAGATGAATTAGAGTTATTTCCGTTTTTAAAAACTAACCCAAGAAAAACTTTAATTATTCCTATCATAGAAAAAAGACTTGCCGAAACTTTAGAACAAAACAGATTAAAAACCGAATAAATTTTTACTTAATTATGAACACACGTATTTTTAAAATAGCCTTAGTATTGATTATAACTTTAAATGTAAGTTGTAAAAAAGCTGAAGTAAAATTAGCTGAATTTAAATACGCAGACCTACCTAAAGCAGTAAATTGCAACTCTGGATATGACGATTTATTAAGTGAGGCATTGTATGCTTTTGAACAGGATATAGTAAATAAATACGATCCTAAAACTAAAAATAAACTAAGAGCTTACAGAGCATATATAAGTAATTATATTTCAAACAGAACCGCTTTAGAGCAAACCGTTACTCCACATACCAAAGCGGTATATGATGTATTAAAATCTAAACAAGAATTATGGGATGGTAACCATTTAAATTATAATAGTACAGCTATAACTTGTATAATAGACAGTATAAAAGACAAAGGGTTACAACAAACTTTAAATGCCTTAAAAAGTACAAATAGCATGAATTCTGAGATATTTGCTCCACCATTACGAAGCAATACGTCATATTCTAGAGACACAAACCTAGCGACCTTTATAGCATTAGACTTATTTTATTCAAAATTTAATACAATAGATTTTACAACTGTAGACTTATCTCTTAATCAACCTAAAGATCAACCAATAGATTTTAATAAAAGGCCTGTCAATGCACCTGTAAAGCAACAAAAGGAAGAAGATCATACAGGTCACAACCATAATTAAAACGATTACGTTTTAAATTTATATGGTAGCTTATTAAACACAACAAACATAATCAGACAATGTCCAGAAAAGACCTTCAACATATAACGCTAAAAACAGATAGTAAAAGTGCTAAGCCTTTAACTAACACGCCTTTTTTAACTGCTGAAGACATACCTGTAAAATCAGAATACACCAAAGATGATTTAAAAGAGGTTAGTCATTTAGATTTTGTTGCTGGGTTAGCTCCAAACCTTCGTGGACCATATAGCACAATGTATGTTAGAAGACCATGGACCATACGCCAATATGCAGGTTTTAGTACTGCTGAAGAGAGCAATGCCTTCTATAGACGTAATCTAGAAGCAGGTCAAAAAGGACTATCCGTTGCATTTGATTTAGCCACACACAGAGGGTACGATTCCGATCACGAACGTGTAGTTGGTGACGTTGGTAAAGCAGGAGTTGCAATAGACTCTGTTGAGGACATGAAAGTTTTATTTGACCAAATACCGTTAGATAAAATGTCTGTATCTATGACTATGAATGGTGCAGTATTACCAATAATGGCGTTTTACATTGTAGCTGCAGAAGAGCAAGGTGTTAAACCAGAACTATTAGCTGGAACCATACAAAATGATATTTTAAAGGAGTTTATGGTGCGTAATACTTACATCTATCCTCCTACGCCTTCAATGAAAATTATATCGGATATTTTTGAATACACTAGCAAAAATATGCCTAAATTTAACAGTATAAGTATTTCGGGATACCATATGCAAGAAGCTGGTGCAACTTGTGATATCGAGCTGGCTTATACATTAGCAGATGGTCTAGAATATATTAAAAAAGGACTAGATGCAGGAATGGATATTGACACCTTTGCGCCTAGACTATCCTTTTTCTGGGCAATTGGCATGAATCATTTTATGGAAATTGCCAAAATGCGCGCTGCACGAATGCTTTGGGCTAAAATGGTAAGTCAATTTAATCCTAAAAACGAAAAAAGTTTAGCCTTACGTACACACTGTCAAACAAGTGGTTGGAGCTTAACAGAGCAAGATCCATTTAATAATGTGGCGCGTACAACTATTGAAGCAGCAGCTGCTGCATTTGGTGGTACACAAAGTTTACACACAAATGCTTTGGATGAAGCTATAGCTTTACCAACAGATTTTTCGGCACGTATTGCACGTAACACTCAAATATTTTTACAAGAAGAAACTAATATTACAAAAACAGTAGATCCTTGGGCTGGAAGTTTTTATGTAGAAAAACTAACTCATGATATTTCAGAAAAAGCATGGTCTTTAATTGAAGAAGTCGAAGCACTTGGAGGTATGACAAAAGCGATTGAAGCTGGTATACCTAAACTTCGTATTGAAGAAGCTGCTGCACGCAAACAAGCACGTATTGACTCTGGTCAAGATATAATTGTTGGTGTTAATAAATATGTTTTAGACCAAGAGGATGCAATTACAACTTTAGAAGTTGATAATCAAACTGTACGTCTACAACAAATTGAAGGTTTAGAAAAAATTAAAGCTGAAAGAAATACAGACCAAGTTAATAAAGCGCTAGCAAATTTAACCGAAGCTGCTAAAACAGGTCAAGAAAATTTATTAGCTTTAGCTGTAATAGCAGCTAGAGAACGTGCTACTTTAGGCGAAATAAGTGATGCATTAGAAGCTGTTTTTGGACGTTATAAAGCACAAATTAAATCTTTTTCAGGCGTGTATAGTAAAGAAATTAAAGACGATAAATCTTTTGCAAAAGCAAAAGCATTGGCAGATCAATTTGCAGAGCAAGATGGTCGTAGACCTCGTATTATGATTGCCAAAATGGGACAAGATGGACATGATCGTGGTGCAAAAGTTGTAGCTACAGGTTATGCAGATGTTGGTTTTGATGTGGATATTGGACCGTTATTTCAAACACCACATGAAGCCGCAAAACAGGCAGTAGAAAATGACGTACACATACTTGGTGTGTCATCTTTAGCTGCTGGACACAAAACATTAGTGCCTCAGGTTATTGAAGAGCTTAAAAAGTATGGTCGCGAAGATATTATGGTAATTGTAGGTGGTGTTATACCTAAACAAGATTACCAATATTTATTTGATGCTGGTGCTGTTGCTGTTTTTGGACCTGGAACTAAAATTAGCGAAGCTGCGATTAAGATTTTAGAGATTTTAATCGATTAGAATCACATGGGACTTTTAAAAAAATTATCCATAACTATAATTACGTTTGTAGTACTAGTGTCTTGTGGAAGTAGTAATGGTATTGGTAGCACAAATGCTTCTATTGTTTCAAATGAAAACTATAAATAAAACTTTTAATAATGAGTACAAACGTCATATTAAAGAGTATTATGGGCAAATTGAAAGTAAAGAATATGAAGTCATCCGTAAAAAAATAGAGCAAGAATTGCCTTATAAAATTTCATCACAAGACGCTGTTTTAATCCATTTTAGACAACAAGCTGACAACTGTATTTCTATGCGTGAAAATGGATCAAATTATTTAAAAAGCTTAAAATTTAATATAAAAATGTCTTCGAAAGTTTCAAGAGGTCAAGGTTTATCAGATTTTTTTGTATTTACTAAAGATGCTTATTTAATGGATCGTGTAGCTATGAAAAATAATTTCATCATGGATTCTGGTTTCTTCTCAAATAATATTTTTACTGAGCGCGAAATGTGTTCTGCATTTATTATCATAAAACCAAACGGGAAATTCTTAAAATATTATGGTGAAGATTATAATACTAAAATTAAAGATTTTTTAAACACTGACTAACAGTTACTTATAAAAAATAAGCATATTCTTAGCTATTTCTGTTTAAAATAAAATGATATCAAAAATTAGATAACTATAAAAAAAACAAAGTAGTTAAAAGCCCTAACCCATTCTAAATCTTTGTTTTAAATTTTATAAACCAACAAATTATCTAATAGTTACAACTGCTAGCACTAAAGTTTGATTAAGTGTTAACAACTAACATTTCATTTCCTCATAAATAATTGTATTTTTACGCTGGACTTTTAGCTTTAGTTAAAAGCTAAATTTCAATTAAAACCAATTCAAATTAATGGGTAAAATAATAGCAATTGCCAATCAAAAAGGTGGTGTTGGTAAAACAACAACCTCTGTTAACTTAGCTGCATCGTTAGGTGTTCTAGAAAAAAAAGTACTATTAATTGATGCAGATCCACAAGCAAATGCATCATCTGGTTTAGGGATTAATGTTGAAAACGTAGACATTGGTACCTATCAATTATTAGAACATACAAATACAGCAAGAGAAGCTATTGTCAAGACTGATACACCTAATCTTGATATAATCCCTGCTCATATTGACTTAGTTGCTATTGAGATTGAATTAGTGGATAAGGACCAAAGAGAATACATGCTTAAAAAAGCATTACAGGATATAAAAGATGATTACGATTATATACTTATAGATTGTGCACCATCATTAGGTCTATTAACCCTTAACGCTTTAACTGCTTCAGATGCTGTAATTATTCCTATCCAATGCGAGTATTTTGCATTAGAAGGTTTAGGTAAGTTATTAAATACGGTAAAAAGTGTTCAAAAAATACATAATCCAGAATTAGATATTGAAGGATTATTACTAACCATGTACGATTCGCGTTTACGCTTATCCAATCAAGTGGTGGAAGAAGTACAAAAGCATTTTAACGATATGGTTTTTAAAACCATCATACAACGTAACGTAAAACTAAGTGAAGCACCTAGTTATGGAGAAAGCATTATAAATTATGATGCTTCTAGTAAAGGTGCAAGTAACTATTTAAGTTTAGCTAAAGAAATTATTACAAAAAACTCCTAATTTATGGCGAAGGCAACCAAAAAACAGGCTTTAGGACGTGGACTTTCAGCATTATTAAAAGATCCCGAAAACGATATACAATCTGCAAAAGATAAAAACGCAGACAAAGTAATAGGTAATATAGTCGAGCTAGATTTAGACTTTATTGAAATGAATCCATTTCAGCCTAGAACTAACTTTAACGAAGAAGCTTTACGCGAATTAGCATCTTCTATTAAAGAGTTGGGTATTATACAACCCATTACTGTTAGAAAATTAGGATTTGAAAGTTACCAATTAGTCTCTGGAGAGCGTCGTTTTCGTGCTTCAAAATTAATTGGATTAGAAACTGTACCTGCTTATATTAGAATAGCAAATGACCAAGAAAGCCTAGAAATGGCATTGGTTGAAAACATACAACGTCAAGATTTAGATCCAATAGAAATTGCTTTAAGTTACCAACGTTTAATTGACGAAATCCAACTAACACAAGAGCAAATGAGCGAACGTGTTGGTAAAAAACGTAGTACTATTGCTAACTATTTACGTTTATTAAAATTAGATCCAATTATCCAAACTGGTATGAGAGATGGATTTTTATCAATGGGTCATGGTCGTGCTATAATAAACATAGAAGATCAAAATATACAGTTAGAAATTTACGAAAAAATACTTAGCAATAAATTATCTGTAAGAGATACTGAAACTTTAGTACGAAACTACAATACGACTAACGAGGTTAAGACTCCTGTTAAAAAAGAAGCAGAAGAATTACCAAAATATGTTAAAAAAGGTGTCGTTGCTTTTTCTGAATACTTTGGACACAAAATAGACGTTAAAGTAGCTAGTAATGGAAAAGGAAAAATAACCATTCCGTTTCATTCTGAAGAGGATTTTAATCGTATTAAAAAGTTAGTAGAAGGTGATAAATAAGTCACACATACTTGTTATTATATGTTGTTTCATTTGTGCACTATCTTTTGCGCAAGAAGGCTCTGATTCTACGAAAGTAGAAATAGAAAGCCTACCTGATACCAAAGTATTAAAAACAAGGAAGAAAAATAAAAAAGAAAAAGCTGTCATAATCGACTCAACTGTTTTAAAACAAGTTAAAGCGTATGATCCATTGGCTCCATCTAAAGCTGCTTTTTACTCTGCAATATTACCTGGTTTAGGTCAGGCTTACAATGGTAAGTACTGGAAAATACCAATTGTTTACGCTGCTATTGGGACAGGTGTCTATTTTTATATTGACAATAACAAGCAATATAATCGTGTAAGAGATGCTTATAAAAGAAGATTGGCTGGTTTTAGTGATGACGAGTTCCAGAACAGGTTAACCGATGATGGTTTGCGTGAAGCACAAAAAAATTATAGAAGAAACAAAGAGCTATCCTTACTAGTTACCTTTGGATTATACGCTTTAAATATTATAGATGCCAATGTTGACGCGCACTTGCTTCAATATAACATTAGTAATGACTTAAGTTTAAGACCGCATTATAAGATTGAAGAATTTGATAACGTAGGACGCGTTGGTCTATCTTTAAATTTTCAATTTTAATTAAATACTATTTCATGAAAATCGCTTTACTAGGCTATGGTAGAATGGGAAAAGCAATAGAAGCTATTGCTTTACAACGTGGGCACACCATAGTAATCAAAACGTCTCAAGATAAAGATTACGATATTACAACTGCAGATGTTGCTATTGACTTTAGTGTCCCAACTGCTGCTTATAATAACATTAGTAATTGTATAAACCATAATGTACCTGTAATATCTGGTACCACAGGATGGTTAGAAAAATACAACGCTATAGTTTCGCTTTGCGAAAAACAAAAAGGGGCTTTTATTTATGCTTCTAATTTTAGTTTAGGCGTTAACATCTTTTTTGAACTTAATCAATATTTAGCTAAAATGATGGCTAAATTAGAAGATTATAAAGTTGAAATTGAAGAAATACACCACACACAAAAACTAGATGCTCCAAGTGGAACTGCTATTACTCTTGCCGAAGGTATTATACAAAATAATATGGCTTACACGAGTTGGGATTTAGAAAAAGCCAAAGACCAACAGAGTATTGCAATACAGGCAAAACGTATTACAGATGTACCAGGAACGCACACAATAAGTTATAATAGCCCAATTGATACCATAAAAATTGAGCACGAAGCACATAATAGGCAAGGTTTTGCTCTTGGTGCAGTAATTGCTGCTGAGTGGATATTTGATAAAACTGGCGTATTTACTATGAAAGATGTGTTAAATATTGGGTAACTTTATTATTTTTAACAACATTTGTAACTAACAACTAACCAAAGTCTTTTAGACAACTACCTTAATAAAAATAATATGGACGTAACGCAGTGGATTATATTTTTCTTTGTCATACAAATTTTACATGGTTTAGCTACTTGGAAACTATACATTAAGGCCGGAAGACAAGCTTGGGAAGCCTTTATACCTGTATATAATGCTGTTATTTTAATGAAAATTATAAATAGACCTTGGTGGTGGACCATTTTACTGTTTTTACCTATTGTTAACTTAATTTTGTTTCCGGTAGTTTGGGTAGAAATTGCTAGAAGTTTTAAAAAAAATACTGCATTAGATACTTTTTTAGCCATATTTACACTAGGTTTTTATAGCTTTTATTTAAACTATGCTGCCAAAGACCTAAATCACGTTAAAGACAGAAGTTTACAACCAAGAACAGAATTAGGTGATTGGGTAAGTTCTATATTATTTGCGGTTGTAGCTGCTACTATTGTCCATACTTATTTTATACAACCTTTTGTTATTCCTACGTCCTCTTTAGAAAAAACATTATTAGTTGGTGATTTCTTATTTGTTAGTAAAGTTCACTATGGTGCACGTACGCCAGAAACAACTGTTGCTTTACCAATGATTCATGACGCTATTCCTGGAACATCAATACCTTCATATTTTAAATTCCCACAACTACCTAAGTTTAGATTTCCTGCATTTCAATCTATAAAACGTAACGATATTGTAGTTTTTAATTGGCCTGTAGATACTCTAGTTGATATTAATAATGAAAATGGTGGTGTTAGATATAAACCAGTAGATAAAAAGACTAATTACGTAAAACGTTGTGTTGGATTACCAGGTGATACATTATCAATTAAAGATGGTTATGTATACATAAATGGTAAGAAAAATGAATTACCAGACAGAGCTAAATTACAGTTTTTTTATAAAGTTATTCTCAACGATGTTTCTGCTGAGTCCATTTACCAAAAATATGGTATCACAGAAAATTATGAACGTTACGTATTTAAAACACCTACTGATAACTGGAACAAACCAGAGTTTCAAAATTACTTAAAAGTTAAAAAGATTGGAACAGAAGTCCTTAAACAGGACTCGACTGAGGTTAGGTTTTTATCAAATTTGGATCAAAAGTCATTCGATTTATTAAAACTAGAAATTGCTGAAAAAGCACTTTATGTTAACTTAACAGAAGATTTAGCTAATATAATGACTAGCGATCCTGATGTTTTAACTGTAACTAAAGATCTATCAAATAGTACAACCGAAAACATTTTTCCAAAATCACTAGGTTATACATGGAATCGTGACTTTTTTGGCCCATTATACATTCCTGAAGCAGGAAAAACTATTGCACTTACTTTGGACAATTTACCACTTTACAAACGTGCTATTACAGCCTATGAGGGCAATACACTTAAAGTAAACGGTAACCAAATATTAATTAATGACAAGGTTGTAGACTCTTATACTTTTACTGAAGATTATTATTGGATGATGGGAGATAATAGACACAACTCACAAGATGCCAGAATGTGGGGATTTGTACCGTTTGACCATGTCGTTGGAAAACCTGTATTAGTTTGGATGAGTTGGGACTCGAACGCCAAAGGTATTAACAAAATACGCTGGAATAGATTATTTACTACTGTTGGTGGTAATGGAAAATTAACCTCATATTTCATTCCGTTTTTAGTCTTATTAGGTTTAATCTATGGATTTAATAAATACAGAAAACGTAAAAAAGCGTAGTCAATACTAATAGATTGTACCAATTAATGGACATTTTACTTCATCCTACCTATTTTCCAAGCATTGCTCAGTTTACTACTATAGCAAATGCTAATAGTGTTACGTTTGAAATTAATGATAACTACCAAAAACAATCGTACAGAAACAGAGCCTATATATACGCAGCAAATGGAAAGCTACAACTAAGCGTTCCTGTTATTCATAGTCATAAAGAACGTCAGTTATACAAGGATGTTAAAATAAGTGATCGCGAAAAATGGCAGTTATTACACTGGAAAAGTTTAGAGTCTGCTTATCGTACGTCACCTTTTTTTGAGTTTTATGCAGATGAATTACAACCGCTTTTTAAATTAAAGTCAAATTTTATATTTGATCATAATTTAAAATGTTTTGAGGTTATTACTGAGTGTTTACAATTGGATATTACACCAAAATTTACAACAACATTTGAAAAAGAACCAAAAACACTTACCGATTTACGCTTTTTAACAAATGCTAGGCAAGAACAGCCTAATGTATTTGAAACTTACAACCAAGTGTTTACAGAAAAGCATGGCTACATTAATAATTTAAGTATTTTAGACTTGTTATTTAATGAAGGTACAAATGCACTACCCTATTTAGAAAACCAAATACAACCTTAAATGTATAAAGACATTATACATTATGGCATTCATTTTATAGTACCTGTAATCGTTGCTTTACTATTTTTTAAAAAACAATGGAAGTACGCTTTAGGGATAATGCTACTTGGTATGCTAATTGATTTGGACCATTTATTAGCCACTCCTATTTTTGCTCCTAATAGATGTAGTATTAATTTCCATCCACTACACTCCTACTATGCGATTATTGTTTATATCGCATTACTAATACCTAAAAAGACAAGGATTATTGGATTAGGATTGGTTATACATATTATAGCCGACTTCACGGATTGCATGATGATGACTTAGTCACAGTTAATCACGCCTAAGCTTAATAGTTACAATAGTTAAAAACTAACTTTAGTCATTATAGGATAGTGGTCCGAAAACTCCACATCAAAGGTCTTAAAACTATTGACTGTCCATGATTTATCTACTAATATAAAGTCTATCCTTAATGGAAAAAATTTAAAATTATAAGAACGTCCAAAACCATTACCCTGTTGCTTAAAGGTGTCTTTCATATCATCCTTTATAGCATTGTAAACATATGAAAAAGCAGAATTGTTAAAGTCTCCAGAAATAATGACTTTATAAGGACTTTTTTTCTTGTGCTCTAAAAACAACTCGGTTTGCGTTTGTTGAAGCTTGAAGGTCTTTCCGATTCCGTTTAATAATTTTTCAGAATTTTCGGTCGTTAAGCTTTGAACTCTAGGATCAATCCTTAGCGATTGCAGATGTAAATTATAAACTCTGACAGTATCTTTACCTTTAATTATATCTGCAAATATGGCATTATTGGCTGTATTAGGAAAATTAACAGAACCCGAATTAATAATTGGATATTGAGAAAAAATAGCTTGACCTAATTTAGTTTTTTTACCTTCTAGTTTTTGATAATTATATTTATAAAACGAAAAATCAATATTATCCTGAGGATGATACTCTTGAATACATAAAATTTGCGGACTTTGCTCCTTAACAAATTGTACTAACTTTAAATCTATATCCTTTTCTGGTATCCAATCATAAAGATTAAATAAACGGACGTTATAATTCATTATAGACAAACTTTCAGCATCGACTTCTTCCCAATTAGAAAATTTATATAAGGATCCAAATAAAAAATAACCAATAGAAATAACTACAAGTGATAATAACAGTTGCTTTTTGATTTTAAACAACCAATACACAAAAAATAAAACGTTAAGCAAGATTAATAAAGGAACGCCTAAACTTAAAACAGAAAGTATTGCAAAGGATTTTGGAGGAATGTTAGGTAAAACATAAGAGAGTAGTAACAAAAAAGCCACAATGGAATTGATGATAAAGACAACTTTTTCGAAAAATCTTAAGTTTTTCATAAACACTAATTAGTGACTACTTTCCTGCTTTAAATAGATATTCTTTTTCTTCTTTAGACAAACTATCATATCCACTTTTACTTATTTTGTCTAAAATAGCATCAATTTTTTTCTGATTATTAAATTGATTAAACTCTTCTTTTTTATAACCTGCAACTTTACTTTTTTTATGAACCGTTTTCATTTTCACTTTTTGTTTAGCTTTAAATAACATACTAAACCAATCCATAAAACGTCCAAATCCAGTTCCAATATCTTGACCTTTGACTAATTGTTTAGCATATACATAACCTAAAATAGCACCTCCAAGATGCGCTAAACTACCACCTTGGTTATTTCCGTTTACAATACCTAAAATGTCAAGACCTATAAGTGCTGCTCCAATCCACCATAGTTTAAGATTAAACGTAAAAAACCTTATATCCTTATTGGGCATATAAGCACAGATAAAAATAAGTAACGCTCTAACACCTGCTGAAGCACCCAAAACATAAGCATTAGCAGTAAATATATTAGGAAAAATATTATAGCCTAATAAAAAGACTAATCCTCCTGTTATAATACCCATAAAATAAATATTTAAAGCCATTTTAGGACTAAACAGATTTAACATCATACGTCCTAAAAAATAAAGCCATAACATGTTAAATAATAGGTGTAAAAAATCAAAATGTAAAAAACCATAACTAACTATAGTCCATGGTTTACTTAAAAAAGCCCAAAAGTTACTAGGCAAATATATCCATGAAAAAAAACCAGGTATAACCTTTCTAAACAAAGCAGCAAATAGAAAAATAATAACATTTACTGCTATAATTTTTTCTAAGACATTAAGTCTTGCATATTTATATTTAAGTTGCTCTATTTGATTCATTTTTATCTATCCCAACGGTTTTTATTAAATTGTGTTTTACGCCAATACCACATAATTATAAACCCTATAATTGCACCACCAACATGAGCCAAATATGCTGTATTGCTTGGGCTAAAAAAGGATTGACCAGTAAACGCTGATATTACATCCAATAGTATAATTCCTGGAATAAAATATTTAGCTTTAATAGGTATAGGTAAGAAAATCATCATTAACTCTGCGTTTGGATTCATCATACCAAAAGCTGCTAAAACACCCATAATACAACCTGATGCTCCAACCATTGTACTATTATGGATTAATACATTAGTCTCAAATAATGCCTGATAAGACGCTTGATTAATTACACTTGCGCTAATATTATTATCTGTTAAATACACGGTTAGTTGTTCTTGTAACAGTTGTCCTGTGTATTGGTTACCATCTAAAATATTAAAATTAATAATATCATTAATAGCGGTTTTACTTAAACCAGACTCCATTAAACTTTTTAAAGCAGGAAGATAATCCCAATAATAACCTGCTAATTGGAACAATACAGCTCCTAAACCAGCAGAAAAGTAAATAAACAAAAATTTATTTCGACCTAAACGTTGCTCAACTGGACTTCCAAACATCCATAATGCAAACATATTAAATAATAGATGTGTAAATCCACCATGCATAAACATGTGCGTTACTACTTGCCAAGGCTTAAAAGCATCACTTGCAGGAAAATGCATTGCAAATAAATCATAAAACAAACGACCATCTCCAACAGTCATTGTACCTACAAACATAAGTACGTTTATGATTATTAAATGTTTTACAGTATCTGTTATTCTCATCATACTTTACATAAATTTTTTCTCTAACTCATCCACAGACATCGTAATAAAAGTGGTTCTGTTAGTAGGTGACACATTAGGTTCCTTACAGGCAAACAAACGATTTACCAAATGTTCTTGCTCTGTATTGGTTAATGATTGTCCTGTTTTAATCGCTAAGCTTTTAGCCATAGATTTTGCTAATAAATCTGTTGCAGAAAAGTTGCTATCTGGCACTTCATTTTCTACATCGCTAATTAATTGCTCTAAGATTATGGATACTTCACTTTCTGGCACATTAACTGGTACACCTGTTATTTCTACTGTTTCATCTTTAATAGATTGAAAAACAAAACCTGTAGACTCCAAGTCGTCTTTTAATTGATTTATTAATGCTATTTCTTGCTTTGAAAAGTGTAGGTCTAACGGAAATAATAGTTGTTGGCTTACACCTTCCTTAATTGTAATATGTCTTAAATAATCTTCATACAATACACGTTGGTGTGCGCGATGCTGATCTATAACTAACATTCCAGATTTTATGGTACTTATTATAAATTTATTATTTAATTGATAAGTGGATTGCTTTGTTTCTACTTCATTTTCATTTTTAAAAAAGCTCTCGGTATTTGGTTCGCTTTCAAAATGCACTTCACTAAACTCTGTATTGGTTTTTGTTCCTTTAGATTCTAAACCAACATATAAACTGTCCCAACTTGCTGTAGCAACAGATTCTTTTTTGTAGTTAGAGACATTTTTAACTTTAGGTGTTTCCTCTTTAAAAGGATTAAATGTACGATCCACCTCCACACTTGGCATTCCTTTTTGCTGGTAACTGTATGGCGTATCCAAATTTGCATCTCTGTCAAAATCTAAAACTGGAGCAATATTAAACTGCCCTAAACTATGTTTTACTGCAGATCTTAATATAGCGTATAATGTATGTTCGTCATCAAACTTAATTTCGGTTTTAGTTGGATGAATATTTATATCTATTGTTTGCGGATTTACCGTCAAATTTAAATAATAACTAGGCTGTGCACCATCTTTAAGTAAGCCTTCAAAAGCTGAGTTAATAGCATGATTTAAATAGGCACTTTTAATAAAACGGTTATTGACAAAGAAAAACTGTTCGTTTCTAGATTTTTTAGCAAACTCTGGTTTACCAACAAATCCAGAAATGGTTAACACCTCAGTTGCTTCTTCTACAGGCACTAATTTCTCATTAGTTTTAGTTCCAAAAATATTTACAATACGCTGTCTGTAATTGCTTTCTGGCAAATTAAAAGTCTCACTTCCATTACTAAACATAGAGAAGCTAATAGATGGATGTGCTAATGCTACACGATGAAACTCGTCTATAATATGTCGTAATTCAACTGTATTAGACTTTAAAAAGTTACGTCTTGCAGGAATATTAAAAAATAAATGTTTTACGGATAATGATGTCCCTTTTGGTGTTACTACAACTTCTTGAGACTTAACTTCACTACCTTCAATAATTATAGTGGATCCAAGATCTTCATTGTCTTGCTTCGTTTTAAGCTCGACATGCGCAATTGCAGCAATACTTGCCAATGCCTCACCTCTAAATCCTTTAGTATGTAATTGGAATAAATCCTCAGCAGATTTAATTTTTGAAGTCGCATGACGCTCAAAACTTAATCTAGCGTCAGTGGTGCTCATCCCTTTACCATTATCGATAACTTGGATTAATGTTTTTCCTGCATCCTTAACTATTAACTTAATAACTGTTGCATCTGCATCGATAGCGTTTTCCAACAACTCTTTAACAACTGACGCTGGACGTTGCACAACCTCTCCTGCTGCAATCTGATTAGCAACATGGTCTGGTAATAGTTGAATAATATCTGCCATAAGTCTAATTAGGGAAGAAAATAGATAAATCGAAACCTATAATTAATAAAAATAAAAACACTAAAACAGCTACAATTAAAACAATCCTTCTATTGGCAGTTTTATCTGTATTGTTTTTTAAATCTTCAATAGCATTATTAAATTTCTGCTTTAAATTAGGATTGTCTCCTACTGTAGTCCTATGCTCGTCAAACTTATGTTTTATTTCAAATGGACTACCCTCACCTTTGTAAAAACGAGGTGTATAATCAAATTTTTTATTTTTTCGTTTAGAGAGAAATCCCATAGTAAAAGATTACTTAATTTTAGTTTCTAAATAGTACATTAAAGCAGCCAAAAAAAGCAAAACTCCAACTAAAAAAAATAACGTATTACTTTTTTTAGAGTTAGTCTTAGATTTTCTTGAACCATTCCAGCTAGTATTTAAACTCTCTTTTAGCTTTACAGCTGAGTTTTCTTCTTTAGAAAAACGGGATTGGTAGTTAAATTTTTTATTTTTCTTTTGACTAAACAAGCCTTTACAGTTTTAATGTGATTAATATCCAAAAATACTGAAAATACTACAGAAAGGCTGTTTAAGAATGCTAAAAAATGTTAACAGAATTTTAGGCGTTTTTGCGCAGTGTTGCCATTTTTAAAGCTGCAACTGCTGCCTCTACACCTTTATTACCATGTTTACCACCAGAACGATCAATAGCTTGTTGTAATGTATTATCTGTCAACACACAAAAAATAACAGGTGTCTCTGTAGTAACATTAAGGTCTTTAATACCTTGGGCTACTGCATCACAAACAAAATCAAAATGTTTAGTCTCGCCTTGGATTACACTTCCAATTGCAATGACAGCATCAACGTTTTGTGCTATCATTTTTTTAGAACCGTAAATTAACTCGTAACTTCCTGGCACATCCCAAACCAAAATATTTTCTGGTTGCACATCATGTTCTAAAAGGGTGCTTTTAGCACCTTCTAACAACCCTTGTGTAATATTGTCATTCCATTCTGAAACAACAATCCCAAACCGAAATTGCTTTCCGTTTGGGATTGATGCTTTATCGTATGCTGATAAATTTGTTGTTGCCATAAGCTTATTTAGTTAGACATTGCTTGCGCTTTACCAATAAACACTTCTGCTTGAGTAGCTTCTGGTGAGTTTGGATAGTTGTCTTTTATTTTATTAAAAAAGTCTAATGCTTTAGATGCTTTACCTAAGTCTAAGGCAGTAATTCCTGCTTTGTATAGGTATGTTGGAGCTGTAAATTCGTTTTGACGTAAATTAGCAGCTTGTGTATAATAATCTAAAGCGTTTTCATTATCTGTTAATTGTACAAAAGCATCTCCGATTGCGCCTTTAGCCATAGGTGCTAATGCTTCATCTTCACTTTCAAACTTATCTAAATAAACAATTGCTTGTTCGTAATTTTTAATATTTAAATAAGCCATACCAGCATAATAATTAGCTAAGTTTCCTGCAGCAGTACCACTATATTGGTCTGCAATATCTACCATTCCTAATTTACCTTCACCTCCTTTAAGTGCAAGGTTGTATAAAGAATCTTGTGCTACACCATTTGTAACAGCTTCATTAAAGAATTTTTGTGCTTGGTACATTTCATTCATTGCTTCACCTTGCTTAGGCTTAACTATAAATTGTTGATAAACTAAATAACCTAAAGCTAATGCAGCTACAACACCAATTATTATAAAAATGTTTTTCTGATTTTTTTCAACAAACTCCTCTGCTTTGTTTGCAGATTCGTCTAATGTATTAAAAACTTCAGCAGTTGTTGAGCTTTCTTCAACCTCTATTTCCTTTTCTACTTTAGTATTTGGTTTGTATCCTCTTTTCTTGTAAGTCGCCATATTAGTTTTATTAATGCGCACAAAAATATAATTTTTCTTCAGAAATAAAAGGTTATTATTTGATAATTTTCAATAATTTGCACATCCTTATTAGGCTACCCTATTTAAAACCCTATATCCTAGCAATAACTACATGATTTTAAAATCTTTAGCGCTTTTAAACTATAAAAATTTCGACTCTAAATCATTCGAGTTTAACCATACTATTAACTGCCTTGTTGGTAATAATGGTGTTGGAAAAACCAATGTATTGGATGCAATCTACCATTTATCCTTTGGTAAAAGCTACTTTAATCCTGTAGCATCACAGAATATTAAATATGACGAAGAGTTTTTTGTTATTAATGGTGAATATGACAAAGACGAAAAAACAGAAAACATTGTAGTAAGTCTGAAAAAAGGACAAAAAAAAATTATAAAAAGAAACAGTAAAGCTTACGACAAGTTTAGTGATCACATTGGTTTTTTACCTTTAGTGATAATAAGTCCTGCTGACAGAGATTTAATTATTGAAGGTAGTGATACTAGACGAAAATTTATTGATAGCGTTATTAGCCAAAGCGATAAAAACTACTTAAGTAATTTAATTAATTACAACAAAATTTTATCTCAACGTAACTCATTGCTTAAATATTTTGCTGCAAATCACACTTATAATAATGATACTGTAGATGTTTACAACCAACAACTACAACAATATGGAACCCTTGTTTTTGAAAAAAGAAAACAGTTTTTAGAGTCATTTATACCTTTATTTAAGGCTAGATACAAAGCCATAAGTAATAATAACGAGGACGTTAGTTTAAATTATAAAAGTGACTTATTTGAGGACAGCTTAGAACAATTATTAAAAAAAACAATTAATAAAGACAAGGCATTACAATATACTAGTGTTGGTGTACATAAGGATGATTTAGAATTTAATTTAGGCGATTATCCAATTAAAAAGTTTGGAAGTCAAGGACAACAAAAATCATTTTTAATTGCGCTTAAATTAGCACAATTTGATAGTATAAAAGCTATTAGTGGTGATAATCCTATTTTATTATTAGATGATATTTTTGATAAATTAGACGAAACACGTGTAGCACAAATTATTAAATTAGTTAATGATGAAAATTTTGGACAAATTTTTATTAGTGACACACATGCCGATCGTACTGAAAACGCTGTTAAACAAGTACATCAATCGTATGAAATATTTAAATTATAACATGAAAAAGACGTATTACCTATTATTAATAGTACTAGTGGGATGCTCAAAAAATCCTGAAGATTTAAAGCAACACCTTTCGGGTTATTGGGAAATAAACGAAGTAACTTTAAGTAATGGTACAAAAAAAGTGTATAATATAAACGAAACAATAGATTATATAACTATAGACAAAGACTCTGTTGGGTTTAGAAAGAAACTAAAACCAAACTTTAATGGGACTTACCAAACCTCTAAAGATGTTGAACATTTTATTTTTAAAATAGAAAACGACAGTCTTAACCTTTATTATAAAACACCATTTGCTAACTGGAAGGAAACTATTTTACACGCTAGCAAAGACAAATTACAGATTATGAATCAAAATAAAGATTTGTATTTATATAAACGCTACACACCTATAACCGTAGACTAATGGCAAAACGAAACAACAACTTACTTAATATCTCTGACGCATTAAAAGATTTTGTTACAGAAAACAACTTGGAAAAAGGACTGGATAAAGTTAATGTAAAAGACGCTTGGGCAAAATTAATGGGTAATGGTATTACTAATTATACCACAGCAATCGAGCTAAAAAAAGACGTACTTTATGTACAACTAAGCTCTAGCGCACTTAGAGAAGAGCTTAGTTATGGTAACCAAAAAATAATTAAGTTATTAAACGAAGAACTAGGTAAAGAAATAATTAAAAAACTGATATTGAGATAATTAAAAATAATACCAGCAAAATATATTTTTTAAAATAAATTAAAATTTACTTTATAGTATTATTAAATATTATATCTTTGAGACATTATTAACAAATTTTTTTTATTACAATGGCTCAAGGCACAGTAAAATTTTTCAATGATTCTAAAGGATTCGGTTTTATAACTGAAGAAGGATCAGACAAAGACCATTTCGTACACATCTCTGGACTTATCGACGAAGTTCGTGAAGGTGATGTTGTAGAATTCGACTTACAAGAAGGAAGAAAAGGTATGAACGCAGTAAATGTAAAAGTAGTATAATTATATATTTTCTATTTAAATCATTACAAAAAAAGCCTTTCCACACGGAAAGGCTTTTTTAGTTAAAATTGCTAAAGAATTGAAAATAAATAAAATAAAAGTGCATTATTAAAATTATTGGTACCATCTTTGCAATAATTAAAATAATTAATATTAAATTTTATTACAATGAGTAAAGGCACAGTAAAATTCTTCAATGACGCTAAAGGTTTTGGATTCATAACAGAAGAAGGTGTAAACAAAGACCATTTTGTACACATTTCAGGATTAATCGACGAAGTTCGCGAAGGTGACGAAGTTGAATTCGACTTACAAGAAGGTAAAAAAGGATTAAACGCAGTTAACGTTAAAGTAATTTAACAACTACCATATATCTTTAAGATTAAAGCCTCTCTATTTATTTAGAGAGGCTTTTTTTTGTTTTAAATCCAAAACACTTCGTAGTCTTTAATTATTAAACAAAAAAAAATCCAGCTAAAAGCTGGATTTTTCTAATATATATAGTTTTAAAACTTAAAACATTTCGCGTCCAGCAAAATGGAAAGCACCTTCAATAGCTGCGTTTTCATCACTGTCACTTCCGTGTACTGCATTTTCGCCAATAGACGCTGCATATAATTTACGGATCGTTCCCTCTGCTGCATCAGCAGGATTAGTTGCACCAATTAAAGTTCTAAAATCTTCAACAGCGTTATCTTTTTCTAAAATAGCAGCTACAATTGGTCCACGTGTCATGTACTCAACTAACTCACCATAAAAAGGTCTTTCACTATGTACAGCGTAAAATGCTTCAGCATCTTGCTTAGTCATGTGTGTTAATTTCATTGCAACGATTCTAAAACCTGAAGCGTTAATTTTTTCTAAGATTGCGCCAATGTACCCTTTTTCAACAGAGTCAGGCTTAAGCATTGTAAATGTTCTGTTAGTTGCCATTTTTTTATTTTAATGTTATCTAATTTATTTAAAACAACAATCCTTTTATAGTTAAAAGTGCTTGTTAATTTTGTGCAAAAGTACGCCATTTATTAAGAAAAACAATATATTCGAATATTAAAAAATTGTATCTTCGTGGGCTATGACAAAACAAGACATTACAGCAATTAATCAGTTATTAGAAACACCTAAAAAAATTGTAATTGTAAGCCATAAAAATCCTGATGGAGACGCTATTGGTTCTAGCCTAGCCTTATTTCATTATTTAACAAAAACTAATCACTTAGCTACGGTTATTGTACCAAACGATTATCCAGATTTTTTAAAATGGATTCCTGGTCAGGATTTGATTTTAAAATATGATAGTCAAAAAGAAGAAAGCGAACAAACAATAAATGAAGCAGATATTATTTTTGCTTTAGATTTTAATGCTTTTCATAGAACTGGAGATATGGAACATGTACTTACAGACAGCAGTGCATTAAAAATAATGATTGACCATCATCAACAACCTGATGATTTTGCAAAATATATGTACAGTGATGTTAGCATGAGCTCGACTTGCGAGATGGTGTATAATTTTATTGACATGCTAGAGGACACAACTATAATAGACATCAATATAGCTACAGCAATTTACGTAGGTATTATGACAGATACAGGATCGTTTAGATTTAGATCTACTACAAGTGCAACGCATAGAATAATAGCTAATTTAATAGACAAAGGTGCAGACAACACTATGATACACAATCAAGTATACGATACTAACAGCTATAACCGTTTGCAATTATTAGGTTGTGCTTTAAGTAATTTAAAAGTTGTACCAGAATCTAGAGCTGCTTACATTACGTTATCTCAAAAAGAATTACAACAATTTGATTATAAAAAAGGAGATACAGAAGGTTTTGTAAACTATGCTTTATCTTTAAACAATGTTGTACTTGCTGCTATATTTATCGAGGATTTACAACAAGGTATCATTAAAATTTCTTTAAGGTCTAAAGGCGATTTCTCGGTGAACGAAATGTCTAGATCCCACTTTCAAGGTGGTGGACACACAAATGCTGCAGGAGGAAAAAGCGATGTTAACTTAGAGCAAACCACAGAAAAATTTATTAGTATATTACCACAATACAAAACAGCACTACATGAAGCGTAATTTAGCCATACTATTACTAATCTTAACTACTGTTTTAAGCTGTAAAACACCGGAAGCTAGAAAACCAAAGTCGGTTAACTCTGGCTCTTTTATTGACCAATCTGTTGCTAGAAATAAAGCGTTAAATAAAAAAGAAATTAAAGCAATTGAAGCACTAATAGCTAGTCAACCAGAAAATGATTACAAAACCTCAGGCAACGGATTTTGGTACTACTACAATACTAAAATTGAAACTGACAGCATTGTAAAACCTGATTTTGCAGACATTGTAAACTTTAATTATGACGTAAAAGATTTAGATGGACAAACCATTTATACTCAAGCAGAATTAAAAACTCAAAGTTACGCAATGGACCAACAAGAACTTTTTACAGGTTTACGTGAAGGTCTAAAACTAATGCAAGCAGGAGAAACGGTAACCTTTTTGTTTCCGTCACACAAGGCTTATGGCTATTATGGAGACGAAAATAAAATAGGTACTAACATTCCATTAGTTTGTAAAGTAACCGTTAATTCAATAACAAAAAAAGAATAGAAACAAACCCAATATTAAAATGAACAAATTAATTAAAACAATGAAACTATTATTGATTGCTCTTTTGGTTAGTATGTCTAACACATCTTGCCAAGAAAAATATCCTGATTTGGAAGACGGATTATATGCCGAATTTGTTACAAACAAAGGTACTATGGTTGCCAAGTTATTTTACGACAAAGTACCTGTAGTCGTGGCTAATTTTGTTGGCTTAGCAGAAGGTACACATCCAAAACTTGATGACTCTTTAAAAGGTAAACCTTTTTATAATGGTGTTACTTTTCATAGAGTAATGGATAAATTTATGATCCAAGGTGGTGACCCAACAGGAACCGGAACTGGAAGTGCAGGATATAAATTTTTTAGCGAATTTGACACAGACTTAAGTCATGACAAAGCAGGAATTTTATCTATGGCTAATTCTGGTGGATTAGATACTAATGGAAGTCAGTTTTTTATTACTGAAATACCTAAGCAAAACTTAGATGCTTTTTACGCAGACGGAAGTTTAAAAAACTGTGGTGCACCAAGAGTAAGTTGTCACTCTGTTTTTGGAGAATTAGTTAAAGGTATTGAAGTACAAGACACGATCTCTAACGTTAAAGTTGCACCAGGAAGCAACAAACCATTAGAAGATGTAGTTATTCAAAAATTAAATATTATCCGTAAAGGTAAAGATGCTAAAGCATTTGATGCTGCAAAAGTTTTTACAGAACAAGAGCCTCTTTTACCTCAAAAATTAAAAGATTTAGAAGTAAAAGCTCAAGAGATTTTGAAAGAAAAAGCTAAAGAAGCTGCTAATAACTTTAAAAAAGCTAATGCTGATAGACCAGGTGAAGTAAAAGAATTCCCTACTGGATTAGTTATGATTGTTGAAGCAAATCCAAATGGTGTTACACCAAAACCGTCAGACCAAGTATTAATTGATTGTACTGGATTATTTGAAGATGGACGTTTCTTCTTTTCTACAATAGAATCTGATGCTAAAAAATATGACCAATACAATGAAGACGCTGCAAAACAAGGTGCATACCAACCTTTTGCAATGCCTTATAACGAGTCTGCAACTTTAGTCCCTGGTTTTAGAGAAGCTATGCTAAATATGAATGTTGGAGATAAAGCTAGAATATTTGTACCAGGTTATTTAGGATATGGTGCTTCAGGTCGTGGTCCAGTACCACCAAATGCAAACCTTATTTTTGATTTAGAAATTGTATCAATCAAATAAATTACTTCTGTTTTTCAGAAAAAAAAAGCACTCTTTATGAGTGCTTTTTTTTGTTATAAACAATTTTATAATAGAGACAAAACCTTTATAAAAAACCAAATCCTACTCCTAAAAAGAAGTAGGATTGTGGCTCCTAACTAAACTAACCAATTACTTCTCTTCGCTTGTAAGAAATAATTTTCCTTTAATGACATCAAAGTGATGTATGCTATTAATCAACTATATTATCTTGAAAAGATTATGTCATTTATAAGTATATACGACACATTTCTAGTTTTGGACTTTTTAAATAGAATAAAAATTAAAATTTTAGAAAAAACAACATGTTATAACACCTAGTTTTTAGCACACAATTAAATGATAGCAAGCCTTACGAGCTATTTATGTTTTCAATATTTATTGAAAAAAAATCCTACAATAACAGGATTTTAAAATATTTTTTCACACTTCTAACTAAAAACCAAACTTAATCTATTATATTTTTCAAGCGAAAAAACTGAATATGTGAAAATCTCAGATTTTCCAATTACTGTTTTTTGGCCTCTTCCCGAAAAACTGAGTATGTGAAAATCTCAGATTTTCCAATTACTGTTTTTTGGCCTCTTCCCAAAAAACATCCATTTCACCCAAAGTCATGTCTTTTAAATCTTTATTTAATGCTTTTGCTTTTGACTCTAAATACTGAAAGCGCTTAGAGAATTTTTTATTAGTACGCTCTAAAGCGTTTTCTGGATTTATCTTTAAAAATCTAGCGTAATTTACCATAGAGAATAATACATCTCCAAATTCGTCTTCCATTGCATCAGCATCACCTTTATCAACCTCTGCTTTAAATTCATTCAACTCCTCCTCTACTTTTTCCCATACTTGCTCTGGTTGTTCCCAATCAAAACCTACACCTGCTACTTTTTCTTGTATTCTGCTTGCTTTAACCAAAGCTGGTAAACTATTAGGTACGCCTTCTAAAACACTTGTTCTTCCTTCTTTTAATTTTAGATTTTCCCAATTACGCTTGACTTCAGCTTCGTCTTTTACAGTCACATCTCCATAAATATGTGGATGCCTATGGATTAGCTTTTCACAGATACCATTACAAACATCTGCAATATCAAATGCTTTTTTCTCACTTCCTATTTTTGCATAAAAAACCATATGCAACATAAGATCTCCTATTTCCTTTTTAACTTCTTCTAAATCGTCTTCTAAAATAGCATCACCTAACTCGTACGTTTCCTCAATGGTTAAATGACGTAAGGTTTCCATAGTTTGCTTTTTATCCCAAGGACATTGTTCACGCAGCTCGTCCATAATTGTCAATAAACGGTCAAATGCTTTTAATTGGTCTGCTCTAGAATTCATATAAAGAAAGGTTTTTGTAAAAGTACGTTGATTTGTTTCATCTTAAAAAATGATAAACAAAAAAATCCAGCAAAAGCTGGATTTTTAATATCTATAAATAAAGTCAATTTATTCTTCTTCGTCAGACGTTTCAGTCTTAGCTGTATCAAAGTCTAACATGTTATTTTTTTGTAACATATTATACCATTGTACTACCTTTTTAATATCACTTGGATACACTCTATCCTCATCATAATCTGGTAATACTTCAAAAAAGTACTCTTCCAATTTATCTTTAGAATCCTTGTGACTAATACTAGTTTGTGCTCCATTTTCTTTGTCTTTAATTTTACTTAAGACATCTTTTAATGGCACTTCTTCTGTTAAAGTATAAATTGCAATCTCACTTAAAATACTAACGTTTTGTTGTATTCCAACAGACATACGTCTATTATCAATTAAAGATTCGGCTATAAAGCCACCTCTTGTTTGAGTTACTAATTTATATAATCCAGGTTTACCTGCAATTGCTAATACTTTATCTAAAGCCATATAGTTTCTTGTTTTTAATTATCCTTTAATCTTCCACTTTGACACTGCACAGTGTAAAAAAATTGGATGGCAAATATCTTATGTTAGTTTGGGTTTTCCAAACGTTTAACGTTTCTTTTTCATTAATGGAAATTTCATGCGATAATCCACATTAATTTTTCCTTTAGAGATGTTAGTTAATTTTCCTTTTATCAAACGCTTTTTTAAAGCAGACAAATGGTCTGTAAACAAAATCCCTTCGATATGATCATATTCATGCTGAAACACTCTAGCAGCCAAACCATCTAATTCCATTGTTTGCTTGTTAAAGTCTTCATCAAAATATTCAATTTTAATATTTGGTTTTCTAAAGACGTCTTCCCTAACATCAGGAATACTTAAACAACCTTCATTAAAAGCCCATTCGTCACCAGATTCCTCTAAAATAACTGGGTTAATAAAAGTATGTTTAAAGCTTTTTAAAAAGTCACTTTCCGCTTTACTCATTACTTCTTCATCATCTGCAAAGGGAGTCGCATCTACAATAAACATACGGATTGACAACCCAATTTGAGGAGCTGCTAAACCTACACCAAACGATCCATACATGGTCTCGTACATGTTTGCTATTAGTTCTTTTAACTTTGGGTAATCTTCTGAAATGTCTGTCGCTTTTTTCTTTAAAACGGGATCGCCATAGGCAACAATTGGTAATATCATACTAATGTTTTATTGATTATAAAGATAGCTTTGTAAGATTATGGTTGCACTAACCTCGTCTAAAAGCGCTTTATTTTGTCTTTGTTTTTTATTTAATCCGCTATCAATTAATGTTTGCGTCGCCATTTTAGAGGTAAAACGCTCGTCTACACGTTTTATCGGAATCTTAGGAAATACATTTTCTAATTTAACCAAAAACGGAATAATTAACGCTTCACTCTCACTTGGCGTATTGTCCATTTGTTTTGGCTCTCCGACTAAAAATAATTCGACTTGCTCCTTACTTAGATAGTCTTTTAAAAAAGTAATAAGCTCCTTAGTATTTACAGTAGTCAATCCAGAAGCAATAATCTGCATCTCATCAGTCACTGCTAATCCTGTTCTAATCTTTCCGTAATCAATTGCTAAAATGCGAGCCATATTAAATTTTGTGCAAATTTATAGTTTTATACTCTTAACACCTTAAATATTGTGCCATATTTTAATTTTTACGAATTATATTTGTCTTAAATTAAAATTGACATGACAGAATTACAAAAAACAATAGAGACTGCTTGGGATAACCGAGAGTTATTGACAGACGAAAAAACCATTGCAGCTATTAGAGAAGTAGTTAACCTTTTAGATTTAGGAAAACTTAGAGTAGCAGAACCTACAACCGATGGTTGGCAGGTTAACGAATGGGTTAAAAAAGCGGTTGTTTTATATTTCCCTATTCAAAAAATGGAAACTTTAGAAGCTGGTATTTTTGAGTATCATGATAAAATTCCACTAAAAAGAGGTTATAAAGAAAAAGGAATTAGAGTGGTGCCAAATGCTGTTGCACGTCATGGTGCGTACATATCTGCAGGTACAATTTTAATGCCTAGTTACGTAAATATTGGTGCCTATGTAGATGAAGGTACTATGGTTGACACTTGGGCTACTGTAGGTAGTTGTGCTCAAATTGGTAAAAACGTACACCTATCTGGTGGTGTTGGTATTGGTGGTGTTTTAGAACCTTTACAAGCGTCTCCTGTTATTATTGAAGATGGTGCTTTTATTGGATCACGTTGCATAGTCGTTGAAGGCGTACATGTAGAAAAAGAAGCTGTTTTAGGTGCAAACGTAGTATTAACTATGAGCACTAAAATTATAGATGTTACAGGAGATACACCTATTGAAATGAAAGGTCGTGTACCTGCTAGATCAGTAGTGATTCCTGGAAGTTATACTAAAAAATTCGCAGCTGGAGAATATCAAGTACCATGTGCTTTAATTATTGGAAAACGTAAAGAAAGCACAAATAAGAAAACCTCTTTAAACGATGCTTTAAGAGAGTATGATGTTGCTGTTTAATAATTAAAAGCAACCGTTTATAAAATGTAAAAAGCCTCTAAATTTAAAATTTAGAGGCTTTTTTATGTAAAATTTATTTCTTAAACTGCATTTTCCTTCCGCTACGTCTTAATTTTTTACTATTAATTTTTAGTTGAAATGCTCGACTATGCTTAAGCATTAAATCATAGGTATCTTGATAGGACTTGTTATACAATTTGGCATAAGCTTCAGCCAAGATCTTAATCATAGTTTTAGACAACCATAAACGTCTAAAATTATGCATACGATTATCAAAACTCATTGGTTTAAAACGCATCCTGTTTAAATCAATTAAATAGAAATTATAACCATTAGCATTTTTAGTTATTAAAGTATTACCTGGCGAATGGTCTAAAAAATCAATATTATTCTCATGCAATTTAAAGGTAAATGCAGCAAACTGCTGCAAAATTTTAACACGTTCTGGAAATTGAGGATTATGGATTAACGCTCTAAACTCAAAATCATAATCAATATGCTTACTAATGTAATAACTAGATTTTAATCCAAAAATAGATGTGTTTTCTATGTAGGCAATGGGGAAAGGCGTTGATACACCACAATCTATTAATCTATTAGCATACTCAAAAGACCGTTTTGCCTTAGTAGGACGTATATATTTATATACAAAACTATTAAAGGTGTTAGGTATTTTGAAGGACTTTACATTTAATTTTAATCCTTCTACCTCAAAAGACTTTATAATGTTGCGTTGCCCAATAGTTACGGATTCTCCAGAGGTTTCAAATTCTTGGATAAGTGCAATTAATTGGGACTCTAAGTGCTTATATTTTGGATGACAGTGTATGATAGTAATCTATTTTGAGATTGTTCAAAGATATATTAAAGTAAATTTTAATAAAAGCCGATAAAATTATATTTTGCACTACAGCGTAAAAAATACGTGATTTTTAAATGAAGAAAATTCTTGTCATACAAAATAAACGCATTGGTGATGTGCTTATCGCATCAGTAATTGCTCAAAATATGAAAACTGTTTTTCCTGATAGTCAAATTGATTATTTGGTGTATGACTTTACAACTGGTGTTATTGAAAACAATCCAAACATTGATAACATTATAGCAGTAAATGAAAAAGAATTGAAGCAATTTAAATTTATGCAACGCTTGATTAGACGTGTTAAAAAAAATAACTATGATATTATTTTTGACCCTTACTCTAAATTACAAAGTCGGATTATTTGTTATTTTTCTGGCGCTAGCTTGCGAATAGGTTTTCAGAAAAGAGGTAAAAACCCTTGGTTTAATTTTTACACTCACACTGTCCCTTTATTAGATGAAAAAAAACATATAAGTGGTAAAGCTATTGAAGACAGGATAAATATGTTTAACTGCTTTTTTCCGTTACCTGAAAATAAAATCGATTATGAACCTCACATAGTTTTAACCGATAAAGAGCAACAATACAACAAGTTAGAAAAATATAATAAGCCAGCAATTATGCTAGGTATTTTAGGTAGTACACCTCAAAAATCCATGCCATATCAATATATTGTTAGCTTAATAAATCATATTACAACAACTTATGATGTCAATGTATTATTTAATTATGCACCACATCAAAAAGAAGATGCTTTAAATATTTACAACCAATGTCAAAATAAGTCCAATATTATTATTGATATTTATGAAGATAGCATTAGAGGTTTTATAACTTTAATGAATAAATGTCTACTACTAGTAGGTAACGAAGGTGGTATTGTACACATATCCAAAGCGTTAAACAAACCAACATTTACAATTTTTTCGCCTTATGTTTTAAAAGAACATTGGGCTAGTTTTGAAGATGGTAAAAAACACACATCTATCCATTTATTAGAAGAAAAACCAAATTTATTTGACGAGTTTAGTGTAGAACAAAGACGTAAAATTGAAGAAAATCCGCACGAATTATATCAAATGTTAACACCTGAAATGATCTTAAAAAAATTGACTCCGTTTTTAGATTTACACTTAAAAGCTTTTAAAAACTAAGCCTTTTTTACAATTCCAAAATCTGTCCAAGCCTTTTTCTCATTTTTAGTGACGTCTCTAATCGCTCTATTTTTTGCTATTGAAGCTTCATTTTTATAACCACGTTTATGATCTAAATGAATACAAATCGCTGAGTATCTTATTTGTTTACTTTTTATACCTAAATTCATTAAACGCTCACCAAGCTCTCGGTCCTGACCACCATATTGCATACGCTCATCCAAACCATTGACTGCAATAATATCTTTTTTCCAACCAGAAGCATTATGTCCATTCCAGCTAGCATTTGTTGGTGTTAAAGCATTTAAAATCTTAGATTTTAAGCCTTTAGCAGTTAACTTATTATTTTTAAAGGATGCTTTTAAGCCATTCTTTTTAAGCCATTTTAGATTAAAACAATTGGCTTTATAAATATCTTCTTTTGTGATTGCATGAGAAATATCCATTGGTAACATAAAGTAACCACCAGATAAAAAATAACCAATCTCTCGCTCCTTAACATGCACTTCAACAAAATCTTGACGTGGTATACAATCACCATCAGACATGATAATGTAATCCGACGTACATTGTGTGATAGATTTGTTTAAAATTTCAGATTTCTGGAAACCATTATCCTCATGCCACACGTGGATGATAGGATAAAAGACCTCTTTCTCTATGGATTTAACTAAATCTATGGTCTCTTGTTTAGAACCATCATCTGCGATTACGATTTCAAAATTACGGTAGGTTTGATTATTATAACCATACAGTACTTTTGCTAACCATTCCGGAGAATTATATGTGCTAATTATTATTGAAGTATCTATTTTCATTATAGCTACAAAGATAAAATTATTTTAGTAATTTTGGTTTTTATATGGATGCTATTACAGTAATTATACCAACTTATAACGAGGAAGCTTACATTGCGCAAGCGATCCAATCTGTGGACTTTGCTTCTCAAGTTATTGTTGTGGACTCCAATAGTACTGATAATACAGTAAAAATTGCACAACAAATGGGTTGCGAGGTCTATTTACGTGCATTTGACAATTTTTCTAACCAAAAAAATCACGCGTTACAATTTGCAAAAGGTGACTGGATTTTATTTGTAGATGCTGACGAGCGTATACCTTATGCCTTGCAACAAGAAATTTTTGAAGCTATAAGCAGTAATAAACATGCTGGATACAAGCTTAATTTTCCGCATTATTACATGAATAGGTTTTTATACCATCACAGTGATAATGTGACACGATTAGTAAAACGTAACAACTGTAAATTTGAAGGTCTGGTGCACGAAAAACTGATTATTGATGGTACCATTGGACAGTTAAAAAATCCTGTGCTTCATTTTACCTATAAAGGATTACTACATTACATAAGCAAAAAAGATAGCTACGCGTGGTTTCAGGCAGAGCAAATGCTTAAAAAAGGAAAAAAAGCGACTTATTTTCATTTAGCGTTTAAACCCTTTTATCGTTTTTTTAGTAGTTATATTTTAAGGCGTGGATTTATGGATGGTATTCCTGGTTTGACTGTTGCAAGCGTAAATGCTTATGGTGTGTTTTCTAGGTATGTCAAGTTAATGTTACTTCAAAAAGGAATTAAATAATGTTAGAACAACTAAAATTTATATACTTAATAATAGCTTTAACACAAATAGCAATTGGAACTTCTTTTGTTTTTATTGGATTTAAAATTATAAAATTATTTAAAAACAAGCCTCAAACACAACACCATTGGTACACTAAATATCAAACAACTTTCAAGGTTGGAGGTTTAATATTAATAATTTTTGGTAGTATATCGCTTCCCTTTTTTAACTTAATCTAAAACCAGTTTTTACCTTTTTTTAGCTTTCGCTGAAACACCTTCATACTGTCATCTCCTTTAATATCCAAACGCTGAATTTCGTAATGGTTTTTAAACGGAAACTTGTTGACTCTATTTCCTATTCGTAAACCATAAGCAATATTATTATCCTTTAAACATTTAAAAAAAGCATGCTGCTCCTCGCCTGTTTTAGGATATTTCCCGTAAGGATAGGCTAAGGTATTATTAATTTCAAGATTGTTATTGACTATAAAATCTTTACACAAATCAAAATCCTTTTGGATAGCATCAATAGATAACAAATCATAGCGTTGGTGGGCAAAACTATGCAAACCTAATTCAATAATATCGCTATTTAAACTTTGTAATTGTTGGACAGACATAATTGGTTCCTCACCTTCATCCCAAGTATTAACACCATTTACATACTTAAACGGAATGTAAAAACAAGCTTTTAATTTGTATTTTAAAAACAATGGATAGGCTAATTCTAATTGATTAACATACACATCATCAAACGTGATTATTACAGCCTTTTCAGGAAAATCTTTAGCAGAATTAAATTGCTGTAAATCTTTAAAATGCAATGTCGTATAACCATTTGCCTTTAGGTATAACAATTGCTTTTCTAAAATTTTGACATCAATAGTCAACCCTTTACTCTCATTTGACTGAGTGGTTACACTATGATACATTAAAATGGGTAATTTTGGCACGTTGTTTTAATTTGAATACTCTGCACACAAATATATAAAGCCTAATGGTTATATTTGGCAAAAATCTGATTTTCTCTTGCATGATAACTGCTCTAGCAATAACATATAACGAAGCACATAATATAGAACGCTATATTAATAGTATGTCTTTTGCAGATGAAATTATTATCGTAGACTCCTTTAGTACTGACCAAACCGAAACATTAGCACAACATCCAAAAGTCACGTTTGTCAAACGCGTTTTTGACGATTTTTCTTCGCAAAAAAATTATGCAATTAGTTTAGCAAAACACGATTGGGTAACATTTTTTGATTTAGATGAAGTAGTGCCTGAAGCATTAGCTACAGAGCTTGTCGCTACCGTTAGGTCTAATCCAATAGCTAAAGCTTTCCGCGTAAAGCGTGATTACCATTTTATGGGAAAACGTATTAAATATAGTGGTTTTCAAACAGATATTGCTGTCCGTTTATTTAACAAAAACCATTGCAAGTATAATGGTAAATTAGTACATGAAGCTATACAAACTACTGCTACCATTGGTAAATTAAGACACCACGTTAAGCACCAAACGTATAAAGATTTTGATAATTATAATCAAAAATTAACGCAGTACAGTAAACTACAAGCAGAAGCTTTATTTAAAAAGAATGTACGTCCAAATTTGTATCATTTTTTATTTAGACCTTGGTACAGATTTATGCACCAATACTTTTTAAGGTTTGGATTTTTAGATGGTAAAGAAGGATTTATTATTTGTTATGTCCATGCATTTTCGGTGTTTAAACGCTATATCCAATTATGGACCATGTATCGTAATATAGATTAAGGTAAATACTTATCTACTCCGTTTTTTGCCCATTTAATACTTTGAGTAATAGTTTTTTGCTCAATAGTATCATTAATCTCAAATCTATCTCTAGATTTTTCGTTGTGATATATATGAAACACAATACCTCTATAACGTAAGCGTCTAGCTTGCAAACCATTATTATGCATTCTTAAGACTAATTCAGAATCTTCTCTTCCCCAACCAGTTATATTTTCATTATAACCATTAACAGCGATAAAATCTTTTTTAAAATAAGAGGTATTACAACCTCTAAATTTACTTGAAAACTCAGCATTTGGTTTATATAATTTACTTAGCATTGGAATATGTAAAGCACGAGTACGTTTTTTTATTCCTTTAGAAAAAGCTGAAAAAGAGGTTTGTTTAGTCTTAAACAAAGTATCTAAATAATCTTTTTGGATATTTACTCTAGATCCAAATAAATAAGTGTTTTCTTGAACAAATTGTAAATGATCCTTAATAAAATGCGGATGCATAATACAGTCTCCATCTACCTGGATTATATAATCTCCTGATGCTTTTGCTATTGCTTTGTTTAAAATATGGGCTTTTTTAAATCCTTCGTCTTTTTGCCAAATATGAATCAAAGGAATTTCAAATTTTGTCTTAAAACTATCAATTAAAACTTTAGTATCATTAGTTGACCCATCATCTGCAATAATAACTTCATCAGGTAACTGACTTTGGTTTAATGCGCTTTGTAAAACTAAATCTAATGCTTCTGGCCAATTATAAGTAGCTATTAATAAGGTTGTTTTTAAATGCTTCATACTAAAAATAAGATTCGAATTCGATTTTACTTTTATTAAAAATCTTTAAAAATTTAAACCATTGCCCAAAATTTTTCTTCAGTAAAAAAGACTTTGTTGGTGCCAAAGTTTCGTCTTTTTCTACTAATTTTTTAATTTCATTTAAATCATGTGTTGGAAAATAGCCTAAACTTTTCCAGATTTCTGGATCTAAATAAAACAGGTTTTTTAATTCTTTGTAATTGTTTTTATCTGCTTTTTGCCATTTTGGGAAAAACTGATCGTTAAGCTCATGAGAATGTCCCCAATTATCAAGTTTAAATTTTAAAGACGCTTCGTCTCTGGATAAACACTCGTGTAGCAATACATTATTGGTATATATTACACGCTCTTTACTATTTCTGGCATATTTATAATTTGGGTAATTAGTCGCCAACATTACTTTTGTAGGCTCATCAACGTAAAGCATTCCTTCTTCTAAATACTTATAAATATTAATTAAAAAACCAGCTATTTGAACTGGGTTTTTCTTAGGCTTATCCAAAAAATGATCGTGTTGACGTAATGTTTTAACAAACTGAGTGAAGTCAATAAAAATCTCGTCACTGTCTACTTGCACTAACCAATTACCAATACCCATTTTAATGGACAACATGTGACGTTCTCTGGTATCGTTTTGGATAGCATTTAGCTCTGGCACAAAAAAATTGTCTTTATAAATTTCAATTTTATTGTGCTTATCAAAATTTGAAAGCCATTCAAAAAAAGTAGGATCAACATCAAAAGTTTCACCTTTCCAGGTACGTTGTTTATGGTCTAAAGCTAGATATATTTTATCCGCTTGTTCATAAACTGGAGGAATAGACAATTTTAATTTCTCGTAGTCATAAGACATTAAAAAACCAACAACAATATTTTTCATTATAAATATTTAGTTAAACAAAACTAATAAATATTAAAACTTAAGTGAGTCAATCTCTTGGTTTTATTTATTTTTACCCAAAAATCAACTACATGGATGTCTCTATAATTATTGTAAACTTTAATTCTTCTGGTTATACCATTAATTGTATTGACTCTATTTACAAATTTACTAAAGACCTTAGTTTTGAGATTATTGTTGTTGATAACCAATCTAAACCAGAGGATGTTAAAACGTTAGAATCACACTTAAAAATTGCTGATTTTACTTTAATTAAAAGCAAAGAAAATTTAGGCTTTGGAGGCGGAAATGATTTGGGTTACCAACATGCTAGTGGTAACCATTTAGCATTTGTAAACAATGATGCTGAGTTGACTGAAAACTCGCTTTTACAGTTATTACATTACAGTCAATCTCAACCTAAAGTAGGCTGTATTGGTTTAAAACAAGTAAATGAAGATGGACATCCATTTAAATATAGTTTTAGACAATTTATTGATCTAAAATACCATTTATTTGATCAAAAAAAACCAGTCAAGTATTATAGTAATTTATACAACTCTGACTTATCAGAACCCTTTACGGTTGATTTAGTTTCTGGTGCTTTTATGTTTTTTAAAACGGAAGCTTATAAAAAATGTGGTGGATTTGATCCTAAAATATTTTTATTTTATGAAGAAATGGATATTTGCCTACGCTTAAAAAAACAAGGTTACATTACACAATATTATCCTAAATCTACATTTATCCATTACATGGGAAAAAGCTCTGGAAATGTTGCTATAAAACGCGAATTTACAGTCTCATACCTTTATGTAATAAAGAAAAACTACAGTACGTTGTATTACCAATTTTTACGTTTTATTTTAATTTTAAAATACGGAATTAAAAGTATCTTTAAACCTAAAAAGCATTTAATACCGTTTAAAATAGCGCTTAAAGGTGGAGACTCTTTAAGGTTTTCAATGCGAGCTAAAGGTTAATTATTTGCAGTAATTGATTTTCAGTAACTTTTAATGAAAACGGTTCTAAAATAGTTTTACAACTATTAGATGCTTCATCCCAAAGCACTTTGTTAGTATATAAATTGATCACTTTTTGAGCTATTGCTTCAGTATTATTGGCAATCATTATTTGTTTTTGGTTTCCAAAATCAAAACCCTCTGCTCCAACATCTGTTGTAACTAAGGGTAAACTATGCTCTAAACTTTGTCCAATTTTACCTTTTATACCAGCTCCAAAACGTAAAGGAGCAACAAATAGTTTTGAGTTATTAATTACTACATTTAAATCGTCTACAAAACCTAAAAGCTTAAAGTTGCTTGAGGCTAAGTCTTTAATATCGTCTGTAATATAACTGCCTATAATATTAACTGTAACCTCTGGAAGTGTTTGCCAAACAATTGGCATAACATTTTGTTTTAAATATTTTACTGCATCAGTATTGGGATCATGTCTAAAGCTACCTACAAAGAGTAAGTCTTTTCTGTTTTCAAAGGAATTAAAATCTTCAGACTTATCTATATATTGATGAATGTTACTAATTAAAACTACTTTTTCGTCTGTATTAAAATGTTGTTTAAGTAATACTTTATCTGTCGTTGAAATCGCAATAACAACATCTGCATTTTTACAATTTTGTAATTCTATTTTAAGAAATTTTTCGGCTTCAGCCTTTAATGCTTCATCTTTATTAAGTTCATATTCTCTTAATAATCTGATATAATGAAAATCTACCATATCAAACACTAACTTAACCTTTGGATTTGCTTTTTTCACTAAAGCTTGATACTTATCAAAAATTAATGGTCTATGTAGCCAAGCTACATCCATTTTTGGTGCCATCTGCTTAATAAAGCCTTCAATTGTAACTAAATCACCTTTACTATCTATACTTGGTTGATATACATTAACACCTAAATCTTTAAATTTTTGAATGTAATCACTTTTGTACTTATATTGTTTTAAATCTGCTACTAAAAATACTGATACTTTATTTTTTAGTAATAGTTTTATAATTTCAGTTAAGCGTCTTGACCCAGAATCTTTATTAAATTCAGGAATAATTTCATCTATAATTAATACGTTTTTATCGGAGAATTTAAAATCATTTTCATTAAAAAAAACTTTATTTTTATTGAGTTTCTTTTTCAACAGAAATAATTTAAACTGATTTTTAAGCTTTTTAAGCATTTACTACAAGTATTCATTTATAAAATTATCCACTTCTTTTTCCATTTTAATCTTCATGTCTTCCATTGTTTTTTCAGACGACAAGTTAAAATCTACTACATCATGTAATTTTAATTTATTTAATAAATAGTTTTCCGTTTCTTTTTTATAAGCCGATTTAAAAATCTTATTTAATTTTTGTCGTTTGGGCATTGGTGCTTCAATAAAAACATTTTTTTTAATCCCTATAGACAATAACCAATCATTCCATTTAAATTCAGAGACCTTTTCTCCTTCAAATAAATGAGCATTAAAACGAAGTCTTTTCCAAGGGACTCTTAGTGCATCTGCCAGAATACAACCATGCATAGCTTCGCTAATAATGGAATTACAACTTGAAATTTCTTTCATAAATTGTTCCACATCACCATTTGTAGGTAGTATTAATTTCCAACCCAATGCGTCACATATTTTCTGCCAATTTACCTTATCTATAGACTTAAAATAAGGCACAAAACCTATATCATGCTTTTTAGGTAGTTTTAAATAATTTGAATATTCGGGTAACAACGCTAAAAAGTATGCGCCATCAGCTATATAATTATCTGCTTTCCCTGTAAGTTTAAAGGAACTATAAGGTCCACGAACAAACCTAACATCCCACGAATTATCAAAATCAAAAGCCTCATTAATTGACCTTACTCCTGTTCCAAAAATGACCTTTTTATTATATGTTTCTGCTTTATTTATAAAATCAGAGTTTTCAATTAAAATGGAACCAATACCAAAAAATGCAACATCTTTATTATCCTGAAACAAATCTTGTTTAAATACTTTTGGCCAAAGCCAAACATTTAAATCATCTCCAAAATTACCTTTCTCTGATTTATAATAAATTAAATTCATCTATTTTTGTTTATTCAAATATATAATAAAAATGAGTGCTAATATGTCTTCAGAAATAGAAAAAGTTGTTACCATCTTAAAACAAGGTGGCATTATATTATATCCAACTGATACTGTTTGGGGTATTGGTTGTGATGCAACTAATGCTAATGCAGTACAAAAAATTTACAAACTAAAACAACGCCAAGACAGTAAAGCACTAATCTGTTTAGTTAATAACTATAGCATGCTAGAAAGACACGTTGACAATGTCCCAAATATGGCGTATACTATTTTGGATATTGCTGACCAACCAACCACAGTTATTTATGACGCTCCAGCAGGAGTTGCAGAAAACTTAATAGCAGAAGATAACACCTTAGCCATACGTATTGTTAAACACAAATTTTGCGAAAAACTAATAAAATACTTAGGTAGACCATTAGTTTCCACCTCAGCAAATATATCAGGCCAACCAACACCAAAATCCTTTGAAGAAATTAGCGAAGCTATTTTAAAAGGTGTGGATTATGTCGTAAATTTGCAAAGCGAAAATAAAAACGCAAAACCCTCTACCATTATCAAATTATCTAATAAAGGAGAGGTGAAAATTATTCGTGAGTAAATTTACAATGAATTATAAAGACGCCTTACAAAATCCGATATTCAAAATTATTTCTGAAGCCTCTAAAAACTTAAATTTAGACAGCTATGTTATTGGTGGTTTTGTTAGAGACTACCTTTTACAAAGAGGAAATGCTAAAGATATTGATATTGTTGCAGTTGGTAGCGGAATTGAATTAGCCAGAGCTGTTGCACAACTATTACCTAATAAGCCTAAAGTGCAAGTTTTTAAAACTTATGGCACAGCAATGTTGCGCTACAAAGATGTCGAAATAGAGTTTGTTGGTGCTAGAAAAGAATCCTACAATGAAGATAGTCGCAATCCAGTTGTAGAAAACGGAACGTTACAGGACGACCAAAATCGTCGTGATTTTACAATAAATGCTTTAGCTTTAAGTTTGTCACAAACTAACTTTGGAGATTTATTAGACCCTTTTAATGGCATACAAGATTTAGAAAACAAGATTATAAAAACACCTTTAAATCCTGACATTACCTATAGTGACGATCCATTACGCATGATGCGTGCTATTAGATTTGCAACGCAACTAGATTTTATAATAGAAGACGAATCTTTAAATGCAATTACAAGAAACAATAAACGCCTTGATATAATTACCAAAGAGCGTATAATTGTAGAACTTAATAAAATATTAGAAAGTCCTATACCTTCTAAAGGGTTTTTACTTCTAGAAAAAACAAAACTTTTATATCACATTTTACCAGAACTTACCAATCTAAAAGGTATAGACGAGGTCGAAGGTCAAACCCATAAAGACAATTTTTACCACTCATTAGAAGTGGTTGACAACATTGCTAAAAACACAGATGATGTTTGGCTACGTTGGGCAGCATTACTACACGACATTGGTAAAGCACCAACCAAACGCTTTAGTAAAAAAGTAGGTTGGACTTTTCATGGTCATGAGTTTGAAGGTTCAAAAATGGTATACCATTTATTTAAACGTTTAAAAATGCCACTAAATGACAAAATGAAATTTGTCCAAAAAATGGTGTTTATGAGTTCCAGACCTATAGTCTTAGCGCAAGATATAGTAACAGACTCGGCAGTAAGACGTTTAGTCTTTGATGCAGGAGATTTTGTAGACGATTTAATGACGCTTTGCGAGGCTGATATCACCACAAAAAACCCTAAACGCTTTCAAAAATATCATAACAATTTTAAGATTGTTAGAGAAAAAATTATTGAAGTTGAAGAAAAGGATCATGTCCGAAACTTTCAACCGCCTGTTTCAGGTGAGGAAATCATGAAGACATTTAATTTAAAACCTTCAAAAGAAATTGGTATAATTAAAGAAGCCATTAAAGAAGCAATTCTGGAAGGTGATATTCCTAACCAACATGAAGCAGCTTTTAATCTAATGTTGGAAAAAGGAAAACAACTAGGACTAACCGTTAATTAATTTGGATGATGTTAGAATTACGTAAAACCAATTCTGATAATACCGACTTTAAAAGTCTTGTCAAACAATTAGACGATTTTTTAAAAATCACAGATGGTGATGACCACGCATTTTACAACCAATATAATGGATTGCAAAACATTAACAACGTTATAATTGCTTATAAAGACAACACTGCTATTGGCTGTGGTACCTTTAAAAAATTTAGTAAAAATACAGTCGAAATAAAACGCATGTTTACCACAGAAACAGCCAGAGGACAAGGAGTTGCAACACAAATACTGCAAGCATTAGAGCAATGGGCTAAAACATCAGGTTTTACATTTAGCATTTTAGAAACAGGAATTAGACAAATAGAAGCGATTAATTTATATAAAAAATGTAATTATCAAATCACCGAAAATTACGGACAATATCAAGGTGTAAGCGAAAGTTTATGTTTTAAAAAAGAATTGTAAATAAAAAAAGAAAAAGGCAATGAAAAAAGATAACAAAAAAGTCATCTATTGGTTGTTAACAGGATGTGTATTAATTTTTATTATGGTTATTGTTGGTGGTATTACACGACTAACGCATTCTGGCTTATCCATTTCAAATTACAAACTTATTTCAGGTACCATTCCGCCAATGAATGATGTCGAATGGCAGGAGGCTTTTGATTTGTACAAACAATATCCTGAATATCAAAAATTAAATACACACTTTACTATTGAGGAGTTTAAGGATATTTATTTTTGGGAATGGATCCATCGTGTTATTGGACGTTTTATTGGTTTGGTGTTTTTCTTACCGTTTTTATACTTTTTAATTACCAAGCAACTTACCAAACCTACCATTAAAAAATCCATTGGTTTAATGTGCTTAGGTGCATTACAAGGTTTTTTAGGATGGTATATGGTTAAAAGTGGCTTAGTGGATAGACCTGATGTTAGCCATTATAGATTAGCTATGCACTTAACTACAGCATTTATAACCTTTTCGGCTACTTTTTGGGTTGCATTAGACTTAATGTTTCCGTTTAATAAAATTGTAAATACAGGATTTAACAGGTTAGTAAAACTAGGGATGTTGGTCCTTTTAATACAAATTATTTATGGTGCTTTTGTTGCTGGATTAGATGCAGGTTGGGTACATAACCATTGGCCAATGATGAGCGAAGGAAAATTTATCCATGAAAGCGTATATATTGAGCGTGATAGTTTATTTGCTAACTTAACAGAAGGTAAAAGCGGTGTGCAATTTGTACATAGGACGTTAGCTTATATTGTTGTTGTGTTTATTTTATTAATTTATTTTAAAGGAAAAAAACATATCGAAACCAATTACCAACGCAGAGCATTAAACGTATTATTATACCTAGTATTTTTTCAATTTATTTTAGGCGTTTTTACTTTAATATTACAAGTTCCGGTTTGGTTAGGTGTTGCGCATCAAGTAGGTGCCTTTTTATTACTTAGCGCAATGACATTTACGTTACATCGCTTTAGTAAATAACACCTAAAAGCAGTATCTTTACACCCTTATTTTATTATTATGATTTACAGATTTAGAGTAATACTAGACAACGATACAGAAGAAGATATTTTTAGAGATTTTGAAATTCGCGAAAGCGACACTTTAGAAGACCTACATAACGTTATTACGCAATGTTTTGGCTTTGATGGTAATGAAGTCGCTTCGTTTTACTTAAGTGACGACGAATGGAATCAAGGTGAGGAAATTAGCCTTTTTGACATGAGTGACGGAATAAATGATGTTAGATTAATGAATGAAACTAATCTATCTGACACTGTCCATGAAGCACAAACTAAATTAATTTACGTCTATGACTTTATGAATATGTGGACCTTTTTTGTTGAATTAGCTGAAATTGTTGAAGTTGCAGAAGGTGTTGATTATCCAAACCTAATGTATGTACAAGGTCAAGTTCCTACTGAAGCTCCTGACAAAATATTTGAAGCAGAAAGCAATGATGATGATTATGATGAATTTGATGACGATTTTAACATCGATGATTACGATAATTTGGACTTTGAGGAAAACTGGAATTAAAAATCTTTTGTATTAACGTCTTCATAGTTACGTTTTACAAACTCCAGAGCATTTCTTAAAATCCCACCCATATTTTCACTTTTTTTAAACTCTAAATCCATGGTATATTCATGGATTTTGGTTTTTAATAGCGCTATATTTTCTTCATTAGATATAACATCATGTGTCATACAATCTAGCAATCGCTCCAAACGATCGTTATAACTAATCATACGCTTAGCCACGATACTGCGTTCTTCAATTTTATATTGATCGATAGACTCCTTTTTAAACTTACTAACGACCAACTCTACCAAGCGCAGATTTTCTTTAAAAAACTGAGGTCTGTATACCTTAAACTTACCTTCATAACATTGTTGGTCAAAATCTATGGCTCTAATTTTAAACACCACATGATCAAAGTCATGGGTTGGCACAACTACGTAATTATAAGAGCGCATATCACCAAGTAGCCTGATCATACAACGCTCGTTAAACTTAACAAACTCTTTTGCTATTTGGGATTTTTCAGATTCAGAACAGTCATCCAACATGGTTTCAATAAATACATCTCCAGGGATTCCTGCAATATGCTCTTCGATTAAAGTATTACCATGTACCATAAAATTTAATTGATATGGAGATAACATATGCTCTAATTCTAGACCATAAATACGAGAAGCGTCTGCTTTTTTGACATAAAAATAGGTGTAGTTGTCATTTAAAACATTTCGGATTTTTATTCTAAAAGGTTTAGAGTTTCCAAAAGTACAATAATCAATAGCGTCAATATTTAAAAAGGCATTACTGGTTTCGTTACCATCAGAATGCAGTCTACTGTATACTTTTTTTAGACTTAAATCAATTTCTACTCTATCAAATTCACTAAAGTAAACACGTATCCACAGCGTATCGTTATCATCTTTATCATAAACGGTTACAGAACCTTGAAAACGCAAAAGGTCATCATACAGTATTGTAATTTTAGAGTTTCGGTTATAATCAGACAAATAACTACTCAATCTATCATTAATTGGGTAGGATGGTTTTTTCTTGGAAATTTTTAAATCCTTCATAAGTTTTTCTGTCATTCAAATTTATAACTAATTTTTAAATTGTAACATTTTTACCAATCAATCGTCTTACTTTTAAACCAATCAAAAAACCACACCTCTTGGAAACAATTTTAACCATTAGTAATCTAACTAAAAAATATGGCAATTTAACTGCTGTAAACAATTTATCCTTTACCATTAAAAAAGGAAATGTCTATGGCATTTTAGGACCTAATGGTAGTGGTAAATCAACTACTTTGGGTATCACTTTAAATGTAGTTAATAAAACCAGCGGAAGCTTTAGTTGGTTTGATGGACAAACATCCACGCATAATGCTTTAAAAAAAGTAGGTGCTATTATTGAGCGTCCCAACTTTTATCCATACATGTCTGCTTACAAAAACTTAAAGTTAGTTTGTAAAATTAAGGAGATTAGTGAGGACAAAATTGACGAAAAACTTGAACTAGTTGGTTTATTAGATAGAAAAGAGAGTAAGTTTAAAACCTTCTCGTTAGGGATGAAACAGCGTCTAGCTATAGCATCTGCCCTATTAAACGATCCTGAAATATTAATTTTAGACGAACCCACAAACGGATTAGACCCTCAAGGAATACATCAAATTAGAGCTATTATAAAAGATATTGCAAGTCAAGGCACAACCATATTATTAGCTTCACATTTATTAGATGAAGTAGAAAAAGTTTGCTCTCATGTAGTTGTACTTAGAAAAGGTCATAAATTATATGAAGGACCTGTAGACCAAATGATATCTAGTGAAGGTTTTTTTGAACTAAAATGTGATAATCCAGAACACCTTGTAACCTATTTAAATAGCCATCAAAATATAAAAAACACCAAAGTAACAGATGATCTAATTACTGCCTTTTTAGATGCACCAATGTCTGCATCGGCTTTTAATAAAGAATTAATTGATAACGGAATAGCCTTGTCACACTTAGTACTTAGAAAAGAAAGTTTAGAAGAACAATTCCTTCAACTTACTGACAATTTAGAGGACCAAAACTAATCAATCAAAACAACCAATCATGTTACGACTTTTACAAATAGAATTACAAAAACTTTTAGAAAATAGGATTAGCAAAATCTTAATTTTCTTTTCATTTATATTACCCTTTTTTATCATATTACTATCCTCGTTCAAAATTAATTTCTTTGGGCTTTTTACCATAGATTTAGGTAGCGTTGGAATTTTTGATTTTCCGTATATCTGGCATATCACCACATTTTTTGCTGCACTGTTTAAGCTGTTTTTTGCTATAGTTGTAGTAAGCATGATAGGTAATGAATATAGTAACAAAACCATAAAACAAAATTTAATTGATGGTCTAAGTAAAAAAGAATTTATCCTGTCTAAGTTTTACGCACTGCTATTTTTTTCATTAATATCCACACTGCTTGTTGGTATGCTAACCTTAGCAATTGGATTGTATTATAATAGCGATAGTGAAGCGTACTATATGTTTAGCGAAAGTATTTTTTTACTAGCCTATTTTGTCAAACTAATTGGCTTTTTTAGCTTGTGTCTGTTTGCTGCAGTGTTAATAAAAAGATCTGCTTTTGCACTAGCCTTCTTGTTTATACTATTTATTGTAGAATGGATAATATATGGTATTATATTAAAAAACTATGATGATGATATAGCAACTAAAATACACAACTACTTTCCATTAAAATCTATGTGGAAATTAATTGACGAACCTTTTAGACGTATTGTAGCCATGAAGTCTCCAGAAAAAGTAGATCTAGTCTATGACTTTGCAGTACATTGGCAAGAGATAGGTATTGTTGCGGTTTGGACTACAATTTTTATTTACTGCTCATATAAGCTATTGCAAAAAAGAGACCTATAATTGATAAAACGTTTTTAACATCAGACATTTATATTTAAGATAAAATTATAATATCTTTACTAGCATTAGCTAGAAAAAAGAAATGAAAAAGATATTATTAATTTTTGCTGTACTATGTGCAGGTACATTATCTGCTCAAAACGAAGCTGCCAACTGGTATTTTGGAAATAATGCAGGTATTACATTTGATACTTCAACCAATGAAGTTAGTGCTTTAACAGATGGACAATTATCTACTGAGGAAGGTTGTACAAGTATATCTGATAGTACAGGTAATTTATTATTTTATACAAACGGAGAAAATGTATATGACAGACAGCATAATATTATGCCGAATGGAACTGGTTTATTTGGTAATCAATCCAGTACACAATCTGCTATAATAGTACCTAAACCTGGTGACCCAAATATTTACTATATTTTTACCCAAGACACTTCTTTTGAAGGGACTCTTGACAGTGGTTTTAATTACTCCATTGTTGATATTTCACTAAATAGTGGCTTTGGTGATGTTACTGCTAAAAATCAATTTTTATTACATAAAGCTAGCGAAAAACTAAGTGCTGTTTTAAAAGATTGCGAATCACAAAATATTTGGGTAGTAGCTTTTGGTAGTAATGATGCTTTATCAAATTCGGGTGCTACAGATACTAACAATAACACCTTTTATGCTTTTGAAGTCAGCGCAACAGGCATTAATACCACACCTGTAATTTCCACATTACCATATACTGTAAACCAAAGACGAGGATATTTAAAATTTTCACCAGACGGAACAAAAATTGCTATGGCTAATATTAGTGATGGACTACGCTTACTGGACTTTGATCCTGCAACTGGTATTATTAGTAACTCAATTACTATAGCTACTAATATTTCGCCTAGCGGAAAACCACAAAACCCTTATGGTGTCGAGTTTTCTCCCAACAATCAAATATTATACGTCACCACTTATTACGAAACTAGTGGTTCTAATTTTGATAATCCAAGTGCACAATATGGTGCTTTATTACAATATGATTTAACTGCCACTAATATTAGTGCAACAGAAGAAGTATTAGACCAAAGAGTAATGTACAGAAGCGCTTTACAACTTGGACCAAATGGTAGAATTTACCGATCATTAAGTGCGACATACAACCAAGGGACTCCTTTTTTAAGCGTTATTAACAACCCTAACAATCTTGGTCAATTAGCAGACTATCAACATGCTGTAATTGATTTAATGGGTCGATCCTCTAGACAAGGACTTCCTCCTTTTATAACCTCTTACTTTTCAGAAAAAATAGACATTATTCCAACAGATGACCAAAACACCGTCATATTACCTTTATGTACTGGAGATACGTATACTTTAGTTGCCGAAGCTATTCCAGGAGCAATTTATACTTGGACTAAAGACGAAGTCCCTATCCCAACTCCAACTATTCCATATGAGTTATTTATTGATGAAGCAGGTAATTATGAAGTCGTTATAGATCCAAGCACTAGTGACTGCGAGATTAAAGAAGGTCAAGCCATAGTAAGTTATTACGATATACCACTAGCAACACAACCAAGCGACTTAATTATTTGCGACGATAATAATGATGCAACCTCAACATTTGATTTGCAATTGCAAGATGCCAGTATATTAAATGGTCAAGATCCAATGCAATATAGTGTGCACTATTATTTATCTCAAATGGATGCAGATTTAGACGAAAACCAATTAGAAAGTCCATACACTAACTCTAATCCTATTGAAACCATTTTTGCTAGGGTTTATAATATTAATAATCCTAATTGTTTTGACACAACTAGTTTTAATTTAGAAGTCTATAATACGCCTACCATAGCTACACTAGTAGATTTGGCAGTTTGCGATGATATTACTGATGGAGATGACTCAAATGGACAATCAACTGTAGATTTATCCACTTATAATGCTCAAGTTTACAACTCCTTAAGTCCTGCTGTTTATGATATTTCTTATCATAACACGCAGTTAGATGCAGATGATAATACAAATCCATTACCAACAAATTATTATAACACGACGCCTTTTAACGAAACAATATATGTTAGATTAGAAAACAGTAATAATACCGACTGTTATGCTACCTCAAGTTTTGTTATTAATATAAACCCTGTACCAGAAGCTAATAACCAAATCTTGTTTCAATGTGATGAGGATGGTGTTCCGGATGGTTTTACAACTTTTAACTTAAATCAAGCCATTCCTGATATTACAAATAACGCAATTAATACAAGTACCACTTTTTATAGCAGTATGACTAATGCGGAAACAGAAACTAATCCTTTAAACGCTGAAGCCTATAATAATGCTTCCAATCCGCAAACAATTTATGCTGTTGTCACTAATACCACTTCAAGTTGCAAAGCAATCACTGAAGTTGTTTTAGAAGTTAGCGTAACACAAATTTCGGATTATAATGCACCAATAGTGTGTGATGAATTAGGATCTGAAGATGGTATAAACACCTTTAATTTGAATGATTTTTCTGCAGACATGCTAACGCTTCTACCTACTGGAATAACCATAAATTTTTACGAAACCTATGATGATGCTTTATTAGAAACAAATGCATTACCATTTACATACAATAACACGACGCCTTATAATCAAACAATTTATGCTAGAGCAGAAAACGATAATGCTTGTTACGGTATAAACCAAGTATTTTTGACAGTTAAACCATTACCTCAACTATCCGATGATCAAACCATCTTATATTGTTTAAATGAATTTCCTGAAACAATACAATTAAGTGCATCAACACCAACAAATAATAACTATTATTATGATTGGTCTACTGGCGAAACTACTGCTACAATAGACATAAATACAATTGGAACTTATACTGTAACTGCTACTACAGTTGATGGCTGTTCTAAAACTAAAACTATTATTGTAGAAGCGTCTAACGTAGCTACTATTGATAATATTGAAGTAATTGATGGCACTTTAAACAATAATATTATAACAATTTTAGCGTCAGGAGAAGGTAATTACCTTTATGAAATAATAAATGCAGAAAATTTATCATCTGGTTATCAAGAAAGTAATATCTTTAATAACGTAAAACCAGGTATTTATACCGTAAATGTCAAGGATACAAAAAACAATTGCGGTACTGTAAATCAATTATTTTCTGTAGTTGGATTTCCGTTGTTCTTTACACCAAATAACGATGGAAAAAATGATTATTGGCAAGTATATGGTGTGTCGTCTCAGTTTCAACCAAACTCGTTAATTCAAATTTTTAATAGATATGGTCAATTGTTAACAGAGTTTACACCAACAAGTAAAGGTTGGGATGGTACGTTTAACGGACTGCCTGTACCAACAAATGATTATTGGTTTACTGTAAAACTACAAGATGGTAGACTTTATAAAAGTCATTTTACTTTAAAAAGATAAAATATGAAGAAACAAATATTATATACAACCGTAATGCTGTGTATTACTATTTGTTTTTCACAAAATGAAACAGCAAACTGGACATTTGGAGAAAATGCTGGCCTTAATTTTAATTCTGGATATCCTTTACCTTTAGGTGCTTCTCAGTTAAATACTACCGAAGGTTGTGCTAGTATGTCTGACACTAGCGGAAACTTGATTATCTACTCTGATGGATCAACCGTATGGAACAAAAACCATGACATAATGACTAATGGATTGGATTTGCTAGGTAATGACTCTAGCACACAGTCTGCTATAATTATCCCAAAACCTAATAGTGACACCATCTATTATATTTTTACGGTAGACGACAGAGCTGGATCTAATGGCTTAAGGTTTTCTGAAGTTGATTTGTCTTTATCTGGTGGTTTAGGTGCAGTAACAGCTAATAAAAACATCTTACTAGAATCGCCTATTACAGAAAAACTTACAGCTGTCGAAGCGTCTAATGGTGAAGACATTTGGGTTATTAGCCACAGATGGGAAAGTAACGAGTTTGTTAGTTATCTGGTTTCAGATTTAGGTGTCTCAACAACACCTGTTGTATCTGGTATTGGAACATATTATGGAGGAGATATTAATCAAACCATAGGATATTTAAAAGCCTCTCCTAATAGAGAAAAAGTAGCTTCGGTTGTAAGTTATGTTAGTCAAGTAGAAGTATTTGATTTTAATGCGCTAACTGGACAACTCACAAATCCTGTTTATATTCCTAATTTAAGCACAAATAATCCAGGATTTTATGGTTGCGAGTTTTCACCAGATAGCCAATTACTTTATGTTAGCGAGTTAAATTATGATACAAACCTTTCCTTTATCCATCAATACAATTTAGGCTTAAATTCTGCGTCAAGCATAATTGCATCTGATGTTATCGTTGGACAAAGAACTGGGTCTTTTGGTGCCTTACAACAAGCGTTGGATGGAAAAATTTATGTTGCTGAGTTTGACCGAACGTCTATGGCTGTAATTACAGATCCTAATACTATTGGTGTGGATTGTAATGTATTGTCAGGATTTGTAAATTTAAATGACAAGATATGTCAATTAGGATTACCACCTTTTATTCAATCTTATTTTTACGCTACAAACATATTTAATAATACATGTTTTGGTGATGTCACAGAGTTTTATACAGAATTTAGCACAAGCATAGACGCCATACAATGGGATTTTGGAGATCCTGCTTCTGGCATTAACAACACCTCAACATTACTAAATCCAACACATGTTTTTTCAAGTTATGGCACCTTTAATGTTACTATAAATTTTGTTGTAGATGGTCAAAACCAAACCCTTTACAGATCCTTAACTATTACTGATAAACCACCTGTTTTAACTTTAGACCCATTATATAGCTGCGAAACGGACAATCTATTTAATCTACAAAATGCAATACCATCATCTTACTTGAGTCCAGATTATAATATTGCATATTTTGAAACTTTAGAAGATGCGCAACAGAAAGAAAATAATATAGTAAATTTTAGTAATTACGACGCAACAAGTACTAACCAAACAATCTACATAACACTATCTAATGGAACGTTTAGTGATTGCTTTTCTATAAGTACGCTAGATTTAGTAACCGTTTCTGCTCCAATCGTAGCTGATGAAGATGTTTTTTTGTGTAAAAATTCAGTCTCAGATTTTGTTACTATTGATGTCGGATATTTAGATTTACCACATAATCAATATTCATTTTTGTGGTTATCAAGTTTAGAAACCACACCACAAATTGATGCATTTCAACCTGGTGAATATATTGTAAGAATCACACTTTTAAGCAGCATAACAACCACTAATCCTGAAGGCTGTTATGCTGACCGATTGGTAACAGTTACAGCTTCAAGCATTCCTTACATAGAAGAAATTATTACAAATAACACAACAATAACGGTTATGGTTTCAGGTTTGGGTGATTATGAATATGCTTTGGATAACATAAATGGTCCTTATCAAAACGAAAACATTTTTGAAAACACCACTGCTGGTAACCACATAGTTTATATTAGAGATAAAAACCATTGTGGTGTTGCCGAAGCACCAATCTGGTTAATAAAATTTCCAGATTATTTTACACCAAATAATGATGGTAAAAATGATTATTGGCAAGTCGAAGGTTTAAGTGACAATTCTAAAAAAAACGCACTAGTTCAAATTTTTGATAGATATGGCAAATTGTTAAAACAATTTAAGCCTTCTAGCATTGGTTGGGATGGCAGTTTTAATGGCTATCCAATGCCAACTAACGATTATTGGTTTGTAGTAACCTTAAGTAATGGTTTAATTTATAAAAATCATTTTACATTAAAACGCTAGTTATTCGTACATTTAAGCATGAAACGCTATTAGATGTATCGTACAATTATTGCTTTAATACTATTTACCTTATCAACGCAATTTACCATTGCGCAAGATATAACCCTGTTTCAACAGTTTAATGGACGTTATGATTATATAGCAATTGGAAACACTTTAAATCAAGCCGAAAATAATTTATCGCAATCCTTTTGTAGTATTTTACCTTCGTCTCAAGCAAGTCTAAACTTGCCTATGGACAGCAACATAATATCTGCATATTTGTTTTGGTCAGGCTCTGGACCAGGAGATACTGAAGTCTCATTAAATAGCCAAACAATAATTGCAGAAGACACTTATAATGTTACTTATAATGCTGGATCTGATGGGTTGCTTACTTACTTTGCTAGCTATGCAGATGTTACCAATTTGGTAATTACGCATGGTAATGGCGACTACTTATTTGCAAATTTAGATATTTCAGAAGTACTAACCTCAACAGCTGGATATTGTAATAATAGGACCAACTATGCAGGATGGAGTCTTTATGTTATTTTTGAAGACAGTACACTTCCTTTAAATCAAGTAAATCTATTTTTAGGATTAGAAATTATTAATGGAGACGTACAAAACAAAACTATCGTTTTAGAAAATGTTAATGTCCTTGATAATGACAATGCCAAAATTGGTTTTTTAGCTTGGGAAGGTGATAATGCCTTAAACTATGGCGAATCCCTATCTATTAATGGTAATGTATTATCCAATCCTCCTCTTAATTTAGCAAACAATGCTTTTAATGGCACCAATACTTTTACTAATGCTACTGATTTTTATAATGCAGATTTAGATGTTTACAATATAGAAAACAACATCGCTATAGGAGATACAGAGGTTACAATTAACTTAACAACAGGAGGTTTAGATTCTAGTGGAACTTTTAGAGCCGATTTAATAATAATCAATAATATTATTACGGTTTTAAATAGTCAATTACCAGACGTTACTATCCAATTAAATAATTACCAGGTTACTTGCAATGATAGAATTTTAACTGTAAACTACTCTGTATTTAATTATAATAGTACAGACAGTTTGCCTGCAAATACACCTATTGCTTTTTTTATAGATGGTATTCTGGTAGCACAAAATCAAACCATCAATACAATATTAATTGGTGGAGAGGAAACCAATCAAATCAGTTTCCAGGTTCCAAATACTTTTACTGATAACTTTATTTTAGAAATTGCAGTGGATAATGATGGTACCTATAATGGTATTGTAACAGAAACTAATGAAGTTAATAATGATACCTTTGAAGTAATACAGCTAATACCTTTACCGCAAACCATACAATTAAATCCATTATTAGCATGTGATGAAGGTTATAATAAGTCGCATTATGATTTAACTAAGACATTAAACCAAATAGACACAACCATTTATCAGGATTTTTTATTTTTTGAAACTTTAGAAGCTATTTCTAATAATACCAATATAATAAATCCCAGTAATTATTTTTCAAACAACACACCTCAAACCATATATATTACAGCTATGACTGATATTTGTTTTGACATATTTAAATTTGATTTATTTACAGAACATTGTCCTCCATATATACCTCAAGGCTTTTCTCCAAACCAAGATACTAATAACGACCATTTTAATATACAAGGTTTATATACCATTTTTGAAAATCACGAATTATTAATCTACAATCGTTATGGCACTTTAATATTTAAAGGTGATGACAATTTAAAGTGGCATGGTCAAATAAACCAAGGTCTAAATAACCAAGGTAAAATAGTACCTGTAGGCACCTACTTTTATGTACTGAATTTAAATGACCCAAAATATAAAACAAAAACAGGTTGGGTTTACGTAAACTATTAAGGAACAAACAATTAATTTAAACTTTTAATCGATAATTATTGCGTTTAATCGATAATTAACGTATCATTGCACATTATAACGATGAAATATGTTATTCATCGTGATTTAAATTCCCTTATTGTCAATGAAACTTAACCTACAAACCCCAATCATTGCTACATTTATCTTGTTTTGCTTGTCTACTCATGCACAACAAATTACAGTAGACGACTCATTTACAGCCCAACAACTTGTAGAAAATAATTTAGTACAAGGTTGTGTTGAAGTAACAAATATTACATCTACCATTAACGGAAATGTTAATGGATTTTCCAGTTTTGGTTATTTTGAAAATGCAAGTTCAGGTTTTCCTTTTGAAAACGGAATAATGCTATCCACAGGTAGCGCTACATCAGCAGGAAACACACAAAATACTAACCCTTTAAATGAAGGGACTGTTGCTTGGGGTACAGATCCTGATTTAGAAGCTGCTTTAGGCATAGACAATACCTTAAACGCAACCTCTATACAATTCGATTTTATTTCTACATCAAGCAATGTTCAATTTAATTACATTTTAGCTTCAGAAGAGTATTTTGCTGAATATCCTTGTTTATACTCGGATGGTTTTGCTTTTTTAATTCGCGAGGCAGGAAGTGGTAATCCTTATCAAAACATTGCAGTAGTTCCCGGAACGTCTACTGCTGTAAATACAAATACAATTCATGACGAAATCGTAGGTTTTTGTCCTGCAGAAAACAATGCCTATTTTGAAGGTTATAACATTGGAGATACAAATTTTAATGGTCGTACAACTGTTTTAACTGCTTCTGCAAGTATATTACCTAATGTACAATACAATATAAAATTAATTATAGCAGATCAAACAGACCGAAACTTTGATACAGCTGTTTTTATAGAAGGAAATAGTTTTACAGATAGTGTAAATCTTGGAGATGATATAACAACATGTGATGCTACAGTAACTCTAGATGCCAATACAGACAATCCTTTAGCAACTTACACTTGGTTATTTAATGACACTGTTATCACAGGAGAAACCGGAAGCACGTTATTAGTAAATACTGACGGTAATTATAAAGTAGAAATTACTGTACCTTTAAATGCCGATTTTTGCACGTTTGAAGATTCAGTAAACGTTACACTTAATAGCATACAACTTGCAGATACATTAACAGACATAATTGTATGCGACGATGTGTCTAACGATGGAGAAGAAAACTTTGATTTATCTATTAAAATATCGGAAGCTGAAGCTGCTTTACCAAGTGCATCGTATACTACAACGTTTCATCTTAATCAAACCGAAGCAGAAAATAACACAAATGCCCTAGTAAATTATTTAAGTACAACGTCAACACAATCTGTATTTTACCGCGTTCAAGATGATGCTTCAGGATGTGTGTATATTGGTACGTTTAATCTTATAATTAACCCTTACTTAACTATAACCAATCCAACACCTTTAACTGTATGTTCTGCAGGAGGTGCTTCTGTGCCACTTACAGATAAAGATGACGAAATATCAAATGGTAACAGTAATTATAATGTTAATTACCACTATAATTTGGCTGATGCCGAAAGTGGATTAAACCCAATAGCTTCGCCTTATACTCCTGCTACTAGTACTGAAACATTATATGTTAGTATTATAGATATAACTACGGGATGCAATACAACCACAACTTTAGACATACAAGTCAATGTTAATCCTGCAATAAATCCAGACACGCAAATGTTAGACGCTTGTGATTCTGATGGAGATGGCTTTGACACCTTTGATTTAACTCAAAATATTGATGATGTACTACAAGGCTTAACTAATGTAACTGTAACATATCACGAAACATTGGATGATGCTAATAGTGGTTCAAACCCTATTGCTAATCCGACCAACTTCCCTAATACTACAGATTTTCAGCAAACTGTTTTTATCAGAGTAGAAGATAACACAACTGGTTGCGCATCTGTAGTACCATTAGAGATTCACACTTTTTTATTAGAAACAGGTACAGAAATAATAGATTATTTTGAATGTGATGATCCATCAAATGATGGTATTGTGGATTTTGATTTATTACAAGTAGCTGAAGCCATAATTAATGGATTAGAAGATGTTACTATTGACTTTTACGAAACTGAAGCAGACCAATTGGCTAACATAAACCCAATTAATCAAAATGTACAGTATGTTGTAAATGCGTCGCCAAAAACATTATACATTATATTAAATAGCTTAACGTGTACACACAACGCAACTATACAATTAATAATCAACGATGGGTTTGATATTCAAACACTAACCTCTCAAGATTATTGTGACACAGATGACGATGGCTTTACTAGTATAGATTTACATACGTTTGATGATTACGTTGCAACAGATATTGCAGGTGGAACGGTTTCTTATTTTGAAACTCAAGCAGACAGTCAGTCTAACTCAAACCCTTTACCTGCGTTTTATTACAATACAGTTAATCCATTAACGGTTTATGTACGTGTACAAAACGAGAATGGTTGCAGTGCTACATCAAACCTAACAATTAATGTATTACCTGCTCCAACGACAACAACTCCTGATAACATATTGGTATGTGATGACGATCAAGATGGTTTTTCTATAATTGATTTATCAACTACTATTAATCAAATGGTATCTGACACATCAGACAGAACAATCACATTTCATAACTCTCAAGTCAATGCTCAAAGTAATACAGATGCCATAGCAGATTACCAAAACTACAATGCTAATACGCAAATGGTTTTTGCAAGAATAGAAAACAGTATTACTGGTTGCTATTCTATTGAGGTTATCACTATTTATGTAAATACATTACCTGTTTTTAATCCAATAACAACATTAATTAATTGTGAAACTGATGGTAATCAAATTGGAGAGTTTATTTTTATTGATAAAGATGCAGAAATATTAAATGGACAAATTGGTAAAGAAGTTCTTTATTATTTATCGCAAGCTGATGCAGATAGCAACAGCAACGCTATAGACAAAACAACCGTTTTTGAAAATACATCAAACCCTCAAACCATATATGTTCGTGTTCAAAATTATACAAATACAGATTGTTATGGTACCTCATCTTTTCAAATAGAAGTGGGTTCTAACCCAATCTACAACAATCCTACAGATATATTTGTTTGTGACGATGTTAGTAATGATGGCTTTGAAACCTTTAATCTTTCAGAAATTTCAACACAAATCAGTGCAGGTTCTCCTGAAACGTTAAGCATCACTTACCACCTTAATATGGCTGATGCCGAAACACAATCTAATCCATTACCTAATAACTTTACAACAACTGTTAATCCACAGCAAATTTTTGTTACTGTAGATAATGGTACTTACTGTAAAGGCATTACTAGTTTTGAGTTTAACGTTATTGCTGTACCACAAACTAATGTAGCTAGTGCATTACAACAATGTGATGATGATTTAGATGGCTTTAGTAGTTTTGATTTAACACAATCAGAAGTAGAGGTTCTATCTATTAGACAAGACAATATTGTAATTGAATATTTTACATCTGTTACAGATCTAGAGCTTGGAACAAATCAAATTAGTGATCCTTCTAATTTTACCAACACATCTAATCCACAGACTGTGTTTATTAAAATATCTAATACTGTATCTAATTGTTATGCACAAATACCTTTAGATTTAATTGTAGACGTGCCTCCTACTATTACTCCAAACGTGGTTTTAGATATTTGCGAAGATGCTACTTTTACATATAATTTAAACAATGCACTAAATGCATTGATTGACACAACATTAGACATTCAAATTGCTTATTATGCTAATCAAGCAGATGCTCAATCAGAACAAAATCCATTAAATACAAATTACGTTTATAGTGTAACAAATAATACTGTATTTGCTCGTGCTAACTACACAGGCAGTACTTGTTTTACTATTCAACCTTTTGTTTTGGCAGTAAACCCAACACCTAATTTAGGTACATTGTTAGATTTACAAAATTGCGATGATGATTTTGACACATTCTCCATCTTTGATTTAAGTCAACAAACTCCTTTTGCATTAGATGGACAAAACCCTAGTGACTTTAGTGTATCTTATTTTACAACACAAAACGATGCTATTAATAATACAAATGCATTAACAGATTTACTTGTAGACTCAGAAAACAACACACTATATTATGTAAGAATAGAAAACAACGCTACAGGATGTTTTAACACCACTAGCTTTGCGACTATTGTTAGCAGAAAACCAGAAGTAGACATTGAAGACCAAGTGTTATGTTTAGAAAACTTACCATTAATAGTAACTGCCGAAACTAATATCCCAACAGACAGTTATAGCTGGTCTACAAGTAGTAGTTTAAGTTATATTGAAATTACAGAAACAGGAACATACTCAGTAACCGTTACATCACAATTTGGCTGTACTTCTACAGCTACTTTTACCGTTTCAGAGTCAGAAGCTGCAACTATTGACTTTACCGAAACAGTAGATTTTTCAGACCCAAATAATATTACAGTAACCGTTTCTGGTATTGGTGATTATTTATATCAGCTTGACGACTTAGACCCTCAAGACTCTAACATTTTTGGTAATGTACCAATTGGTCCACATACAATAACTGTAATAGATTTAAATGGATGTAACTCAACAACCAAAGAGGTAGTTATAATAGATGTACCAAAATTTGTTACACCTAATGGTGATGGCTATTTTGATTATTGGCATATTACTGGTGTAAACCAACTTAAAGGTACTGTGGTTAATATTTACGATCGTTATGGTAAATTACTAAAAACATTAACACATGCTTCTCTTGGATGGGATGGCAGATATAATGGCAACTTAATGCCTGCAAGTGATTATTGGTACGTTGCAGACATAAAAAAAGGCGCTATAGCGTTTCAGAAAAAAGGACATTTTACACTTAAGCTTTAACATTTCAAATTTCATTTAACAAAAATTGTTTTTTTACCTTTGCAAACCATTAAAAAGGTATGCAAAAAAGACTCTTTATTATTCTATTTTTAATTGTAAGTTTTTCATCTGCTCAAAACGTAGTTACAGATGTTCAAACCTATACACCTCAGCAACTTGTAGAGGATATCTTAATTGATAGTAGTTGTATTACAAATGTACAAGTAACTAATGTTGTTGGTGGTAATTTTGGAGGATCAGACCAAAGTTATGGATATTTTGACGCCACAGGTACCACATTTCCTTTTCAAAGCGGAATTGTTTTAAGTACAGGTCGTTTAAGTAATGTTGATGGTCCTAACGATTCTTTAAGTGATGATGATGCTGCTGGTTGGGATGGTGACCAAGATTTGGAGATTGCACTAGACGAAACTAATACTTTAAATGCAACCATATTAGAGTTTCAGTTTACCTCTGAGGCTACACAAATTAGCTTTAATTATATTTTTGCTTCAGAAGAATATCAAGAAAACAACGCCAATACATGCCAATATTCTGACCTATTTGGATTTTTAATTCGTGAAATAGGCACAACAGACTACGAAAACATTGCACTTGTTCCTGGCACTCAAGTTCCTGTAAAAGTGACAACTGTTCACCCAGAAATACCTGGCGGTTGTCAAGAAGAAAACGAATTTTATTTTGGAAGCTGGAATGATAATACTGCACCAATTAACTTTAATGGTCAAACCAAAGTCCTGTCTGCAGTAGCTAACACAGTACCTAATACCACTTACGAAGTTAAATTGGTAATCGCAGATGAACAAAACTACAGATATGATTCTGCTGTATTTTTAGAAGCTGGAAGTTTTGAATTAACTACAGATTTAGGTCCAAACTTACTTGAGTCTACAAACAACGCACTATGCGAAAACCAAAGCATAGACCTAGATGCCACACAAACTGGAGCCATAATTTACAAATGGTTTAAAGATGGTACAGAGCTTCTTACTGAAGTTAATCCTATCCTAACAGTAGCAGATACTGGAACTTATAATGTAGAGGTAACCTTATCCAATGGTTGCATATCTTATGGCGAAATTGTGATTGAGCAGTTTCCTGCACCTACAACCATAAACACAACCTTAACCCAATGCGATTTAGAGCAAGATGGCATAACAACTTATAATTTATTTGATACAGATCAAACCATTACTGTTGGCAATCCAGATTTATCTATCATTGGTTTTTATAATGCGTTAACAGATGCAGAACAACAAATAAATGCCATAACAACGCCTGATAGTTTTCAAAATACTACAATCAATCAAGTGGTTTACGCTTTAGTTATAAATAATTTATCCAATTGTACAGCTATAAGTCAGATAACGTTACAAATTTCAAATAATAATTTACCTACTTATAATTTAGACGCTTGTGACGATGCCATAATTGATGGATTAACCACTTTTGATTTAAGCCAAGTAAGCACCCAAATTACACCTTTAGTTCCAGCAGGAGCTACTGTAAATTATTATTTAACGCAAGAGGACGCTTTCGCGGAAAACAATCCGTTGCCAACAAACTTCGACTCTACAATTCCAGATTTTCAAACCATTTATGCACAAGTAACCACTAATGGATCGGATTGTTATGCTGTAACAGACGTTAACTTAAATGTACTTTTTACACCAGAAATTTCGGAAAACGAAAGCTTTGAATATTGTTTAAATAATTTTCCTGAAACCATAACCTTAAATGGAGGAGTATTAAACGACTTACCAAATAACTATTACTACCAATGGTTATTAAACGGAGTAGACACTGGAGTAAACACCTCTTTTATTGAAGCAAACCAAATAGGAGTTTATACTGTTATTATTACAGGCACCAACGGTTGCTCAAACACCAGAGACATAACAGTTACTTCAATTGAAGCACCTATTATTGAAAATGTAGACTATACAGAATTAACAACCAACAATACAGTGACGGTAACGCTATCTAACACAGGAGATTTTGAATATACTTTAGACAATGGGACATATCAACCCTCTAATTCGTTTTCAAATGTGTCTCCAGGCATTCATACAGTTTATGTTAGAGAAATTGATGGCTGCGGAATGTCAGAGCAAACCATTGCCATCTTAGGCTTTCCACAATTTTTTACTCCAAATGGAGATAATTACAATCAATTTTGGAAACCAATAGGTATTAATGATGCTTTTAATACGGATTTAGATATTAAAATATTTGATCGCTATGGTAAGTTAATTCATCTTTTAAATCCACAATCTTCAGGTTGGGATGGTACTTTAAATGGCCAATTATTACCTAGTAATGATTACTGGTATTTAGTTTCTAGATCTAATGGTCAAAAAATCAGAGGTCATTTTAGTTTAATTCGTTAGTGCTAATTATCTAGATAATAAAGTAAAATTACTTTTATCGAAAAAAACCTCTAATAAATGAAAATAAAAATTTAGCAGCTCCTATAAATCCTGCTATTTGCATTGACACTACGCCTTCATTTAAAGCAATAATACCAACAATAATAAATACAACTGCCAAAATCAAATTAAGAAAACCGAATTCTCCCCAATCCGGTCGATTGACTCTAAAATTGTTCTTGCTTTTAAAAAGCTTAATACCCAAATATCCAATACCAATAAAAATAAATAATGTTATTAATTCAGCCCAAATTGGAGCGTCACTTGGTTTGCTATCAAGCAAATTTACAAGACCTACAAAAGTAAATAGAGTACTTACAACAATTAATATGATGCCTATAATTTTTTTCATGAAATGAAACCTACCATTAAAACTGTTTTAATATACTAATTATCAGTTAATTAAAAATGAAATATGTAGTTTTTTATAAAAACTTATATTTTTTATAATTTTAGTAGTTTTTGGCTATAAACCTTAACCTTCCTTTAAATAAATATCTGCTTAATATTCTGTAATTTTACATTATGAAATTCAAAATCAAATCAGAGTTTAAACCCACAGGAGATCAACCTCAAGCAATCAAACAATTGGTTGGTGGATTAAATGGACAAGATAAATACCAAACGTTACTTGGTGTTACAGGTTCTGGTAAAACATTTACTGTTGCCAATGTTATTGAAGAAACACAAAAACCAACATTAGTTTTAGCACATAACAAAACATTAGCTGCACAGTTATACTCTGAGTTTAAACAGTTTTTTCCTGATAATGCTGTCGAGTATTTTGTGTCTTATTATGATTATTACCAACCTGAAGCTTACATACCAACTTCTGGTGTGTACATAGAAAAAGATTTATCTATCAACGAAGAGATAGAGAAAATGCGATTAAGCACAACCTCTTCCCTATTATCTGGACGTCGTGATGTAATTGTTATAGCTTCAGTATCTTGTTTATATGGTATTGGAAATCCAGTCGAGTTTCAGAAAAATGTTATTTCCATTGAAGTTGACCAACAAATTTCGCGCACCAAATTATTACATCAATTAGTACAAAGTTTATATTCACGTACGGAAGCTGATTTTAAACATGGAAATTTCAGAATAAAAGGAGATACAGTGGATATTTTTCCAAGTTATGCAGATGATGCATTTAGAATTCACTTTTTTGGAGATGAAATTGAAGAAATTGAATCCTTTAATATTCAAACAAACGAAATAGTTGAAAAATACGATAGACTAACAATCTATCCTGCAAATATGTTTGTAACCTCTCCTGACGTGTTACAAAATGCTATAAAATCTATACAAGACGATTTAGTTAAACAATACGATTACTTTAAAGAAATAGGAAAACACCTAGAAGCAAAACGATTAAAAGAACGTACCGAGTTTGATTTAGAAATGATACGCGAATTGGGTTATTGTTCTGGAATTGAAAACTACTCACGTTACCTTGATGGTCGTGAGCCTGGTACACGTCCTTTCTGTTTATTAGATTATTTTCCGGATGATTATTTGATGGTTGTTGACGAAAGTCACGTGACTGTATCACAAGTACACGCTATGTATGGTGGTGACCGAAGCAGAAAAGAAAACTTAGTCGATTACGGTTTTAGATTGCCTGCTGCAATGGACAACAGACCTTTAAAATTTGAAGAGTTTGAAGCCTTGCAAAATCAAGTAATTTATGTAAGTGCTACTCCAGCAGATTACGAGCTTCAAAAAACAGATGGACTTTATGTGGAGCAAGTGATACGTCCAACAGGTCTATTAGACCCTATAATTGAAGTTAGGCCTAGCTTAAATCAAATAGATGATTTAATTGAAGAAATACAACAGCGCATTGAACAAGACGAGCGTACTTTAGTTACCACTTTAACTAAACGTATGGCTGAAGAATTAACCAAATATTTAAGCCGAATCAATATTAGAGTGAACTACATACATAGTGATGTGGATACTTTAGAGCGTGTCCAAATCATGCAAGATTTACGTAAAGGTATTTATGATGTTTTGGTTGGTGTAAACCTACTACGTGAAGGTTTAGATTTACCAGAAGTCTCTTTAGTAGCTATTTTGGATGCGGATAAGGAAGGATTTTTAAGATCTGCAAGATCTTTAACCCAAACCGTTGGTCGTGCAGCACGAAACCTTAACGGAAAAGCAATTATGTATGCTGACAAAATAACTAACAGTATGCAAAAAACTATTGACGAAACCGAATATAGACGTGAAAAACAAATAGCCTACAATACAAAAAACAAATTAGTGCCTATGGCATTAAATAAAAGCTTAGATAGTGCTTTAACACAAAACTCTGTTAGTACTTATAGTTATGAGTTGGAAGCTGCACGTGCTGCAGAGCCTGAAAGCGAATATTTAAGTAAAGGTGATTTAGAAAAGAAAATTAGAGAAAAACGTAAAATGATGGAGGAAGCTGCCAAACAATTAGACTTTATTATTGCAGCTAAATTACGTGACGAAATTAAAATGTTTCAAGGTAAACTTGAAGAGTTGAAAGCCTAGTTATATTTAATCATTTAAAAAAAAGTATACTTAATATTAATTATACTGCACTTTAAAGATATCTATCAAAACCTCAGCAGGAACCATCATATCCGGAAAGCCCTCCATTAGATATAATACCTTAGTAATGGACTCATGGTTTAATCCCATACGCAATCCATAATTATAAAGTTTAGCTAACTCTTGTTGTGTACGTTCTTGATCAACATGCATTAACAATACCATTCTATGAAATTGAACAATACGCTCGCTATGCGATTTTAATACCATTCTATTAACAGGATTATTAATAAGGTAATCAAAATCTTCTCTAGAGATTTCTAACTGTTTTGCAACTGCTAACAAAAAATTGTATTCAACAGATTTTATACTGTCATCACTTTTCGCAAATGCAATCATTTCTGATAATAAACTTAACTTCTCTACTCTGTTAGGCATAAATAAGGGATTAATTATACTTTATAAAGTTAAGAATAAAACATAATTAATAATCGTTGAAAGCACGTAGCTTATCGAAAATAACATAGCTATACATCGTTTTTTTAGATATTTCTGTCTAATCTAAATTTTAAAACTCTAAAAACAAAATGAATTACAACCTTAATTTTGACCTTTAAAACGCTATTAGCCAATTATTAATTCGTTAATTTTAAGAGACTTAAATAAAAGTATTAAATTAAAATCTATAAAACTGAATACATCACTTTTTTAAAAAACATTAAAATATTACAACCGCTAAAACTACATCTCATGTATAAATTTTAAACCTATTATAATTTAAAAATAGATTTTTGAAATTGAAATTCTATTAAACTTATGGAATCTGTTTTTATACTTTGTATTTTGTACTTTTGCTTTTTAAACACGACAAATGACTAATAACGATATTTTTAAAAAACTAAGAGTTGCACATCAGTTAAGAGATACTGACATTGTAGAAATCTTAGAATTAGTAGACTTTAGAATTACAAAAACAGAGCTAAGTGCTTTTTTTAGAAGAGAAGACCATCCAAATTATGTAGAATGTGGTGATCAAATTTTACGAAATTTTTTAAATGGTTTAGTTATTCATTTAAGAGGTCCAATGCCTAAAAAAGGAGAAAAACCTAAAGGCGAAGTTTCAGCGAAAGCGAAAACAAAAACCTTTAACAATAAAAAGAATTTTAATAAGCCCAATACACGTCCTAAAAGAGACGATAAGTAATTTGTAATTACTTTAGGCAAATGGATAATTAATTTTATACAAAAAAAAAGAGCAACTATTTAAGTTGCTCTTTTTTTAGTATATATATTAAAGTATTAAGCTAATACTGCTTGTACTTTGTCTGCTGCTTCTTGGAACTCTGTAGCACTCATTACATCTAATCCAGAATCATCAATTAATTTTTTAGCGATATCTGCATTAGTACCTTGTAAACGTACGATAATTGGTACACTAATGTTACCCATGTTTTTGTAAGCATCAATTACACCTTGAGCAACACGATCACAACGAACGATACCACCAAAAATGTTAATTAAAATTGCTTTAACAGCTGGATCTCTTAAAATAAGCTCGAAAGCAATTTCTACTCTTGCTGCATCTGCAGTACCACCAACGTCTAAAAAGTTAGCTGGCTCTCCACCTGCTTGCTTAATTAAATCCATAGTTGCCATTGCTAAACCAGCACCATTTACCATACAACCTACGTTTCCGTCAAGGTCAACATAGTTAAGTCCTTGTTCTCCTGCTTCAACTTCAATAGCATTTTCTTCACGTAAATCGCGCATTGCTGCTAAATCTTTATGTCTAAATAATGCGTTATCGTCAATTGTTACTTTAGCATCAACTGCCATTATTTTATCATCACTAGTTTTTAAAACTGGGTTGATTTCAAATAATGAAGAGTCTGACTTGTCATAAGCAGTGTATAATGCTGTTACAAATTTAGTCATGTCTTTAAACGCTGCTCCTGATAACCCTAAGTTAAAAGCAATTTTACGTGCTTGAAAAGGTAAGATTCCAGTTGCAGGATCAATTTCTTCTGTAAAAATTAAATGCGGAGTTTCTTCTGCAACAGTTTCAATATCCATTCCACCTTCTGTAGAATACATAATCATGTTACGTCCATTAGCTCTATTTAATAATACTGACATATAATATTCTTCTGGCTCAGAATCTCCAGGATAGTATACATCTTCACATATTAATACTTGGTGCACACGCTTACCTTCTGCTGAAGTTTGAGGTGTTACCAAATCCATTCCTATAATTTCTCCAGCGATAGTTTTAACTGCGTCTAAGTTTTTAGCCAACTTAACTCCACCACCTTTACCACGTCCACCAGCATGAACTTGCGCTTTAACAACGTGCCATCCTGTTCCAGTATCTTCAGTTAATTTTTTAGCTGCAGCAACCGCTTCATCAGCATTTTGTGCAACAATACCACGTTGAATACGTACGCCAAAGCTGCTTAATAATTCTTTTCCTTGATATTCGTGTAAATTCATCTTGTATAGAGTAAAATTTTAGTGTTACAAAAGTAAATAATCACATTTACTTACCCTAATATTTAATTATGAAAAAATAAGTAAATCCATTTTTTAATTTTGTTAAATAATTAACAATTTGTTTTAAATGTGTAATATTATGTTGTTTTAATTTTTAAATAGGCTTAAAAAAATAACTTTGAAAAAAATTTGAGATGCAAAACAATCAATTACTACAAATAGCTAAAGACTTTGATAGTCCTATATACATATACGATGCAGATAAAATCGCACAACAATATAATAGACTAACCTCTGCTTTTAAAAGTGTTAAACAATTAAAAATTAATTATGCTGTTAAAGCATTATCTAATATATCTATATTAAAGCTGATGAAACAACTAGGTGCAGGACTAGATACTGTGTCTATACAAGAGGTACAACTAGGTTTAGCTGCAGGTTTTAAAGCACAAAATATTATTTTTACTCCTAATGGTGTGTCCTTGCATGAAATAGAAAGTGTTGCCAAATTAGGTTGTCAAATCAATATTGATAATTTATCTATTTTAGAACAATTTGGTACTAAATATCCAAACATACCTGTTTGTATAAGAATAAATCCTCATGTGATGGCTGGCGGAAACACCAACATATCAGTAGGACATATTGATAGTAAATTTGGAATTTCTATACATCAAATACCACATATTTTAAGAATAGTTGAAAATACTAAAATGAATATTAATGGTATACACATGCACACAGGAAGCGATATTCTAGACATAGATGTGTTTTTATATGCTAGCGAAATATTGTTTGATACTGCACAACACTTTAAAAATTTAGAGTTTATAGATTTTGGATCTGGTTTTAAAGTCCCATATAAAGCTGGAGATATTGAAACAAATATTGAAGAGTTAGGAGACAAACTAAGTGCAAGGTTTAATCAGTTTTGTAAGGATTATGGCAAACCTTTAACCTTAGCTTTTGAGCCTGGAAAATTTTTAGTTAGTGAAGCTGGACAGTTTTTAGTTAACGTTAATGTTGTAAAACAAACAACATCTACTGTTTTTGCTCAAGTAGATAGCGGTTTTAACCACTTAATAAGACCAATGTTGTATGGTTCACAACATGAAATTAGAAATATCTCCAACCCTAAAGGTCGCGAGCGATTTTATAGTGTAGTAGGTTATATTTGTGAAACGGATACCTTTGCCAACAACAGACGCATTTCTGAAATTAACGAAGGCGACATATTAGCTTTTAGTAATGCTGGAGCTTACTGCTACTCTATGGCTAGTAATTACAACTCTAGATATAAACCTGCTGAAGTTTTAGTATATAAAGGCGAAGCACATTTAATAAGAAAACGCGAAACGTTTGAGGATCTTATACAAAATCAAATTGAGATTAAGTTTAAATAATAATTTTCAAAGCCTATAAATGGCTAATTTTTACCAAATTGGCTATTTGTAGTTAAATATCTAAAATTAGACAACGCACTCCAGTATATTTGTAAGTTAAAAGCTACTTAAAAGTTAAAATTAACGTATTTTAACCTAATTACTTGTATTTAATCCGTTTTATTACTTAGATTCGCCATTATAAAGAATAAAATTATTTTATTTTTTAACAATTAATAGCAACTACCTCAAATTCCCTACCTATGCAAACTGATAATAACGAGATATTATCTGATGAAATCCTTGATAAAGGTTTTTTAAATACTATTGAAGATGCTCTAGCTATTGGATCCTGGGAATTAAATATGTTATCAAATACTTTAAAATGGAGTAGCGTAACAAAAAAAATCCATGATGTTGTTGCCAATTACGTCCCAAATGTTGATACTGCCATTAACTTTTATAAAAAAGGACAACATCGTGAGAAAATTTTAGACTTATTTCAAAAAGCCTTACAAAAAGGAGAAAATTTTGATGATGAGTTTATCATTATAACTTCAAAAGGAGAAGAAAAATGGGTAAGATCCATTGGACATCCTAAATTTAAAAATGGGGTTTGCGTTGCACTTAGAGGTGTTTTTCAGGATATTACACAAAAAACACTGCAATCAAAAAAAACGTTAATAAAAGAGAAAGAATTTAGATCGCTATTTGACTACTCTTTAACAGGAATGGCTAAAGTTAGCTTGACTGGTGGTTGGCTTAAAGTAAACAATAGCATTTGTAGAATATTAGGTTATACTGAATCAGAACTTTTAAAATTAAGTTTTAAAGACATCACATATAAAGAAGACCTCACAATAGGAAACAAGGAACTTACTTTACTTTTATCCGGAAAATCAGACAATTTTACAGTTAATAAAAGGTACCTTCATAAAAATGGGAAGGTTTTATATTGTAATTTATCAGCAACAATAGTAAGAGACGATCATGGACATCCTCAGCATTTTATAGCAAACATTAATGATATTTCTGAAATTGAACTTAGTAAAAATAAAATATCCGATTTATTATCTATTAGCTCTAAACAAAACGACAGGCTTTTAAACTTTGCTAGAATTGTTTCGCATAACTTAAGTTCACATGGTGGGAATTTAGAAATGTTGTTAACTTTAAAAAAGGAAGATTATCCTGAAAACACTAAAGATGAATATTTTCCTTTAATGCAAGAAGCCATAGGTAATCTAAATGAAACTATTGAAAACTTAAATGAAGTAGCATTGTATAGTGCTTTAGATAAGGAAGCTTTAGTACCACTAAACTTATTAAAATATAGTAACAATGCCATGTCTAACATTACAGCAGCTACTATATCCAACAATGTTGATGTTAAAATATTAATCGATAACAATATAACTGTTAATGCAATACCTGCTTACTTGGATAGCATTTTAATAAACTTTTTAACAAACGCAATTAAGTATAGAAGGCAAAATGTAAACCCTGAAATAACACTAAAAGCCTACAAAACTGAAGTATATACCATATTAAAAATTAGTGATAATGGTCAAGGTATTGATTTAGATAAACATAAGGACAAGCTATTTGGGATGTATAATGTTTTTCACAAGCATAAAGACTCTAGAGGATTAGGGTTATTTATAGTAAAAAATCAAATAGATGCAATTGGTGGTAAAATTGAAGTAGAAAGCATTGTAGATCAAGGCACTACTTTTACTTTATATTTTAAAAATTAAAAACTAACTGGTTTTTAACTAACTGTTTTGATAAAAGGTTAACCCATTGTTATATAAATCATAAAACGAAAACTCTTTTGTTCCCCAATCTGATTTTATAACTTCAGTCTCTTTAGGAAACACATTTTTAAAATTATATTCTTGATATAAAACATCTACATGCTGTGTAACAATGCGCAACATAGGTCTGTCAATAGTAAAATCCCACTCTTTTTCATCCTTCCATATTAGATGTATTTCTATATGGTCTCTTTTAATGCCTACGTATTTTGGATCTTTAGAATCGTCTGCAAATGCGATTTCAAAACCTAATTTTTGCGTATAAAAAAACAAAGCAGCTAATACGTTTTGAACAGGAAGTATAGGATGAATTTGATGTAGAATTGGAGTCATAAAATTATAATTATTTATTTTTAACCGTTCCTGTAAAATGATTAACATTGGGACTGATTGGATTATTGGTTACACGTCTAAACGATGCAATTTGACCACAATGCCAAATAGAATCTGCGATTGGTCCATTAATATTATTCCAAAACGGGATTTGGCTTTCGCCGAAAATAATTTTGAATTGCGAAATATCATCACTACTTCTTAAAATATCTGCAGCTTGTTTTAAATTATTTAAAGTCGCTACACGCTGTGCTTCAAAAGATAGTTTTAGAGCATCTTTAGTATTTGCTTTTTTTAAAGTCGAATTTAAAATGATTATAGACAAATCATAAATATGTTTTATGGTTTCGGCTGTTGTTCTTACCGAATCTGAAGGCTTAAAGTCTAAATCTTTTGCTGATAATCCATCTGTTGCGTGATAAAATCTAAAGCCTAGTGCATCTATTTGTCTAGCTGCAACAGTACCAGCTGTAAAATGCTCTGATACTTCAGGAAGCTCATAATACGGAATATTTGAATCTGATTGAGCCACCATATTTGTTGTAATTAGTAATGATAAAAAAAGCACTAGTGTTTTCATTTTTAAAAATTTGAAACAGTTAAATACAACAATTAATCCTTAAACTCTTTAACCTGAGGGATATTACTTGTTCCGTATTTATCAAATAGGTACACTAAGCTTGTCATGGTAGCTGCACCTAATTCTAACTCACGTTTGTTGACTGCATCAAACGTATCGTTTGCTGCATGATGATGATCAAAATAACGTTGTGAGTCTGGACGTAAGCCAGCCAAAACAATGTTATCGTTTTTTAGTGGTCCAATGTCTGCACCACTATATCCTTTTTCAAAATAGTGAATTAAGTATGGTTTAAATAAAGACTCCCAACTTAATACTTTGTTTAATGCTGCTTCACTACAATCAAAACTAAAACCACGAGGTGAAAATCCTCCAGAGTCACTCTCTAACGCAAAGACATGATTTTCGTTGTGACGCAATGCTACTTCTGCGTATTTTTTTCCGCCACGCAAACCATTCTCTTCATTCATAAATAACACAACTCTAATGGTACGTTTTGGTTTAATTCCGCTTTCTTTTAATAATCTAATTACATCCATAGATTGTACTACTCCTGCTCCATCGTCATGCGATCCATCTCCTAAATCCCATGAATCTAAGTGACCTCCAACAACCATAATTTCTTCAGGGAATTCGCTTCCAGTAATTTGACCTATAACATTATATGACAAAACGTCTTCAAACTGTTTACAGTTTTGTTTAAAATAGAATTTTAGATTGGCATCTTTTTTTAGGGCTTCGGATAGTTTATTAGCATCATTGGTACTTATTGCTGCAGATGGTACACGTTGCTCATTAGGCAAATCCATGTAACCCATACTTCCTGTGTGTGGTAAATCGTCTTGACGTAAATTAAGAGAACGCACAATTACGCCAACTGCTCCTAGTTTTCCTGCTTCGTAAGCTCCTGCATAACGTTGTTTGGAGCATCCTCCATAAGCCTCGAAGGTGTGAATTAATTCTGGATTCATGGCACCATTAAAAAAGACAATTTTTCCTTTTACTTTATCACCAAGTGCAGCAAGCTCTTCAAAACTTTTTACTTCTATTACTGTAGCTTCTAACCCTGAATTGGCAGTTGCTACTGAGCCACCTAAAGCACAAATATTGACTTCAAATTTGTTGTTATTACTTGTAAAATGTGCTACCTCTTTTGCGCCACGTTCCCATTTTGGAACCATAACTTCTTGTAGCCATACTTTATCTAATCCTAGTTTTTCTAGTTCGGATTTTGTGTATTGTACTGCTTTTTCTGCGTTTACAGATCCTGATAATCGTCCTCCTATTTGATTTGATAAATAGTCTAACCATTGGTAGGCTTTACCATTGGTTAAGGACTGACTATATATTGTTTTTAATGCGTCTTGGTCTGTTTGTGCTAGAACATTAATAGACACTAAAAGTGTTAGAAGAATTGTTAGTTTTTTCATGGTTGGTAATTTTACTTTAAAGATAGTATTTAAATATGAAAAGACCTGACAGAATATTAATCCTATCAGGTCTCTTGTATTATTTTGATTAACCTTAAGTATGTTTTTTTTAGGTCATTTGGTTTGCGTTAGCGATTGTAATGACATCCTTTTTTTGCTGCCATATATGGCAAAAAAAGATATAATGGAAAGCGCGACCCTTGTGGTAACGCCCAAAATATACTATTCGTTATTTAATTGCTCTCTGTATAAATGCAGATTAGCTTTGGTTTTGTCATCCAAATCTGGCTCTTTTATGTCTGAATATTGTTTTAAAGTGTCATACAAAATTTGAGCTACAATTAATCGTGCTGTTGGTTTATCGTCTGCTGGAATGTTGTACCATGGTGCGTTATCCTTGCTTGTTCTGTTTATTGCATCCTGATAACAGTCCATGTATTTGTCCCATAACTTACGCTCTTTTAAGTCGCCTGCTGAGAATTTCCAGTTTTTTTCTTGCTTGTCCAAACGACGTAATAATCTGTTACGTTGTTCGTCTTTTGACAAATTCATGAAAAATTTAAAAATTATTGTACCGTTTTGTGTCAGGTGTTTTTCAAAGTTATTGATTTGATCAAAACGCTGGTCCCAAAAGACATCGTTTACATCGTCAATACTGTTTACAAATGGTAGTTTTTCGTTTAAAATATACTCTGGATGTACACGTGTTACCAAAACGTTTTCATAGTGTGTGCGATTGTGGACTCCAAATTTACCTCGAGCTGGTAATTTTATATAGTGTCTCCAAAGATAATCGTGTTTAAGCTCTAATTCTGTTGGTACTTTAAAGCTCATAACCTCAACACCTCTTGCATTAAAATCTTTAAAAACTTCGCGTATTAAACTGTCTTTTCCTGAGGTATCCATACCTTGTAAACATACTAAAACCGAGTATTTACCGTGTGCATACATGGTGTCTTGTAGCTTACCTAATTGGCGTCTTACTTTGCGCAAAGCGTCCTCTGTGGTATCCTTGTCTGCTTTTAAATCTAGCTTACTTGGTAGGTCGCTTAGCTTTATTTTTGAAGTGATTTTATGGTCGTTAATATTGATGTCTTTCATGTTATTTTATTTACTTGCAAAAAGTTTTACATCTTGCTCACTAACTTCTGTACCTCCTAAAATTATTAATCTTTCGACTACGTTACGAAGCTCTCTAATGTTTCCTGTCCAATCATATTCTTTTAATAAATTGATTGCTTTTTTAGAAAATGTCTTATTGGCTGTGCCTTGCTCTTCGGCAATTTTAGCTGAAAAATGATTTATTAATAATGGTATGTCATCACGTCTGTCATTTAATGCTGGTACTTTAACTAAAATTACTGCTAATCTGTGATATAAATCTTCACGGAATTTTCCGTCTTCGATTTCCTTTTTTAGATCTTTATTTGTTGCTGCTACGATGCGCACATCTACTTTTATATCTTTATCACTACCTACACGTTGTATGCGACTTTCCTGCAAAGCACGTAATACTTTGGCTTGTGCAGATAGGCTCATGTCACCAATCTCGTCTAAAAAAATAGTTCCACCATTGGCTGCTTCAAATTTACCTGCTCTGTCTTTGGCTGCACTTGTAAAGGCACCTTTGACGTGTCCAAATAATTCGCTTTCTATCAGCTCGCTTGGTATTGCCGCACAGTTGACCTCTATCATTGGACCTTTAGCACGATCACTTTTTTGGTGTAACCAATGTGCGACTAGCTCTTTACCTGTTCCGTTTGGACCTGTAATTAAGACTCTAGCATCTGTTGGTGCAACTTTGTCTATAATGTCTTTGATTTGAGAAATAGCGTCGCTATCTCCTATCATTTCATATTTTTTGCTGACTTTCTTTTTAAGAATTTTGTTTTCAATAACTAACTCTTTTCTGTCTAAAGCATGTCTTACTGTATTTAGTAAACGATTTAAATCTGGTGGCTTGGATATGTAATCAAATGCACCTAAACGCATTGTATTTACTGCTGTATCTAAATCTCCATGTCCAGAAATCATGACCATTGGTATTTCTGGCTTTATTTTTTTGACAGCCTCTAATACCTCAACACCATCCATTTTAGGCATTTTAATATCACATAGGATTAAATCGTAATCGTTTTTTCTAATTTTATCGATTCCTACTAATCCGTCTTCAGCTTCTTCTAGCTCATATTTATCATTTTCCTCTGACAGGATTTTGACCAATACTCTTCTAATTGCTGCTTCATCCTCTATTACTAAAATTTTTGGCATTATATTTTAAATTTAATTCCTGTTCTTAAATAAAACGCGTTTACGTTGTCTAACTTAAATACGTCTTCTCTATTTTCGTCTCTTATTCTGTTACTCATACTTAAAGTATAACCTACGTATGAGTACCATACTAAATTGTCTGTAAAACAATACTCGTAACCCAAACCTGCCAATATTACTGATAAAGACACACTGTCTGCTTCCTTACCATCAATGGTAAATACTTCTTGTGTGTTGGCAAAATAACCATCAATTCCGACAAAGGTTTGTACGATGTTTTTTTCGTTAAAAAAGTACTTCACATTTGTTTTAGGCACTCCTAAGTTATAAGACCAGTTTTCATTTAAACGTCTAAAATAACTTACAAAAGGTAGTGGTAATGGTATACCTGTTGTACTATTATATGTCAGTCCTAATACTAATCTATATGGTTTTTTTATGTTTTGGTCTTTTATCTTATCGTTTATAGCATATACACCTCCATTTAAAAACATATCATCACCTGTGATTTTATGTCTAAGTGTAGATGCTATTCTTGGTGTAATCTTAGCACCTAATCGCCAATTTTCTGAGAGTTTAAATGTGTAACCTAAATTAAAATCTATGATATGTAATCGTCTTAAATTAGAGGTTGGAAAAGGGTAATCGTCCTCTAAATCTAGGGTCAACCTACTATATTCTGCACCAACAATTAAATAACAGTCTTCACTTGTTTTGATAGGATAATTTAATAACCCTCTAAATCTATCAAAACTATCTTCAGAATTACTTTTGGGCACATAAGAATACTCTAACCTAGCTAAATCTGTTAATTGTGCATGGGCTACATTTACACCACATAGTAGCGTTAATGTTAGTAAAATGGTTCCAAAATGTAATTTCATATAATCTATAATTATTTAATTTCTATATTTTTATTTGCTATCCTTTATAATGTGAATATCGCGTTGAGGGAATGGTATGGTAATATTATTTTCTCTAAACAATCTATCTATTTCAAAACGGATTTCACTTTTAGGTATTCTTGCATTAAAGCTGTCATCTATAGTAAACGTTACCCTAAAATTTAAAGCACTATCCCCAAAGTCTGTAAAAGTAACAGCAGGTTCTGGAAATTTAAAAACATTTGGGATAGACGTTGCTGCCTCTAATAATAATTTTTTAACTAATTGTACATCACTTCCATAGGCAACACCTACATCAACACCTTCTCTTGTACTTGTTCCGTTTTGAGTCCAATTATAAAGGCTGTTAGTAAGGTATAAATGATTAGGAATAATTAGTACTTTATCGTCTATGGTTACAGCTCTAGTTGTACGCAACTTAATCTCTTCCACGCGACCCACTTTACCATCAATTTCCATAATATCTCCAACGTGAACCGATTGATCAACTAATATAAAAATTCCAGAAATTATATCCTGAAACAACGTTTGAAGCGCTAAACCTACACCAATTAAAAGTGCTGCAGAAGCTGCAAAAATGGCTGTTACATCTATATTTATTGAATCTAATATTATAAGAAATACTACTATGTATATAAACCAACGTGCAAATGAAAATACAGTAGTAAATTTTGCTTTATCATCATCAGGCATGTGACGCGTAACTACTTTTCTAATAAATCGTAATACTATAGTTGTTAGTATTAAAACTAATATAATAAGTAATATATACTTAACTTTAATTACGCTAGTAGTCAAACCCTTATCATCAGTAAAGGTGTAAATTTTATAGTTTAATAGTTCTATAAATTTTTCCCAAATAGAACTTTCAGTAATCACATCACTTACTTTTTCTACTTCTTTTTCAATTTTATCTGCTACTTTAATTTCTTGAATCATTGTAAAAATTAATATCTAATCCACTTAATCAACTCTTTATAAGTTGGTTTTTTACCATACATTAATATACCTACTCTGTAAATTTTTGCTGCAAACCATACCGTAAACATAAAAGTACCAACCAATAGTAATAACGATACTACTTGTTGCCAAATTGGCACACCAAACGGAATACGCATTAACATCACTACAGGTGAAGTAAACGGTATAAACGAAAATATAGTACTTACCGTACCATGTGGATCCTCTATTACGGTAAACATACCAACGTAAACTGCTAATATTAATGGCATTAAAATAGGTAACATAAATTGTTGCGTATCTGTTTCGTTATCTACTGCTGCGCCAATTGCTGCGTATAAAGAACTATACAATAAATAGCCACTTATAAAAAACAATAAAAATGCAATTACCAAATTAGCAAGTGGTAAGTTATAAAATGCTGTAAATAAACTTTGTACTTTCATGCTTGCATCTGGATTAGCCATTGCTTGACGCATAATTTCTTGCTGTGGTGTTTGCGCCTGCGCAAAGTCAATTCCAAAAATAGCAGAGACTACTGTTAGTAAGACACCTCCTAAAATAATCCATATAATAAACTGAGTCACTCCTGCTAGAGATGTCCCAATTATCTTACCTAACATTAATTGCACTGGCTTTACAGAAGAAATGATAACTTCTATAATACGACTTGTCTTTTCTTCGATAACACTACGCATGATCATATTACCATAAATAATGATAAACATAAAAAGCAAATAACCTGCTGCACCACCAAATGCAAGCTTAACTACACTGTCAATTTTAGATGACTTAACACCAGAAAAATTTTCTTGTGCAATGTTAATCTTTATTTTAGACGCTTTAATCATCTCTATATCGACACCTTGACTTGCCATATTAAGATTGGTTAGCTCCTTTTCTATTTTATTTTCTAATGAAGAAATTACAGATAAGGATGGTGATTCTTCTGAATAAAATTGCACACTAGTAGCTGCATTTTCAAAATTTTCTAATTTATTTATATGAAGCAAGCCATAATCACCTTTTTCTTCTACTATAGTTTTTGCATTATCTAAACTTAAACCTGTCAGGAGGTTATATTTTGTATTATCTGTATCTTTAAAAACCTCAGTCAACATTCCGGAATCATCCAATACCGAAATGACACGTTGTTTATTGTTATTCATCTGAGATAAATACACAACGACGGTTATTAAAGCTATAAATATTAACGGACTTAAGACCGTCATTATTAAAAACGATTTGTTTCTAACCTTGGTTAAATACTCGCGTTGTATAATAAGTGGAAGATGGTTCATGGTTAGTTATTCTTTACTGTTTGAATAAAAATATCGTTGGCACTTGGAATAACTTCTACAAAGTGAGAAATCTGTCCTTTACTAGTCAGGTAGCTTAATAGGTCATTAGCCGACTCGTTATTAGATAACTTAATATTAAGTTTTAAGTCGTTTTCTAATGTTTTAAATTCGGCTGGTGTCACACTAAATTTACTTGCTAACTCTTGTTCTAAATTATCATTATTTGGATTTATACCAATTTGAAAAGTATTGCTTTTATATTGGCGTTTTATATCCATTAGGTTACCATCTAATACTTTGTTAGATTTATGTATTAAGGCTATTTGGTCACACAACTCCTCTACCGATTCCATACGATGTGTAGAAAAAATTACGGTTGCACCTTCATCTCTTAGTCTTAAAATCTCATCTTTTATTAAATTTGCATTAATTGGATCAAACCCAGAAAAGGGCTCGTCAAAAATCAATAATTTGGGTTCATGCAGGACAGTAACCACAAACTGAATTTTTTGTGCCATACCTTTAGACAATTCCTGTATTTTTTTATTCCACCAGTCTCCAATCTCTAAGCGTTCAAACCACATTTTAAGGCGTTTTTTAGCTTCTGCTTTTTGCATACCTTTTAATTGTGCTAAGTACAAAGCTTGCTCGCCAACTTTCATGGATTTATATAATCCACGCTCTTCCGGTAAATAGCCAATATCTTTTACGTGGTGATTTTTTAAAGCTTCTCCATCCAACAAAACATGTCCAGAATCTGGCATTGTTATTTGGTTAATGACTCTAATTAAAGTTGTTTTTCCTGCTCCATTTGGACCAAGCAAACCAAAAATACTACCCTTTGGAACAGTAATAGACACATTATTTAGTGCTGTAAAGTCTCCAAATTTTTTAGATACTTGGTGCACCTCTAAAAGGTTATTCATCGTTATTTTTTAAGATTGATTAGTTAAGCTAACACTAGCTTTAGTTGTAAATATAGAAAATGTTAAAATAGTAACATTACTAATTTAGGTGTTTTTAACTTAAAGGAAGAAATATCTTTTTATATAAAACAAAACCCACCCTCTAAATAAATAAAGGATGGGAAAAAATTGCTATGAAAAAGAAAAATTATCACTAGCTAGGCTAGCGATAAACCAAATATACTATTTTTTATTAAATAAGATGTTAAATGATTTAAATAGTTAAACAAAAAGCAAAAAAAAGCTCACAAAATGTGAGCTTTTAAAGTTTAGTTTATGCTTTTTGTTACGAAAACATGTCTTTTACTTTTTCAAAAAATGACTTATCACTGCGCTCTGGCTTAGGAGAAAAGTGTTCGTCCTCTTTCATACTTTCAAAAAACTCTTTTTGTTTTTTGTTTAATGTTTTTGGTGTCCATACGTTAACGTGTACTAATAAATCTCCTTTACCGTAACCATTAATACTAGGAATACCTTTTCCGCGTAAGCGTAATATTTTACCCGATTGCATACCTGCTTCTATCTTGATACGTACTTTTCCGGTAACTGTGTCAATTTCTTTTGAGTTTCCTAGGATTGCATCAGGTAAGCTTACGTATAAATCGTAATGTAAATTATCGCCTTCACGTTGTAAAGACTCATGTGCTTCTTCCTCTATTGCTACAAGTAAGTCTCCAGACACACCATTACCTGGTGCTTCGTTACCTTTTCCTGATACTTTAAGTTGCATTCCGTCTACTACTCCTGCTGGTATATTAACTGGAATAGTTTCTTCTTTAGCAATCATACCTTGTGCATCAGCTTCACTAGGTTTTTTATCTATTGTTTGTCCTGCTCCACTACATGTTGGACATGGTGCAGCTGTTTGCATACGACCTAAAATTGTGTTTGTAACTCTAGTCACTTGACCAGCTCCATTACACGTATTACACGTTTTATATGTGGTACCTGGTGCCTGAACTTTACGTTTTACTTTAATTTTCTTTTCAACACCATTAGCAATTTCTTCTAAAGTAAGTTTAAGACGTACACGTAGGTTACTACCTTTAACGCGACGTTGTCCTCCACCTCCACCGAAGCCACCTCCAAAACCAGAGAAACCTCCACCTCCAAAGATGTCACCAAATTGGCTAAAAATATCGTCCATGTTCATTCCGCCACCACTGTAGCCTCCACCACCACCTTCAAATGCTTGGTGTCCAAATTGGTCGTAACGTGCCTTTTTGTTGTCGTCACTTAATACCTCATAGGCTTCTGCTGCTTCTTTAAATTTAGACTCAGCATCCTTATCATCAGGATTTTTGTCAGGATGAAACTCGATTGCCTTTTTACGGTATGCTTTTTTAATTTCAGCTTGAGATGCTGATTTATTTATACCTAATATTTCGTAAAAATCTCTTTTAGCCATATTTGATTTATTGTCCGATTATTACTTTTGGAAAACGTATAACAGTTTCGCCTAGTTTATAACCTTTTTCTATAACGTCTACAATCTTACCTTTTAAGTCTTCAGTAGGTGCTGGTATTTGTGTTATCGCTTCATGATGATCTGCATTAAACACATCACCTGCTCTAACTTCTAGTTGAGACAATCCTTTTTGTTGTAATGTCTGTAATAATTTGTTGTAAATTAATAGGACACCTTTACGCATTTCTTCTGCTTCTTTGTCATCGTCGATGTGTAATAAAGCGCGTTCAAAATCATCTAAAATTGGTAACATAGATACCATTACATCCTTACTTGCAGTTTGAAACAATTCAATACGCTCTCTAGAGGTACGTTTTTTATAGTTTTCAAACTCGGCAAAAAGACGTAAAAATTTATCTTTTTCTTGTTGTAAATCAGCCTTTAACTGCTCTTCCACAGATAACTCTTCTGCAACCTCTTCTTGTGTTGTTGCTTGTTCTGCTTGATTTGAAGTAGAATTAATTTCTTCTTCTATGTTTGTTTCGTTGTTGCTTTTCTTGCTCATTATTGTACTTAATTTAAAATACTGTAATTGGGATGGCAAAAGTACTGCCATTACTATTAAAAATGTCAAAATGTCATTGTTTTTTTTAATAAACAAATAATTAGTTTCCATGGAAGATTATTTATATATTTGCGCTTTAAATCACTAAAACTAAAATTTTATATCATGAAAAAAATTGTATTAAACCTTTTTGCAGTAGCAATCGTTGGATTAAGTGTTGTTGCTTGTAAAAGTGATGCTAAAGAAGCAAAAACAGGTGAAGTTGAAGCTGTAGCTGAAAACACAGAAGCTGCTAAATATAAAGCAGATGCTGACAACTCTATGATTATATGGAAAGCTAACAAAATTGTTGGTGGACATGAAGGTACTATTAATGTATCAACTGGAGTTGCTGAGTTTGAAGGAGACAAATTAGTTGGTGGAAACTTTATGTTTGACATTAACACTATTAAATGTACTGACATTCCTGAAACTGAAGAAGCTAACGCAAATCTAGTAGGTCACTTAAAAAGTCCAGACTTTTTTGATGTAGCACAATTTGGTACTGCAGCATTTGAAATTACAAAAGTAGAAGGAAACAATATTAGTGGTAACTTAACACTAAAAGGTATTAAAAAGAACATTACTTTCCCAGCATCTGTAGCTGTAAATGGTGACGATGTAACTATTACAAGTGACACGTTTACTTTAGATAGAACAGAGTGGAACATTATGTACAACTCTGCTACAAGTGATGATGTTGCAGCATCTTTAGGAGATAAGTTAATTAAGGATGATGTAGAAATTAAAATATCTGTTAAAGCTAAAAAAGCTTAACAATTAACTACTACTAAAAAGAAGCCACAATTAACGTTGTGGCTTTTTTTATTTCTAATAACGACATTAAACTACAAACTCATAAAAAAAATATAACTTTAGCCTATACTAACCAATATAAATTTACAATGACTTTAGGTGCCTTATCAATAAGTATAGCAGTAAAAGATATTATTGCGTCCAAACAATTTTATGAAACTTTAGGTTTTACAGTTTTTGGTGGACAACTTGAACAAAATTATTTAATAATGAAAAATGGAAATGCGTTAATAGGACTTTTTCAGGGTATGTTTGATAAAAATATTATCACGTTTAACCCTGGTTGGGATGAAAACGCTAATCCGTTAAAAGATTTTGATGATGTTAGGTCCATACAAAAACAATTAAAAGATAATAATATTTCTTTTATTACCGAAGCAGACACTACCACCAAAGGTCCTGCAAGTTTTATGATACTGGATCCTGATGGTAACCAGATTTTGGTAGATCAACATGTTTAACCTTTACTCTACCGGAAAATCAAAATATTGATTTTTAAAAGGCTCTCCTTTTAAGGTAAAATGCCACCATTCTTTTGGGTAATTTCTAAAGCCATTTGTCAACATGACGTGTTGTAATAGTTGTCTATTTTCCTGCTGTTTTGATGTCAATTTAGTATTACTTACCCAAGATTCTGGACCAAAAAAATCATAAGGACTACCCATGTCTAAAACTTTTCCTGTCTTTAAATTTATAATTGTCAAATCTACTGTGCTTCCGCTACTATGTCTAGATTTGGAGGCAATATAACCTTGACTAAAAAGATTTTTTTTATCTACATTTGGATAATACTCTTGCTTTTTTAAGGTATCATTAACTTGTTTTGCCCATCTTACAAAATGGTTTACCGCTTGTTGTGGTCTATAAGCGTCATAAATTTTTAAACCTAACCCCTTTTTTTTAAGGGTATCTTGTACATTTTTTAAAGCTTTAGCTGCTAATGTTGTCATAATCACGACCTCTTTATTGTAACCATCAATTTGCTCTCCTACAAAATTATCATCATTACAATACTTTAACTCTACATCTAAATCTTGAATTATATCTTGAGCATAGACAAATCCCTCCCTTAATTGTGCAATACTAATAGTTGTAAAAAATGTTAGTAAAAGCGCTAAATTATACTTCATGATTTAAATTTTATAGGCTAAATTTATAAAATAAAAAACTAATTATGACCTATCCTTGGCATCTATATTTAATGGGAGCAATTTATGTGTTTGCAGGTGTTATGCATTTTATTAAACCTAAAATGTATTTACGCATCATGCCAAGATACTTACCTAATCATAAACTACTAGTTAAATTAAGTGGTATTGCAGAAATAGTTTTAGGTATAACAGTCTGCATTCCTGCATTAAAAGCTATTTCAATTTATGGTATAATATTAATGTTGCTTTTATTTTTAATGGTCCACATATATATGTTAACTGAAAAAAAAGCTTCGGCTGGACTACCAAAATGGATCTTGTTATTACGTCTTCCGTTACAATTTGGGCTAATGTATTGGGCATTTTGGTATTTAAAATTTTAAGAAATGCTTTTTACAGAAGAAATCAAACTTAATTTGCCAGATGCTGAGATTAGTTATTTTCCTAATTTTTTTGACATAAACGAAGCTTCCGATTATTACGATTTGCTATTTAATGACATCCCTTGGCAGCAAGATAACATTACTTTGTTTGGAAAAACGCATGCACAACCCAGATTAACTGCTTTATTTAGCACCAATAATAAACCCTATAGTTATTCCAATATTACCATGCATCCACATGGCTTTACTTCCGCTTTAAGCGAAATAAAAAAAAGAGTAGAAACTATAGCAAACATAAACTTTACTACATGCTTAGCTAATTTATACAGAGATGGTCAAGATAGCAATGGTTGGCATGCTGATGACGAAAAATCTTTAGGTATAAATCCTATAATTGCCTCTGTTAGTTTTGGCGAAGCACGATATTTTAATCTCAAACATAAAACGGACAAATCATTAAAGCAAAAACTATTACTAGAGCATGGCAGTTTATTATTAATGAAGGGTAGCACGCAACATCATTGGTTACATCAGATTGCTAAAACCAAAAAACAAATAATGCCTAGAATTAATTTAACTTTTAGAATCATAAAATAAAAAGTATTAAAAACATAAAAGCCAAGGTCCCTCAACCTTGGCTTTTTGCTATTTGGCATTTTGTGTTAAATTAATTTAGATTATCCAAACTAACCCAACAATGCAAATATTAATTAATTAATCCATTGAACTAAAAGTTTGTAATTTCTAGCACAAGACAAACATAAAGCTTATCTCGAAGCAAAACGATAAAAAACATTATAAATCGATGAAATGCACTAAATTTTAACATTCATCGATTAAAACACACTAAAAATCGATTAAAAACACATTTCAAAATCCTTTCAAACATTATTTTTATACCAAATTTTAAGTGTAACTTTGAATAGTATAATTTAATATTTGGCATCCTATTTGACTTACTTGTTAAAACCCTTAAAATGAAATCACAACTTATAATCATTCTGTTTTTTATACTATCTACTGCCAGTGCCCAAGATGTAACGTTTACATCTAAAGACATTGTTGTAAACAAACACATAAATGGGACATTATTAACACCTTTAAATGATGACAAACCAACTTTAGCCATAATTATAGCAGGATATGGACCCAATGATAGAGATGGTAATCAAAACTTTTTAAAAACTAATAACATCAAAAAATTAGCAATAGGACTTACCAATAATGGCATTGCAACCTTTAGATACGACAAGCGTATTGTTAAACAAATACGACAAAACAACGTAGATCCTAATTTATCTTTTGATGATTTTGTAACAGATGCCAGTGCAGTATTAGACTATTTTAAAAATTTAAATCTTTATAATAAAATATACATTATAGGACATGATCAAGGAAGCCTAATTGGTATGCTAGCAGCAAAGGATAAAGCTAATGGCTTTATATCCATAGCTGGAGCAGGACAAACTATAGACAGTGTTATTATAGAACAAATAGAAAAAACAGCACCACAATTTACAGAAGATACAAAACGCGTGTTTACTATTTTAAAAACAGGAAAAACAACATTAGATTATCCTGAAGCTTTAACATCCATTTTTAATATTGAAACACAACGTTTTTTTATTAGTTGGATGAAACACAATCCAATTGATATAATGGGTACTTTAAACATACCAACATTAGTAATAAATGGAACTAAGGATTTACAAGTTAGTGAAACCGAAGCTTTATTATTAAAAGAGGCTGCAAGCGATGCTTCTATAAAAATAATAAAAAATATGAATCATGTTATGGTAACCATTGAAGGTGATGACCTTGAAAACTCTAAATCTTATAACGAATCGCATAGACCATTAGCAGATGGTTTATTAGCTAGTATTATAACTTTTATTACAACCAAGTAAAAATTATCAAACATCATAAAATAGAAAAAGCATCCTAAAAAGGATGCTTTTTCATACTAACCAACCAAAAATATGATAATTACTACTCGTTTCATTTAGGTAACCACACCTGTGTGAAAGTCATCATAAGTAATTACACTTTTAATATTACAATTGTCGTGCCAAAACAAACTAACTAACATTTTGTAGTGTTAAAGGTTTATTAAATTTAAAAACAGAAAAAGCATCCTTTATAGGGATGCTTTTTCATACTAACCAACCAAATGTAATTACTACTATTTTCTGTTTAGGTAACCACACCTAGTATTAGAACGTCATCATAAATAATTACAATTTATATTAAACAAATCCTGTGCCAAACTTTGTTTTTAAATGTTTTAATAACCATATTATTTGATTATTTTGCGTTATCTATAAATTAAAATTATGAGTGAACCATTATTTACTAACGACACTATTGTTTTTGGAGTGTTAATGATTGCCTTAGGCTTAATATTTTATACAGAATCTTTAAAAGGCGGTTTCTGGGAAAAATTTTACAAGATTGTTCCTGGCTTGTTTATGGCATATATGCTGCCAGCTATACTAACAACCATAGGTCTAATTGCTCCAGAATGGGAAACAACAACCGAAACTGGTGACATAGTAGCACACAAAACCAACTTGTATTATGTTGCTAGTAGATATCTATTACCTGCAGCACTAGTCTTAATGACATTAAGCATTGATTTAAAAGCAGTTTTTAATTTAGGATGGAAAGCACTTATCATGTTTTTTACAGGTACAATAGGTATTGTAATTGGTGGACCAATTGCTATACTATTAATTGCCACAATATCACCTGACACAGTAGGCGGAATAGGTCCTGATGCTGTTTGGAGAGGTTTATCTACTTTAGCTGGAAGCTGGATTGGAGGAGGCGCTAATCAAACCGCAATGTTAGAAATTTACGGTTATAATCAAGCTGAGTACGGAAAAATGGTATTTGTGGATATAGTTGTTGCTAATGTATGGATGGCTATTCTACTAATTGGTATTGGAAAACGCGCTAGTATCAATAAATGGTTAAAAGCAGATACATCCTCTATTGAGGCACTAAAAGATAAAATGTCCACATTTACTGAAAGTGTTAAACGTAATCCAAGCTTAACAGATTTAATGTTATTGGCTGCCATAGCTTTTGGAACTGTAAGTATGGCACATTTATGTGCTGACAATTTAGCGCCTTTTTTTGGAGAAATAATTTCGGGAATAGAATCTACTACTTTAAAAAACACTTTTACGTTTTTAGATAGTTCGTTTTTCTGGATGATTAGTATTGCTACACTTGTAGCTATATTGTTGTCTTTTACTAAAGCTAAAAATTATGAAGGCGCAGGTGCTAGTAAATTTGGTAGTGTTTTTATATATATTTTAGTTGCAACCATCGGAATGAAAATAGACATTAGTTCTATATTTGATAACGTTGGTCTTATAGCTATTGGATTTGTATGGATGGGTATTCATGCATTACTTTTAATTGGAGTTGCAAAACTTATTAAAGCACCTTATTTCTTTTTAGCGGTTGGAAGTCAAGCTAACGTAGGTGGTGCAGCATCTGCTCCAATTGTAGCTTCTGCTTTTCACCCATCTTTAGCAACAGTTGGTGTTCTTTTAGCAGTATTTGGATATGCTGTAGGAACTTTAGCAGCTATTGGTTGTACAATTTTAATGCAATTAGCTTCTGGAGGTTAGTATTTTTCTGTTTTTTAATTGATATTTGCCCACCTTAAAATAAGTTTTAAATGAAAAAAATTATTGCATTATTAGTATTGGTGTCTTTATTTTCTTGCGGAAATGATGCTAATAAATTGACAGTCAAAGGGACTGTAAAAGGATTAAAAAAAGGGACTATATACCTAAAAAAGGTAAATGATACTGTTTTAGTGACTGTAGACTCAATTGTTGTTAATGGTTCTCCTGAATTTACGTTACAATCAGACATAGATGAGCCAGAAATGTTTTATTTATATTTAAATAAAAACACCAAAGAGGATGATAGGATATCCTTTTTTGCTGATAAAGGTGTTACTGAAATTAATACAACTTTAAAGGGATTTTCTTACGATGCTAAAATAAAAGGATCTAAGCAACATGATGTTTTAGAAGAGTATTTAAGTATGATAGGAAAGTTTAATAATAAAAATTTAGACTTAACTAAAGAATATATTGAAGCAGCAAGAGACAAAGATACTATCAAGTTAAAGCAAACTGAAGCCATATTAAATAGCTTTAAGAAAAGAAAGTATTTATACACTGCTAATTTTGCTGTAACACATAAGGATAGTGAAGTTGCTCCATACTTAGCACTTTCGGAAATTTACGATGCCAATGTTATTTATTTAGACACCATAAGTAAAGTGCTTACGCCAGAAATTAAAGCCTCTAAATATGGAAAACAATTAGAAGTGTACATTGCCGAAATTAAACGTACTGAGCAATAGAAAAAATAGTTTGATATAAAAAAAGCCATCTAAATTTAGATGGCTTTTTTTATTGTTAAAATTTGATGTTAGATCAAAAAAAAAGCTTCTCAATTAGGAGAAGCTTTTTTGAGCCGATGGAGGGACTCGAACCCACGACCTGCTGATTACAAATCAGCTGCTCTAGCCAGCTGAGCTACATCGGCAAAAGAGTTTGCAAATATAATTCTCTTAATGATATCTGCAAGCTTTTTTTTAAAAAAAATTAACCTAATTTGTTAATTCTTTCAATTAATGCACGCCCCTTATCTTCAAGCTCTTTTTTAACAGCGTTAAAATGTGCTTTTTTGTTATCAACGTCTTTAGCATTAGTCTTAGTTATAAGCTCGTCAAAAGTTACTATTGCGTCATCAATGATCGCTTCACTTTGTTTGTTGTCTTTATCAGTGTTTGTGTATTCCCAAACATAAACTGCTTCAATAATATCTCCTAAAACGTAATTAATGTCTTTTTTTAGGTCTCTTTTATTTGCCATAATTTTAAAATTTATTTAAGTGCAAAGCTACGATTAAAGTTCGAAATTAGAACTATTTAAATCCACTTTAAAGCCTTTATTTAATTTATGCATGTTATTTACCAGAATAGGATACAAAGTTTCTTGGTGTCTCGTAAAGTGTTACTTCCAAGTCTAAGCCTTGTTTTAATTTGGCTTTGATTTTATTATAAATTACAACGACAATATTTTCTGCTGTTGGATTTAAATCTTTAAACTCTGCAACATCCAAGTTTAGGTTTTTATGGTCAAAAGCATCTTCTACTTCCATTTTAATGATGTCTTTTAAAATTTTAACATCAATTACAAAACCTGTTTCTTGATCAATATCTCCTGTAACACTAGCTACAAGCTCATAATTATGACCATGATAATTAGGGTTGTTACATTTTCCAAAGATCTCATCATTTTTTTCCATGGACCAATCTTTACGATATAATCTATGGGCTGCATTAAAATGGGCTTTACGACTGACTGTTACTTTCATCACTAATATTTATAAATTGATAAAACTTATCAAAAATTATTTTAAACCAAGCTGTATATAATTCTGGCTGATTTTGGATATCTGCTTTTACATCTTCTAAAGACATCCATTTCCAGCTTTCAACTTCATCTTTATTAATAATTGGCTGATCTTGATAATAACCAACCATAATATGGTCCAATTCATGCTCTGTTAAACCATTATCAAAAGGAGCTTTGTAGATAAAAGATGTTTTTTCTTCAAGTTGTGTTACAAAACCCATTTCTTCTTGTAAACGTCTTGTCCCAGCTTGTATATTGCTTTCTCCTTCACGTTGATGACTACAACATGTGTTAGTCCATAATCCAGGAGAGTGGTACTTACCTAAAGCTCTTTGTTGTAGCATTAACTGATTTTTATCATTAAAAACAAAAACAGAGAATGCACGATGTAATAATGCTTTTTCATGGGCTTCCATTTTTGGCATTAGTCCAATTTGCTCATCAAACTCGTTTACTAAAATTACATGTTCTTCTTTCATTAAAAATATTTGATAAAAACAAAGTTAATAATTAGACTTGGGCTAATTTTTGTTTTAAGTTAATTTTAATAAAAAAAGCATCTCTAATGAGATGCTTTTTCCATATTAATATGGTTGAAATTATCTATTAATAACTATAAAGTTACTTCTTCTATTCCAATCATGTTCTTCTTCGGTACACTTGACTCCGTTACTACATCTATTAACTAACATAGTTTCTCCGTAACCTTTACCTTCTAATCTATCTGGCGATATACCTCCTTTTTGAATAATGTATTGTTTGGTAGATACGTTTCTTCTATTAGATAAAGCCCAGTTGTAGTCATCTGATGCTCTTGAATCTGTATGCGATTGTACATCAATTCTAACTGTTGGATACTTTTTCATGTAATCTATTACCTTTTTTAACTCTAATTCTGCATCTGGTCTTATATTAGACTTGTCAAAATCAAAATAGATTGGATTTAATTTTAAAACTTCGGTTAAATCCATTCCAACTTCTGCAGGTAATGTTGTTTCAGGTGTTAGGTTTAATTTTAAAACAACATCTTCTTTCTTTTTAGGATTAACAACAAACGTTTGGTCTGATTGAGTATAACCATCTTTAGATGCTATAATATTAAATTTTTGCTTGTTACAAGGTCCTTCATAACTAAAGGAACCGTTTTGATCTGATGTCAAGTTTTGAACCTCTACTCCTTTTTCATTTAAAACAACAACACTTGCGTAAGGCAGTATAATATTAGTTGTTTTGTCTACTGTTGTACCAGACACTAACTGCGTACAAAATGATCTAGAAAACTTATAAATATCATCATCTCCTTTACCATTATATCTATTAGAAGTTAGGTATCCAATATTTGAAAATTCGTCAATTATAAATTCAAAATCGTCTCTAGAACTATTAATTGGTTTACCTAAGTTGGTAACTGTTTGACTTGGGTCATCTAACTTAGTCATAAATACATCTAATCCACCAAGACCTTGATGTCCATCTGATGAGAAATATAGTGTTCCATTATTACTTATATATGGAAAATTTTCTCTTCCTTCTGTATTGATAGCATCTCCTAAATTTACTGGTTCGCCATAAGTACCATCTTCTAAAATATCTACATAATAAATATCAGATTTACCTCGAGTACCTGGCATATCACTAGCAAAATATAATCTAGACTCATCTAAACTTAAGGCTGGATGCGCGACATTATAATCGTCATTATTAAATGGCATACTGACTATATTTGACCAAGCGCCATTTTTAAGTTCTGCTTTAAAAATTTTTAATCCATTTACTTTTTCATTACTTTTTCTGACTTTACCATGAAAATAATTGTTTCTAGTAAAATATGCGATATTCCCATCGTGAGTAAAAGATGTTGACGACTCGTGATATTTAGTATTTATAGCTGTAGATAAAGGAGTTACAGCACTAGAATCGTTAGCTTGATAGTATAAATCTAAAAATGGTTGTTCGTTCCATTTATATAATTTACCGTCACCTCTAGAAGAAGCAAAAACAATTCCACCTTTATAAAAAGAGGTTCCAAAATCTGAAAAACGAGAATTTAAATCTAAATTTTCCAATTCAAAATCACCTGAAAGTGATTCGATAGTTTCAAGATAATTTGGAGATTTAGAGAATAATATTGCTCTAGAATCATTTGGCTTTAAAGCAGCAAACTCTTTCATATTAGCATTTGCACCTTCATAGTCACCAATAGCTTTTAAACTCATCGCATATCGATAATAGTACTCATACTCAACTACTGCGTCCAATTTAAACATTTCACCATACCACTTGGAAGCGTCTTCCATTTTAGTATTGAAATAATATGAATTAGCTAGTTTTTTATAAACTTCTGGTGTTTTATTACCTTTTTCAATTAACTTTAATAACTCCTTTGTTGTTTCAACATAGGATAATTTATCATACTTTTTTTCTGTACTACTAGAAATACCATCATTTTGAGCAAATGTTAGATTAAATGATAGTGCAATAATTAAAGTAGAAAGTATATATCTATTTTTCATAATCTTTGTTATCTATGTTTTAAAAGAATCTTGGTGATAAAATTTTAGTTAAATCTCTAGGTTCAAATCTTAAAAATACCTCGAAAGAACCAGAATCAAACTTAGTCTGACCTAAATCTGTTACTTCTCTGTCATAACCAAAACCTAACATTAAACTTTCTGATACCTGATACCCTAACAATCCACTAACTGCAGCATCCCAACGGTATGCTAATCCAACTGTAAATTTATCTTTATATAAAGCATTTGCAGTTAAATCTGCCTGTAAAGGTGATCCTGAAACTTGTTTAACTAAAAAAGCTGGTTTTAATTTTAAATCCTGATTAATATCAAAAACATAACCTCCCATTAAATAAAAGTGCATTCTTTCTGAAGCTTGAGATAAAGAAGCATCGTCAAAATATTTAGTTTCAAGTATATTTGGTACTGATAATCCTAAATACCATTTATCTGAATTACGATAATAAACACCAGCTCCTATTTGAGGTGAAAACTTATTATCAATATCACTTTGCAATAATACATCTCCATTATTATAAGAGCTTAATTCCGAATATTTTATATCTAACAAACTTCCACCACCATTCAAACCAAAAGATAATCTACCTTCATCTGACGTATTTATAGAGTAAGAAAATGACACATCAAAATAGGTTTCTTGCGTTGGTCCAATCCTATCATTTACAACAGATAAACCTAATCCGACATTTTGCTCATCACCAAAAGGAGAATGGATATTGAAACTACCTGTATCTGGAGCTCCATCTAATCCTACCCATTGCGTACGATACAATAATAAAGCACTAAGTCCATCTCTAGAACCTGCATATGCTGGATTTATACTTAAAGTATTGTACATATACTGTGTGTATTGTGCATCTTGTTGCGCAGATAATTCTGTTACATAAAATGAACTTAATACAGCTATTAATATTAAAATTTTATTTTTCATTTGAAATAAGGTATGAATTTATTTTGTTATATAAGAGGCAGCTTTAACACTGCCTCTATAGATTTATTATCGTTGTAGGTATAAATATCCTGCTCTAGATTTAGTTTCTCCTTCTACAGTATACTCAACTACATAAAAGTATGTTCCAACAGGTAATAACTCATCTTCTTGAATTGTTACTCTTCCGTTTGATCTACCATTAAAATAATTTCCTACAGAACCATAACTAGACGTTTCATAAACAATTACTCCCCATCTGTTATAAATCTTAACTGTATTCTCTGGATATAATTCAATATTTCTAATGATAAACACGTCATTATCTCCATCGCCATTAGGTGTAACAGCATTAAATATCTCTAAATCATCTTCCTGAGGCGATGCGTTATTTACATCTAAATAATCTGGTAAACCGTCACCATCACTGTCGACTGCATCATCACCAAATCCAATACCATTATTATCAGGATCAGGATACTCATCTTCAGTTGGTATACCATCATTATCGTCATCTGTATCTAAATAATCTGGTATAGAATCTCCATCTGTTTCGTCATTAGTAGGATCATTATCACCTGTTGGATCTATATCTCCATCTTCAAAATCCGTGTTACCATAATCTTCATTGATAGTATCCACTCCATCACCATCATCATCTGTATCCAAATAATCTGGTATAGAATCTCCGTCAGTATCCCCTTCAGATTGTTCAACTCCGTTAGGAACGTTATCATTATCACAATCTCCATTTAACCACTCAGTAGATTGAGCTACAGTCGTACTTGCTGCAATAAAATCACATGGGTTTTGTGGATCTGTACTATCTAATATCTCTGTACCATTAATTACTCCATCACCATCACAATCTAAAGCTTCCCATTCTTCAGAAACTATAGTTATGTCTTGATTTCCTGCTAAGTAATCACAAGGATCTAATGCATCTGTACCGTCGACCACTTCTTGACCATTTGTCACACCATCTCCATCACAATCTGCTGCAAGATATACTTCATCTTGAGGTAATGTAATGCTTGACTCTAAATACTCGCATGAGTTATTTGGATCTGTTCCGTCTAATGCTTCTTGACCATCTGTTACTCCGTCACCATCTGTGTCTGGATCTGTTGGATCTGTTGTGTTTCCTGCTGGATCTGCTGGTGTTAATGGATCATCTTCTCCTGTAATTTCCTCTGCATCTAATAACCCGTCATTATCACAATCTGCTCCTGAGTCGATTGGTAAAGTAATACTTGCGATTACATACTCACATGCATCATTTGGATCTGTTCCGTCTAATGCTTCTTGTCCATCTGTTACTCCGTCACCATCTGTGTCTGGATCTGTTGGATCTGTTGTGTTTCCTGCTGGATCTGCTGGTGTTAATGGATCATCAACTCCTGTGATTTCTTCAACATCTAATAACCCGTCATTATCACAATCTGCTCCTGAGTCGATTGGTAAAGTAATACTTGCGATTACATACTCACATGCATCATTTGGATCTGTTCCGTCTAATGCTTCTTGTCCATCTGTTACTCCGTCACCATCTGTATCTGGATCTGTTGGATCTGTTGTGTTTCCTGCTGGATCTGCTGGTGTTAATGGATCATCTTCTCCTGTAATTTCCTCTGCATCTGTTAATCCGTCATTATCACAATCTGCTCCTGAGTCGATTGGTAAAGTAATACTTGCGATTACATACTCACATGCATCATTTGGATCTGTTCCGTCTAATGCTTCTTGTCCATCTGTTACTCCGTCACCATCTGTGTCTGGATCTGTTGGATCTGTTGTGTTTCCTGCTGGATCTGCTGGTGTTAATGGATCATCAACTCCTGTGATTTCTTCAACATCTAATAACCCGTCATTATCACAATCTGCTCCTGAGTCGATTGGTAAAGTAATACTTGCGATTACATACTCACATGCATCATTTGGATCTGTTCCGTCTAATGCTTCTTGTCCATCTGTTACTCCGTCACCATCTGTGTCTGGATCTGTTGGATCTGTTGTGTTTCCTGCTGGATCTGCTGGTGTTAATGGATCATCAACTCCTGTGATTTCTTCAACATCTAATAACCCGTCATTATCACAATCTGCTCCTGAGTCGATTGGTAAAGTAATACTTGCGATTACATACTCACATGCATCATTTGGATCTGTTCCGTCTAATGCTTCTTGTCCATCTGTTACTCCGTCACCATCTGTGTCTGGATCTGTTGGATCTGTTGTGTTTCCTGCTGGATCTGCTGGTGTTAATGGATCATCAACTCCTGTGATTTCTTCAACATCTAATAACCCGTCATTATCACAATCTGTTATTGCGGTAATCTCTTCAGTAATATCTGCTATATTATAATTACATTCATTATTAGGATCTGTACCATTTGCAACCTCTACTGAGTCTAAAACTCCATCTCCATCTGAATCGATATCTACTGGTGCATATCCGTCATCTATTGTTACTGTTGCTACACCTTCTAATACAGTTACTATTTCTGGATCTGAATCCGTTGTTGTTAAAGTATCTGTAATATCGGTTGGTAACGTTGTCTCGTCAACATCAACCTCTGTATCTCCTACTGGAATGTCTGTTGCTGTCCATACTCCGTCTATTCCTGTTGTTACAGTAGTTTCATTTCCGTCAACATCGGTAATGACTATTTCTACTCCTTCAATTCCTTCTTCGCCTGCATCTTGAATACCATCTCCGTTGATGTCTTCAAATACAACTCCTGTTAAACCACCAACTATTGGACTATTCTCAAAGTTGTTATCTGCGTCAACTTCTCCTGCTTCTACTGTTACTGGAATACTTCCATCTGTTGTGTCTGTATTTGCTACAGTATCACTATCGTCTGTTGTATCACCATCAACTACATTTGTATTAGCTGGTACTGTCTGTACGATTGTATACTCTCCTACTGGTACATCTGTAAATTCATAGGTTCCATCAACGCCTGTTGTTACTGTTGGATCAACTGTTGCTGCATCGCCATCATCTAATGTTACTACGATTCCTGATACAGGATCGCCATTCTCATCTACGATTGTTCCGCTTACGCTTCCTGGTGCTGGACTATTCTCAAAGTTGTTATCTGCATCAACTTCTCCTGCTTCTACTGTTACTGGAATACTTCCATCTGTTGTGTCTGTATTTGCTACAGTATCACTATCGTCTGTTGTATCACCATCAACTACTTCTGTATTAGCTGGTACTGTCTGTACGATTGTATAGTCTCCTACTGGTACATCTGTAAATTCATAGGTTCCATCAACGCCTGTTGTTACTGTTGGATCAACTGTTGCTGCATCGCCATCATCTAATGTTACAACGATTCCTGATACAGGATCGCCATTCTCATCTACGATTGTTCCGCTTACGCTTCCTGGCGCTGGACTATTCTCAAAGTTGTTATCTGCATCAACTTCTCCTGCCTCTACTGTTACTGGAATACTTCCATCTGTTGTGTCTGTATTTGCTACAGTATCACTATCGTCTGTTGTATCACCATCAACTACATCTGTATTAGCTGGTATTGTTTCTACTACTGTATAGTCTCCTACTGGTACATCTGTAAATTCATATGTTCCATCAACCCCTGTTGTTACTGTTGGGTCAACTGTTGCTGCATCGCCATCATCTAATGTTACAACGATTCCTGATACAGGATCACCATTCTCATCTACGATTGTTCCGCTTACGCTTCCTGGTGCTGGACTATTCTCAAAGTTGTTATCTGCGTCAACTTCTCCTGCTTCTACCGTTACCGGAATACTTCCATCTGTGGTGTCTGTATTTGCTACAGTATCACTATCGTCTGTTGTATCACCATCAACTACTTCTGTATTAGCTGGTACTGTCTGTACGATTGTATACTCTCCTACTGGTACGTCTGTAAATTCATAGGTTCCATCAACGCCTGTTGTTACTGTTGGATCAACTGTTGCTGCATCGCCATCATCTAATGTTACAACGATTCCTGATACAGGATCACCATTCTCATCTACGATTGTTCCGCTTACGCTTCCTGGTGTTGGACTATTCTCAAAGTTGTTATCTGCATCAACTTCTCCTGCTTCTACTGTTACTGGAATACTTCCATCTGTTGTGTCTGTATTTGCTACAGTATCACTATCGTCTGTTGTATCACCATCAACTACTTCTGTATTAGCTGGTATTGTTTCTACTACTGTATACTCTCCTACTGGTACATCTGTAAATTCATAGGTTCCATCAACGCCTGTTGTTACTGTTGGATCAACTGTTGCTGCATCGCCATCATCTAATGTTACAACGATTCCTGATACAGGATCACCATTCTCATCTACGATTGTTCCGCTTACGCTTCCTGGTGTTGGACTATTCTCAAAGTTGTTATCTGCATCAACTTCTCCTTCTGTTACTGTTACTGGAATACTCCCATCTGTTGTGTCTGTATTTGCCACAGTATCACTATCATCTGTTGTATCTCCATCAACTACATCTGTATTAGCTGGTATTGTTTGTTCAACTGTATATTCTCCTACTGGTACATCTGTAAATTCATAGGTTCCATCAACTCCTGTTGTTACTGTTGGATCAACTGTTGCTGCATCGCCATCATCTAATGTTACAACGATTCCTGATACAGGATCACCATTCTCATCTACGATTGTTCCGCTTACGCTTCCTAAACAAGCATTTACTAGATCGTTAGTAGAATCTCCTACAGTTTGACCTGCATTCACATCTACATCATTAGGTACACCTGTAGTAGAATCTACAGTTCCTGTTAATTGACCGTTAGCATCTACATTTGTACTGTTTAATGTTCCACCACCTTCAATAGCATCTGGACACATATCTCCATCACTATCATTATCTAAAGAATTTGGAATCCCGTCACCATCTGTATCAATATCTTCGTAAAACACTGGTACAGTTACCCAATTATCTTCAGGAATACAAGGCTCAATAGATAATGAGTGGTTAGAAGTATTAGAAGAAGTATCTCCAAATCTAAAGCTGACTGATGATACTAAAGAGTATGAAGCAGCAACTTGATATTGAGGAGTAGTTACATCAACTCCTGCGATAAAAGTACCATCACTTACATATCCTCGAGTAAAGCCATCTAAATTAGCAGGATTCCCTGAGTAAGCTATTTCATTTGTAGGTGTATCTACATAAACGTCAGATGCAAAACCGTCAGCATATGTTACAAATTCAAACACATCATTATCTATAGTTGTTAAAATATAAGTTGAAACTGGTGCTGGGGTTGTAGTACCTGCAACAACAAAATCAATTTTAAATTCAGTATAACTCGTCGCAGATGCATGATCAATTTGTGGTTGAAAAAATGAATCTGTACCAGTAGTTGTAACATCTAAAACAAGTATATCATTATCATTTGAAGAAACTATTGTAACAATAGCATCGACACCTGTATAAACATTATTGTATAAAAATGAATCTCCCACTTCCGGGTTATTAATGTCAGAACCTAAATAATTGTTTGGACCTTGAGCCGCACCAAATGATGGAGACTCCTCGTTAGTACATGTTATTACATTTTGTTCATTTATATCTAATATACCATCATTGTCATCATCTAAATCACAACCATCAGGCACATTATCATTATCATTGTCTGCGGTATCATCTGAACCTGGACAAACATCTAAATTATCAATTACACCATCTCCATCACTGTCACATTGACCATTTGGATCTGAAAGTGAAGCATCACTAGCTCCTCCAATAGATTGACCACTAGTTGTATTTACATTATTTGCTACCCCAGTTGTAGTATTAATTGTACCGTTTAAAGTACCATCAGTATTTACACTAGCTAAGGCGATATTGTCACCACCTTCTATAGCATCAAAACAACCATCGTTATCTGAATCAGTATCTAAATAGTCCGGTGTTCCATCATTATCTGTATCTAAACTTTGACAAGCAGATAATATAAACTCGATACCATCAGTACCCGTACCAAATAAACCACCTTGCACAAATTGTAAAGTAAAAGTTGAGACCTCTCCATTAATTTGCATTGTACCAGCAGCTGTTCCATCAGCATCATTCTGAGTTGCATCCTGAACATGTGCTGGATCAGCAGCTGTACCTGTACCTGAATCAAAAACTGTAGTTGCAGTAGAACCAAAATCAGACGTTCCTGATAAAGCAGTCCATGTCAAACCATTTTGCAAGGTTACAATAGCGGTATTTTGTTCATCATTAAGTCCATCTGTACCACCAACTCTATCTAAAAAGATAATAGGATTAGTTACTGTAATTGGATCTCCTAATTGATCAACGTAATTAACCGTTAAAGTTCTGTTCCATATATATTGATTTTGTAAAGATGCTGCATTAGCTAAATTTTCAGTCCAAAAAGCACCATTAGTAAAAACTCCTGAAGTGAAATTATTTTCGTTAGAAGTACTTACTTCTGCAATAATTCCGTTTCCAAAATCATAAGAAGCCGTGTTTCCTGAAATCGTCCATACACCTGTCAAAATTTGAGAAGAACAGACTCCTTCATTTATATCCAATATACCATCATTGTCATTATCTAAATCACAACCATTTGGCACACCATCATTATCTATATCAACACTATCATCTGAACCTTGACAAATATCACTACCATCTAAAACACCATCGTTATCTCTATCACACTGCCCATTAGCATCATACGCTGAAGCATTTTGAGAGGTCCCAATAGTTTGTCCATTATTTACATTAACATTATTTGGTACACCTGTAGCCGCATCTATATCCCCATTTAATGATCCATTAGGATTCAGTTCTGTTGTAACTATTCCATCTCCACCTTCTAAAGCATCAAAACAACCATCATTATCTGAATCAAAATCTAAATGATTAGGAATTCCATCACCATCAAAATCATATACATCAGGCACACCATCTCCATTGGCATCAGCATAGTTTGTGAAGCTACCATCTCCAGTACCATTGTCTATTGTATCATTCCAGTTTGGAATACCATCACCATCTTCATCATAACTTGGAGAATAACCATTTGATTCGTCAATATCTAAAATACCATCATCGTCATCATCTAAATCATCAATATCACTAAATCCATCACCATCTTCATCTGGTAAAGAAAAAATAAATAATTTACCGTCTCCGTGATCAGCACTTGTTGCAGTAATTCTTACATCCGTAATAAAAGACCCTTGAGGAGCTATATCGTTTACGTAAAAAAGAGCAATACCAATAGTCCCACCATTGGTAACCACTACTCTGTCACTTAACCAATAATCCGAAGTACTAGTTGGAGCTACTACCGTACCAACAGTACCAAAACTACTAGAACTACCTGTTCCTCCATGACCATAGTAAGTAGGACCTTGAGGATTAACAAAAGTAGAACCCAAAGATTGATTAGCACCTCCACCAACTGGGGTTCCAAAAAACTCAATATGATAACAATTATTTGCGTTACGTTCTGTAATCGCTATAATACTTCCTGAAGTACTACGTATAGCCGGAGAATATGAAAATGTTTGCTTCTGCGCAATTAAAGTTGATTGAGCTGCTGAAAAATCATTACAAATAGCTTGTCCATTATTACTAGCTTCAAAAAAGTGATTCAAATTTTTATCTTGAAATGCTGCTAAAGCTGATGCATCCCAAGTTGGACTAGCACTAGTAGACTCAACAAGAGTGTTGTTAAGACGCACTCTATTGGCAGCATTTCCACCAGTAGTACCTACTTGAGTCATAGTATAAGACTGAGGACTTCCAAAATCCACAAAAACTCTTGTGCCAACAGTTATACTCTGAATTGTAGCGGGATCATTAAGCGTAGTTTGCACATCACTCCACTGAAAAGAAACACCAGTTTTTATACTTGGCGCATTAGTCTGAGAAAATAAACTAGTAAAAGAAAATAAAGTAAACACCAATAAACCAAGTGCTTTGTCTCTAGATAATCGAAAAAAGATTTTCATGTTGTTGAGGGTAAGATTATTTAATAATCAATTTTAAAAAATAGTATTTGCTATTAATTGTGGTTTTAGCCACACAAAGTGCGAATTTAATTACTTACAATCTTTATAGATTTAAATACACGCCTAAAAGTGTTAATTTTCGTTAAAGTGTAGTTTTTTCGGACAAACATTACATCGAAAAACAAAAAAATTCATTCATATTTTAAAAATAATTATCGACAAAGTGCAAATATGATAGATAAAAATTTAAATTATAATTAAATGTATGAATTTTCTTAAAAATTTTATTGATTATCAAGTACTTACAACACTATTAAATGAAATAATAAATGGTTTTGACTAGTAGGACATCTAACCCTATACCTATATATTTGTAAAAATTATTTTAATGAAGTTTTTAGACGAAATAAAAAGAAGGAGAACCTTTGGTATTATATCACATCCTGATGCAGGAAAAACAACACTTACAGAAAAGTTGTTACTTTTTGGTGGAGCTATTAATGAAGCTGGAGCAGTTAAGAGTAACAAAATTAAAAAAGGTGCTACTAGTGATTTTATGGAAATTGAACGCCAACGTGGTATATCTGTAGCTACTTCTGTTCTTGCATTTGAATATGATGGTATCAAAATAAACATATTAGATACCCCAGGACATAAGGATTTTGCTGAAGATACCTTCAGAACATTAACAGCTGTTGATAGTGTAATAGTTGTAATTGATGTTGCTAAAGGTGTTGAGGAACAAACGGAAAAACTTGTAGAAGTTTGTAGAATGCGGAACATACCAATGATTGTTTTTATTAATAAAATGGATCGTGAGGGTAAAGATGCATTTGAATTATTAGATGAAATAGAACAAAAATTAAAATTAACGGTAACACCTTTAAGTTTCCCAATTGGTATGGGTTATGATTTTAAAGGAATATATAATATTTGGGAGAAAAATATTAATCTGTTTAGTGGTGACAGTAGAAAAAACATTGAGGAAACCATTGAAATAAATGATCTTGAATCGACAGAGTTAAATACTTTAATAGGAGAGAAATCAGCTAACACTTTACGTGAAGAAATTGAATTAGTTGAAGGGATCTATCCTAAATTTAGTAATGAAGATTACTTAAAAGGAGAGTTACAGCCTGTATTTTTTGGATCAGCATTAAACAGTTTTGGTGTCAGAGAATTATTAGATTGTTTTGTTGAAATAGCTCCGAAACCAAGACCAAAAAATAGTGAAGAGCGACTTGTTTTACCTGAGGAAGATAAATTTTCTGGTTTTGTATTTAAAATTCACGCAAATATGGATCCTAATCACAGAAATAGATTAGCTTTTGTTAAAATAGTTTCGGGTGAGTTTAAAAGAAATACTCCGTATTTACATGTAAGACATAATAAAAAAGTTAAATTTTCTAGCCCAAACGCTTTTTTTGCAGAAAAAAAAGAAATTGTAGATATCTCTTATCCTGGTGATATTGTTGGTCTACAAGATACTGGAACCTTTAAAATTGGTGATACACTTACAGAAGGTGAAATACTAAACTATAAAGGAATACCAAGTTTTTCTCCTGAGCACTTTAGATATATAAATAATGCAGACCCATTAAAGTCTAAACAACTTTTTAAAGGAATTGATCAGTTAATGGATGAAGGTGTTGCACAGTTATTTACATTAGAACTTAATGGAAGAAAGGTAATTGGTACTGTTGGAGCATTACAATATGAAGTTATACAATATAGGTTAGAACATGAATATGGTGCTAAATGTACCTATGAAAACTTAAATGTGTATAAAGCGTGTTGGGTTGATCCTGAAGACAAAAAAAATAGTGAGTACAAAGAATTTTTACGCGTTAAACAGCGTTATTTAGCTAAGGATAAAAGAGGACAATTAGTATTTTTAGCAGATTCACCTTTTTCTTTACAAATGACTCAACAAAAATATCCAAGTGTTAAATTTCATTACGTTTCGGAATTTGAATAGTAAAAAATCACATTTAAATCGTTTTAATACACGATAAAGATCCACACTTAATGTCACTATTTAAATTTACAAAAACCTCTTTAAATGCGGTTAAATAAAGTCAAAAACTTGATTAATATAGTTAAAACTAATTTTAATTTTTTTTATAATAGTTTTTGACTATTTAAAATTTAATTAATATAAAAAAGCCTTTCTAATTTTATAGAAAGGCTTTTTTATTTATGCTTGCCCAGTAGGTCCAAAATTTAAAGGAATTGGTGGCTGTTCATAATCCTTAATTTCGCCATGTGCTTTTTCAAATCTCTTGACATTTTCGCTTAAAGCTTTTAATAATCTTTTAGCGTGTTGTGGTGTTAATATAATTCTAGACTTTACTTTGCTTTTAGGCGTACCAGGCATTATACTAACAAAATCAACAACAAACTCTGAGACTGAGTGATTTATAATAGCTAAGTTAGAGTATATACCCTCTGCAATTTTCTCGTCTAATTCTATATTAATTTGACCTTGTTTAGGTTTATTATCATTATTATCTGACATATGTTATTTTTTAAACAAAGAATCCTGCAAATTGCAGGATTCTTTTAATTATTAAATTATTTATAAAATCAACATTATATTGATTTACAATTAGTTATAATTAACTTCTTGTTTAGCTTTCATCATTTGATCAAACTCTTCTTTAGATCCAACAATAATATTATCATAAGCTCTCATACCTGTACCTGCTGGTATACGATGACCTACAATTACATTTTCTTTAAGTCCTTCTAATGTATCAATCTTACCAGCTACAGCTGCTTCATTTAATACTTTAGTAGTCTCTTGGAAAGAAGCTGCAGAAATAAATGATTTAGTCTGTAAAGAAGCTCTAGTAATACCTTGTAAAATTGGCGTCGCTGTTGCAGGCTGCGCGTCTCTTGCTATAACTAGTTGTTTATCTTCACGACGTAAAATAGAGTTTTCATCTCTTAATTGGAAAGCAGATATAATCTGACCTTCTTTTAAGTTTGAAGAATCACCAGCATTTTCTACTACTTTCATTCCAAAAATGTTATCATTTTCTTCAATAAAATCAGATTTATGTGCTAATTGATCCTCTAAAAAGATAGTATCCCCAGAATCAATAATTCTTACTTTACGCATCATTTGTCGTACAACAACTTCAAAATGCTTATCATTAATTTTCACACCTTGTAAACGATATACTTCTTGCACTTCGTTAACTAAGTATTGTTGTACAGCAGATGGTCCTTTAATATTTAGGATGTCATTTGGTGTAACTGAACCATCAGATAATGGCATTCCTGCTTTAATAAAGTCATTTTCCTGTACAAGAATTTGACTAGATAGCTTAACTAGGTATTTCTTAATTTCTCCTAATTTAGATTCTACGATAATCTCACGATTACCTCTCTTAATTTTACCAAAAGATACAACACCATCAATAGCACTTACTACTGCTGGGTTAGAAGGATTACGAGCTTCAAATAATTCTGTAACACGTGGTAAACCTCCTGTAATATCACCAGCTTTTGCAGATTTACGAGGAATTTTAACTAAGATTTTTCCAACCTTAACTTTCTCTCCATCATCAATCATGATGTGCGCACCTACTGGTAGGTTATAAGAACGAATCGCTTCACCTTTACCGTCTTCAACAATAAGTGTTGGTATTAATTTTTTATTTCTAGATTCAGAAATTACTTTTTCTTGGAAACCTGTTTGCTCATCAATTTCAACTTGATAAGTTATACCTTGTTCGATATTTTCATATCTAACTTTTCCAGCAAATTCTGAAATAATAACTCCGTTATATGGATCCCAAGAACAAACAACATCTCCAGCTTTTAAAGGATCTCCATTTTTAACAAAAACGTGAGAACCATAAGGAATATTATTAGTACTTAAGGTAATTCCTGTTTTCTTATCTACTAACTTAAGTTCTGATGTACGAGAGATTACAACATCTACTGCTTTACCATCGTTGTCAGTACCTTTAACAGTTTTTAAATCTTCAATTTCTGCAATACCATCAAACTTAACTACAAGTTTGTTTTCTTCAGAAATGTTACCTGCAATACCTCCAACGTGGAATGTACGAAGTGTTAACTGAGTACCTGGTTCTCCAATAGATTGTGCTGCTACAACTCCAACTGCTTCACCGCGTTGTACCATTTTATTGGTAGCCAAATTACGACCGTAACACTGTGCACAGATACCTTTTTTAGCTTCACAAGATAATGGCGAACGAACTTCTACAGACTCAATTGGTGAATTTTCAATTCTAGCTGCTACAACTTCATCAATTAATTGACCTGCTTCAGCCAAAACCTCTTCACTTAAAGGGTCATATACATCATTTAATGAAATACGACCTACTATACGTGCTTCTAATTTCTCGACAACTTCATCATTTTTCTTAAGCGCAGAAACTTCTACTCCTCTTAATGTACCACAGTCTTCGCTATTAACAATCACGTCTTGTGAAACATCCACTAAACGACGTGTTAAATAACCTGCATCGGCAGTTTTAAGTGCTGTATCGGCAAGACCTTTACGCGCACCGTGAGTTGATATAAAGTATTCTAAAATTGATAATCCTTCCTTAAAGTTAGATAAGATAGGGTTTTCAATAATAGATCCTCCACCTGCAGTAGATTTTTTAGGCTTGGCCATTAATCCACGCATACCTGTAAGCTGACGAATCTGTTCTTTAGATCCACGTGCTCCAGAATCAAGCATCATATATACCGAGTTAAATCCTTGTTGGTCCTCTCTAATACGTTTCATTGACAATTCAGTCAATTCCGCATTGGTAGACGTCCAAATATCAATAACTTGGTTATAACGTTCGTTATTTGTAATTAATCCCATGTTATAGTTACCAGTAACACCATCAACTTTTTGGTTGGCAGCATCAATCATAGATTGCTTTTCTGGTGGGATAATAATATCTCCTAAACTGAAAGATAAACCTCCTCTAAATGCGAAGTTATATCCTAAAGTTTTAATTTCATCTAAGAAAGCTGCAGTTTCAGGTACACTAGTTACTTTTAAAATATTACCAATAATATCTCTTAAAGATTTTTTAGTTAATACTTCATTAATAAAACCTGCAGCTGCTGGAACTTTTTCGTTAAATAAAACACGACCAACAGTAGTTTCAATAATTTGATACACTAGTTCGCCCGCTTCATTAAAGTCCATTGCTCTAACTTTAATCCCTGCGTTTAATTCCACTCTCTTTTCATTGTAAGCAATTGTTACTTCTTCTGCAGAGTAAAATGTTAATCCTTCACCTCTTACTGGAACTTCAGGTGTAGAATACCTGTGCTTAGTCATGTAGTATAAACCAAGTACCATATCCTGAGATGGTACAGTAACTGGAGCACCATTTGCAGGGTTTAAGATATTATGCGATGCTAACATTAACATCTGACATTCTAGTATCGCTTCAGGTCCTAATGGTAAGTGAACAGCCATCTGGTCACCATCAAAATCCGCATTAAATGCAGCACAAGCTAATGGGTGTAATTGGATTGCTTTACCCTCAATTAATTTAGGTTGAAAAGCTTGAATTCCAAGTCTATGTAACGTAGGAGCACGATTTAAAAGCACTGGATGTCCTTTTAAAACATTTTCTAATATATCCCAAACAACTGGTTCTCTTTTATCTATAATCTTTTTAGCAGATTTTACAGTTTTAACAATACCTCTTTCAATTAATTTTCTAATTACAAAAGGCTTGTATAATTCTGCTGCCATATTTTTTGGCAATCCACATTCAAATAATTTTAATTCTGGTCCAACAACAATTACAGAACGTGCTGAATAATCCACACGCTTACCAAGTAAGTTTTGACGGAAACGACCTTGCTTACCTTTAAGCGAATCTGATAAAGATTTTAAAGGTCTGTTAGAATCTGTTTTTACTGCAGACGACTTACGTGTGTTATCAAATAAAGAATCTACAGACTCTTGTAACATACGTTTTTCGTTACGTAAAATAACCTCTGGTGCTTTTATCTCAACTAATCTTTTAAGACGGTTGTTACGGATAATTACACGACGATATAAATCATTTAAATCAGAAGTAGCAAAACGTCCACCATCTAAAGGCACTAACGGTCTTAATTCTGGTGGTATAATTGGCACTACTTTCATTATCATCCATTCGGGACGATTCTCTCTATTTTCATTAGACTCACGTAAAGCTTCTACTACTTGTAAACGTTTTAAAGCTTCCGTTTTACGTTGTTTAGACGTTTCTGTATTAGCTTTATGACGTAACTCGTAAGATAACGTGTCTAAGTCTATTCTAGATAATAAGTCAATAAGACACTCAGCTCCCATTTTAGCAATAAACTTGCTTGGGTCTGTATCATCTAAATATTGATTATCTTGAGGAAGTGTTTCTAAAATATTTAGGTACTCTTCTTCAGTTAAAAAATCTAATTTTTGTAAAGGCTCTCCTTCTTCGTTTTTAGCATTACCAGGTTGAATTACTACATAACGTTCGTAGTAAATAATCATATCTAATTTCTTAGAAGGTAATCCTAAAATGTATCCTATTTTATTTGGTAAAGAACGGAAGTACCAAATATGAGCAACAGGGACTACTAAATTAATGTGTCCTACTCTATCACGACGTACTTTCTTTTCAGTAACTTCAACTCCACAACGGTCGCAAACAATTCCTTTATATCTAATACGCTTATATTTACCACAAGCACATTCGTAATCCTTTACAGGACCAAAAATACGCTCACAGAATAAACCATCACGTTCTGGTTTATGTGTACGATAATTGATAGTTTCTGGTTTTAAAACCTCACCTCTAGATTCTGCTAATATAGATTCTGGTGATGCTAAACCAATCGAGATTTTGTTAAATCTCTGTACTGTATTCTTATCTTGCTTTTTTGCCATAATTCTTATAGTGTTCAGTTTGTAAAGCAGTTTTTAATACATTAAAAACTGCTCAACTCACTTAAAATTATTCTTCTAATCTAATGTCTAATCCTAATCCTTTCAATTCGTGCATTAATACGTTGAAAGATTCTGGTAATCCAGGTTCTGGCATTGGCTCTCCTTTAACGATAGCTTCGTAAGTTTTAGCTCTACCAACTACGTCATCCGATTTAACAGTTAAGATTTCTCTTAATGTTGCAGATGCTCCGTAAGCCTCAAGTGCCCAAACTTCCATCTCTCCAAAACGTTGACCTCCAAATTGTGCTTTACCACCTAAAGGTTGTTGCGTAATTAAAGAATATGGTCCGATAGAACGCGCGTGCATCTTATCATCTACCATGTGTCCTAATTTAAGCATATAGATAACTCCGACTGTGGCAGGTTGATCAAAACGATCTCCTGTTCCTCCATCATATAAATATGTATGACCATATCTAGGGATTCCCGCTTCATCAGTTAACTCGTTAATTTGATCAATTGTAGCACCATCAAAAATTGGAGTTGCATACGTACGACCTAGATCTTGACCAGCCCAACCTAAAACAGTTTCATAAATTTGTCCGATGTTCATACGAGATGGTACACCTAATGGATTTAATACAATATCAACTGGAGTTCCATCTTCTAAGAATGGCATATCCTCTTGACGTACAATACGCGCAACAATACCTTTGTTACCATGTCGTCCTGCCATTTTATCACCAACTTTTAACTTACGTTTTTTAGCGATGTAAACTTTTGCTAACTTGATTATTCCTGCTGGTAATTCATCTCCTACAGATATAGTAAACTTCTCGCGTCTTAAAGACCCTTGTAAGTCATTTTCTTTAATCTTGTAATTGTGAATTAAATCAGCTACAAGCTTATTAGTATGATCATCAGTTGTCCAAGTACCACCAGTTAAGTGAGTATAATCGTCAACAGCATTTAACATTTTTAGAGTGAATTTTTTACCTTTTGGTAAAACCTCTTCTCCTAAATCATTAAATATACCTTGAGATGTTTTTCCGTTAACAATAGTGAAAAGTTTTTCAACTAATACATCTTGTAATTGATCAAACTTCGTAAAGTAAAGATTTTCTAATTTAGCTATATCTTCTTTATCTTGAGCTCTCTTTCTTTTATCTTTAACTGCTCTAGAAAATAATTTTTTATTAATAACTACACCATGTAATGAAGGTGAAGCTTTTAATGAAGCATCTTTTACATCTCCAGCTTTATCACCAAAAATTGCACGTAAAAGTTTTTCTTCTGGTGTTGGATCTGACTCTCCCTTAGGAGTAATTTTTCCAATCAAAATATCACCAGGTTTAACTTCTGCACCAACGCGAATCATACCATTTTCATCTAAGTCTTTAGTAGCCTCTTCAGAAACGTTTGGTATGTCGTTTGTTAATTCTTCATTTCCTAATTTTGTGTCTCTAACTTCAAGAGAATATTCATCAATGTGAATAGATGTAAAAATATCTTCACGAACAACTTTTTCAGAAATTACAATTGCATCCTCAAAGTTATACCCTTTCCAAGGCATAAAGGCTACTTTCATATTTCTTCCTAAAGCCAATTCACCCTTTTGAGTTGCGTAACCTTCAGATAAAACTTGTCCTTTAGTAATTTTGTCGCCTTTTTTAACAATTGGCTTTAAATTAATAGAAGTTCCCTGGTTAGTTTTTCTAAACTTAACTAATGGATATGTTTTAATATCACTATCAAAACTAACTTTAGCATCGTCTTCTGTTCTTTCATACTTGATAACAATCTCATTTGCATCAACATATTGCACAACACCATTTCCTTCTGCATTAATTAAAACACGAGAATCTGATGCTACTTGTCTCTCTAAACCAGTTCCAACAATAGGAGCTTGAGGACGTAACAACGGTACAGCCTGACGCATCATGTTAGATCCCATCAATGCACGGTTGGCATCATCATGCTCTAAAAACGGAATAAGTGAAGCAGATATAGATGAAATTTGATTAGGTGCTACATCTGTATAATGGATATCTTTAGGATCCATTACTGGGAAGTCACCTTCCATACGTGCAATTACCTTGTCATGTAAAATCTTACCGTCTTCATCAACTTTAACAGTTGCTTGAGCAATTAATTTATCTTCTTCTTCTTCGGCACTTAAATAAATAGGTGCTCCTTTAATATCAACAACTCCATCAGTAACTTTTCTATAAGGCGTTTCGATGAATCCCATAGAATTCACTTTAGCATATACCGATAATGATGAAATTAATCCAATGTTAGGTCCCTCAGGAGTTTCAATTGGACAAAGTCTACCATAGTGAGTATAGTGAACATCTCGAACCTCGAATCCTGCTCTTTCTCTTGATAAACCACCTGGACCTAATGCTGACAAACGACGCTTGTGCGTAATTTCTGCAAGAGGATTAGTTTGGTCCATAAATTGCGATAATTGGTTTGTACCAAAGAAAGAATTAATAACAGACGATAACGTCTTAGCATTAATTAAATCTATAGGTGTAAAAACCTCGTTATCACGAACATTCATACGCTCACGAATAGTACGCGCCATACGAGCTAAACCAACACCAAACTGAGAAGATAATTGTTCACCCACTGTACGTACACGACGGTTAGATAAGTGATCAATATCATCAATCTCTGCTTTAGAATTGATAAGTTCAATTAAATATTTAATTATAGTAATAATATCTTCTTTGGTAAGCACTTGCTTATCCATTCCAATATCTAATTGTAATTTTTTATTCATTCTGTAACGTCCAACTTCTCCAAGAGAATAACGTTGATCACTAAAGAATAATTTATCTATAATACCACGTGCTGTTTCCTCATCTGGCGGCTCAGCATTACGTAGTTGTCTATAAATATGTTCAACAGCTTCTTTTTCAGAGTTTGTTGGATCCTTTTGAAGAGTATTATGAATAATTGCATAATCTCCCTGTTGAGCACTTTCTTTATGTAAAAGAATAGTTTTAACGTCAATCTCAAGAATTTCCTCAATATTATCTTTATCTAATTCTGTATCACGATCTAAAACAATCTCATTACGCTCAATAGAAACTACCTCACCAGTATCTTCATCAACAAAATCTTCATGCCATGTATTTAATACACGAGCAGCTAATTTACGACCAATGATTTTTTTAAGACCAGATTTAGAAACTTTAACCTCTTCTGCTAGATCAAAAATTTCTAATATATCTTTGTCACGCTCAAAACCAATAGCTCTAAAAAGAGTAGTTACAGGTAACTTTTTCTTTCTATCAATGTACGCATACATTACTTGGTTAATATCTGTAGCGAATTCTATCCATGATCCTTTAAAAGGAATAACTCTTGCTGAATATAATTTGGTTCCATTTGCATGGAAAGACTGACCAAAAAATACACCTGGAGATCTATGTAATTGAGAAACTACTACACGTTCTGCTCCGTTGATACAAAAAGTACCTGAAGGTGTCATGTAAGGTATAGTTCCTAGGTACACATCCTGGACAATGGTCTCGAAATCCTCATGTTCAGGGTCTGTACAATATAACTTTAACCTAGCTTTTAATGGAACGCTATAAGTTAGTCCTCTTTCAATACATTCTTCAATGGTATATCTTGGTGGATCAATAAAGTAATCTAAAAATTCTAATACGAATTGATTACGTGTGTCTGTAATTGGAAAGTTCTCCATGAAGGTATTGTATAGACCTTCATCACCTCTTTCTTCAGATTTTGTTTCTAACTGGAAAAAATCCTGGAAGGATTTAATCTGAATATCCATGAAATCCGGGTATTCTGTTCTATTTACAATAGACGAGAAATTTAATCTTTCAGCTTGTGTTACTAACATCAATGGACGAAATTTTGATTAAAAAAAAATTATTTTATATAGCTAATCACTATATACGACAAATGGTTTAGGTCGTAAAGCACATGCTTCAGACCTAAACCTTTGTAAAATTATTTGGTAAGCTTACTTAAGCTCAACCTCAGCTCCTGCTTCTTCTAAAGAAGTTTTTAAACCTTCAGCTTCATCTTTAGAAACTCCTTCTTTGATGTTGCTTGGTGCGCTATCAACTAATTCTTTAGCTTCTTTTAATCCTAAACCAGTTAATTCTTTAACTAATTTTACAACTGCAAGCTTAGATGCTCCAGCAGCTTTAAGAACTACATCGAATTCAGTTTGAGCCTCAGCAGCATCACCTCCTGCAGCTGGACCAGCTGCAACAGCTACTGCAGCAGCAGCAGGTTCGATACCATATTCATCTTTTAAAATAGTAGCTAACTCATTTACTTCTTTTACAGTAAGGTTAACTAATTGTTCTGCGAAATCTTTTAAATCTGCCATTTTTCTATCGTTTTAATTTTGTAATTTAATATATAATTGTAATAGTGCCTAATTTATTATTATCCCTCTTTCTGAGATAATGTTTTTAAGATACCTGAAAGTGTCCCACCGCTAGATTTAAGAGCCGAAATAACATTCTTAGCTGGAGACTGTAGTAATCCTACTATATCACCAATTAACTCTTCTCTAGACTTAATGTCTACTAACATATCTAACTGATTGTCTCCTAAGTAAACTGCTTCTTCAATAAAAGCACCTTTTAATAAAGGCTTATCAGATTTTTTTCTAAAAGTCTTTATTACCTTAGCTGGAGCGTTACCAGTTTCAGAATACATCACAGATGTATTTCCTTTTAGTATTGATGGTAAATCTCCAAAATCTCTATCTGAAGCTTCCATCGCTTTTTCAAGTAATGTATTTTTAACAACTGCTAACTTAATGTTTGCTTTGAAACAAGCGCGACGTAAGTCAGAAGTAGTACCTGCGTTTAAACCAGAAATATCTGCTATATAGATATTTGAATTTTCGGCTAATTGTACAGTTAAGTCTTTAATTACTTGTGATTTTTCTTCTCTAGTCATAATATAAAGTTTTTAACTCCTTAACCTATTTTAGTATCCACAGCAATACTAGGACTCATGGTAGAAGACATAAAAATGCTCTTTACATAAACTCCTTTTGCAGCAGTTGGTTTAAGTTTTAATATTGTTGTTAATAATTCGTTTGCATTGTCTTCAATCTTATCAGCAGTAAATGAAGCTTTTCCAATTGAAGCATGAACGATACCAGTTTTATCAACTTTAAAATCAATTTTACCAGCTTTCACTTCTGTTACAGCTTTTGCAACATCCATTGTTACCGTTCCAGTCTTAGGGTTAGGCATTAAACCACGAGGACCTAATACACGTCCTAAAGGACCTAATTTACCCATAACACTAGGCATAGTAATAATTACGTCAACGTCAGTCCAACCACTCTTGATTTTATCAAGGTACTCGTCTAAACCAACATAATCAGCACCAGCTTCTTTAGCTTCAGCCTCTTTGTCTGGTGTTACTAAAGCTAATACTTTAGTATCTTTACCAGTTCCGTGAGGAAGAGAAACAACACCTCTAACCATTTGATTAGCTTTACGAGGATCTACACCTAAACGTATTGCTAAATCTACAGATGCGTCGAATTTAGTGTTAGTAATATCTTTTATTAATACTGAAGCTTCCTTGATAGAATATACTTTATCCTTTTCAATTTTAGCTACAGCTTCTTTTTGTTTTCTTGTTAATCTTGCCATTTTAAAATCTTTTTAGGTTAATTTGGTGCATCACCACCTTTAACAGTTATACCCATAGATCTTGCAGTACCAGCAATCATCTTCATTGCAGAATCTAAAGTAAATGCATTTAAATCTACCATTTTGTCTTCCGCAATAGTTTTGATTTGATCCCAAGAAACTTTTGCTACTTTCTTAACGTGTGGTTCTCCCGAACCTTTTTTCACTTTGGCCGCTTCTAGTAACTGTACAGCAGCTGGTGGTGTTTTGATTACAAAATCAAATGATTTGTCTTTGTAAACCGAAATCACCACTGGTAAAACCTTACCAGCTTTATCTTGAGTTCTAGCATTAAACTGCTTACAAAACTCCATGATATTAACTCCTGCAGCACCTAGAGCGGGTCCAACCGGTGGCGAAGGATTCGCTGCACCTCCCCTGACTTGTAGTTTAACTACTTTTCCTAGTTCTTTTGCCATTTTTAATGAATTAAATTGATGCATTAATTAAGTGGAAGCTTAAAAATGCATTATTATTAGTGTAACAATTATTATATTTTTTCTACTTGCATGTAACTTAACTCTAATGGGGTCTTTCTTCCAAAGATTTTAACCATTACTTCTAACTTACGTTTTTCTTCATTTATATTCTCAATAGTTCCATCAAATCCATTAAATGGACCGTCAATAACTTTAACGGTTTCACCTTTAGTAAAAGGTATCGCCACATTTACATCCGCATCTACAGATAACTCATCCACTTTACCTAACATTCTATTTACTTCAGACTGTCTTAGAGGTAATGGATCTCCACCTTTAGTAGCACCCAAAAAACCTATAACATTTGTAATAGATTTTATAATATGAGGTATTTCTCCAGTAAGATTTGCTTTAATCATTATGTAACCACTAAAGTAAACTTTTTCTTTGTTTACCTTTTTACCATTTCTGATTTGAACAACATTTTCTGTAGGAACTAAAACTTGCTCTACATAATCTTGTAAGCCTAGTCTAGCTATTTCATTTTCAATATAAGCCTTAATCTTATTTTCTTGACCACTTACAGCTCTTACTACGTACCATTTTTTTTCTCCAACTTCCGCCATATCAATCTATCCTATTAAATTAAAGTATAAACTAATTACTTTACTAAAAACAGTATCAATACCCCAAATAGCTAAAGAAAAAATAATAGAAAAAACAGCCACAAGAATAGTTAAACTTTGTGCCTCAGACCATGGTGTCCAAGTAACATTGTTTTTTAACTCTCCAAATGATTCTTTTATATAATTTACAATTCCAGCCATGTTATTTTATTTAATGTCATCCAATGGAGCGGACTCCTTTAATACTATTTAAAAACAAATTTTGCATTTGATTTTAGTTGCACGGGTTGAGAGACTCGAACTCCCGACACCTGGTTTTGGAGACCAGTGCTCTACCAACT